>CBINDO010000004.1:0-76536 GCA_966249405.1 uncultured bacterium | reverse complement strand
TTGGGCCAGCGACCTTCTGCCCGGCGGCGGCGCCACGCCAACAACGCGTAAACCAACACCAGACAGCTCAAGCTCGCAACACCCCAGAGCAGGGCGGAGCGTTGGTCCTCCAGCGTCAGCTTGATGCGGATCAGGTGCGCTTTCTCGTCCTTCATGTCGAAGGTCGGTCCCACGCCGCGTCGTCGCCACAGCCACGCCCCGACGCCGGGCAAGAAACCGACCGCACAGGCGAAAAGCACCCACGACGTGAGGGCGTTGATCAGCGGCGGCAGGAACGCAAAGCGCGTCCAGGAACGCCAATCACGGCGGGCCTTCTCGGGGAGGTCCGGCATTTTCGTCATGCCGCCTTTTGGCAATGTTGTTGACGGTTGACAATCGGGCTTCCGTTCGGCGCGAACACTTTTGCCCGCGCGACCGTTTCCACCAAACCCACCCTTGGTGCCACGAGACCCGAGCGCGAACCCTGGCGCGGAATGCCGCACTACAAACGCGAAAAGCCCGGCCAACGACCGGGCATCTCGTGGCGCGCTTCGTTAAGCGCGTATGGAGCTCAGAACTCGAACTGGCCGATAGCGCCCAGGTCTTTGAACGCCTCGACCAAACGAGCCGTCATTCCCTTCTCCCCGAGGTGGAGCCAGCCGCGCGGATCGATGTACTTCTTGTTCGGCGCGTCGGGACCTTCTGGGTTACCGAGCTGGGACTTCAAGTACGCGTCCTTGGCGTCCATGTAGTTCTTGATCGGGTGGAGGAACGCCCACTGGGTGTCCGTGTCGATGTTCATCTTCACGACGCCATAGCTGACGGCTTCCGTGATCTCCTCGGGAGTAGAGCCGGAGCCGCCGTGGAAGACGAAGTTCACGGGTTTGGGGCCCGTCTTGCGCTCGGCCTGGATGTACTCCTGGCTATTTTTGAGGATCTTGGGGGTCAGCTTCACGTTGCCGGGTTTGTATACGCCGTGAGTGTTGCCGAAGGATGCGGCAACGGTGAAGGCGCCGATCGGGTTCAACTTGTCGTAGGCTGCCATCACCTCCGATGGCTGGGTGTAGAGCTTGGCGTTGTCGACGCCGGAGTTGTCGACGCCGTCCTCTTCACCGCCGGTGACACCGAGCTCGATCTCGAGCACCATGCTCATCTTGGCCATGCGCTTCAGGTACTTCTCCGAGATCTCGAGGTTCTCGTGCAGCGGCTCCTCGGACAAGTCCAGCATGTGCGAGCTGAACAGGGGCTGCTTGGTCTGAGCGAAGTACGCCTCGCCGGCGTCCAGCAGGCCGTCAATCCAGGGGAGGAGTTTCTTGGCAGCGTGGTCGGTGTGCAGCACGACGGGGACCCCGTAGGCTTCGGCCATCGAACGCACGAAGTGTGCTCCCGCAATGCCGCCGGCGATACACGCCTTCTGGTTCGTGTTGTCCAACGTCTTACCGGCGAAAAACTGGCTACCGCCGTGGGAGAGTTGAACGATGATCGGCGCCTTGGCTTCTTTGGCTGCGACGATGGCCGCAACGGCACTATGCGAGCCGATCACGTTTACCGCGGGTAGTGCACATTTGTTTTGGCGGCAGTACTCGAACACGTCTGTGAGAGCTTTGCCGGTGAGAACGCCAGGTTTCAGTTTCATCATGGGGGGATCCTTGCCGGAAATTGTGAGGGGCCGCTTATCACGGGCAGTGTTTCTTAAGACTCACAAAAATTAGGTTTTGCTGTCCCTATCACCGGTTTGGGAGGGCGCTCGACGGTGGGCGAAACATCTTCGGCTGGATGGCCGAGGAGAGGACCAGGGGCGGTCGAGGCATTCGGTCGGAAGCGGCCGCCGCCCAGATTTCTGGCTAGTGGCGGCCAAGTCGCGTTAAGCTCGGCGGCCGTGAGTTACCAGTACTGGGAGCTGCTAACCCGGGTGGCTACTGGCCCGGCGGCAGAGGTGACTTGGTTGTGCCGCGAATTGGTGCGGCAGAGCGAGGTTGAACGCCTATTTTGCGTCGTTCGGCGTGGTGGCGACCTTACCGTGACGGCCGTCGATTGCGACGGTTACCCGCTCGGGTACGCCGACCAGAGGCTGCGCGACAGCGAGTTCGGAGAGCTGGCTCTGACGGCGGTGGGCGTGTCGAGCCAAGGTGTTCAGGTAACTCGCAAGGTCAGCCGAGCCTCCAAGCGGACAGCCGTGTTGGGCTCCCTCGCGCTCGAGCCGGGGTGGGTCGTCACGCTCGTCCTGGAGAATCGGTTCGCCGGGGCCGAACTCGCTACACTCGACGATCAGTCGGTCGAGCAGTGGGTCGTACTCGTAGCGCTGGCGGTTCGCTTGGAGGCGCTGGTTCGCAGTTCCGAACTCGGGGTCTCGCGTGGGACGCCAGAGTCGGTCTCAGCTTCGACGCGCAGTCCAGCCTCCGGCGCTCAACCGATTCGACGAGCGGACGTCTCTTGGCCCCAGTCGGAATCCGCCGACGAGGTCAGCGACATCGACATCTCGCTCTCTCCCGCCAACGAGGTCGAACGCGGTGAGACATTGCGTGCTCTGGACGCCGAACACTGGAATATCAGCCGTGCGGCTCGCGCTTTGGGCATGACGCGACACGGGCTCAAGAAACGCATGCGACGCCTGCAGGTGGCGCGACCCAATTGAGCCATCCTCCAAGGTTCGTTGGCCCGTCGTGCAGGTGTTCACTTTCTGCCCGACACCAACGGTGGCGGAGCCAAGGGGGCTTGGCTCGCCGTGTCGATGAACGTCTCCAGCCACGCTAGTTTTGGGCGGATGCGCGTGCGCACGGTGCGTTTCGGGGTGCGGCGGGCCTCCGTCTCCCACGACCATAGGTTGGCGGGCCCCGCGTTACCGGCGATAGCGATGGGCACCCCGGTGAGAGGGTCCGTCTCGTAGATGAAGAAGGAGTGAGTGTGCTCCTCGACCTCGTCCCAAGGCGTGAGGCCGCGGATCAAGATCATGTCTCCGGCGCGGAAATCCGAAACCCGCTTGCTCAGCCAAGCGAAGAATTGGTCCTTGTAGCCGAGCTCGATGCGTTCACTCTCGGGCACGTCGAGCACCTCGAACATGTCGGTGCGCTCCAAAGCCAGCTCACGCAAGTACGTGGTTTGGCGAAGCCGCGAACGACTGAAGTCCCCGAGGTTCAAACGACCTGGGGTCTTTTGACGGAGCTTGGCCGAGCGCGGCAGCCACCATGCGCCGCCAGCTCGCTCGAAAGTATCGATCATGAAATCGATGCATACTTGGGGCACACGCGGTCGGCCCGAGCCATCGAACACCTCGTAGCGGTCCTCGTTGTACTCGTAGACGCTGCGCCCCGACAGGTAGGCGTGCACCCACTCTGGTCGTAGCTTGCCGTCCTCCTGACCAACCTCCGTCTTTGGCTCGTCGAACGGCAACGCCTCGTCGATCATGGCACGCATCGCTCCGCGCAAAGCCGATACGGCGACGGCGCGCCGACGAAGTTCGTCCCGAGCGAGCGCGAGCGATTCGGAAATCGTTGGGTCGACGGCTTCGGCCTCCAGAGCGAGCTCTGCCCCGTCACTCCTCAGCAGCGTGGGCACCCAAAAGTCTCCATAGCGGAGTTCAGCTACGATCTTCCCTTCCGTTACGTGTTTCACCCGCGCCTGCTCGAAGTGCAGGCCGCCCCGGAGCTTGCGGAAGTCCCGGTGAATCGGCGGCGCAAACCGACCGCTGTCGCTCAAACGGTCCAAGTGAAGCAGGCGGACGCGGTTGCCGGCCTCGGCGCCGTCGATGTAAACATAACCGTGCTCCGCGTCTTTCTTCGCGCGCATGTTCACTGCGCCGCGTTGGATGAGAAGCTCCTCGGCGTCGAATAGATCCGCAGGGCGCACCTGGCTGACCAACGCGAACGCGAGTTGGGGCGTTTCGCTGTACAGGTAGCCGTCGGGGAGCAAGATCTCCTTGGCCAGTGCCTTGTCGTGCTCCAGCAGCTTCCTCAACTCGCGCACGGCGCGCCAACCGAATTCCGACTCGTCGAGTTGCTTGCGCAGGGCGAGTGCTTGTTTGGTCGTACCGTCCGGGAGTTTGGGGGCACGCACGAAGAACACTGGCTCGGACTTGGCTCGCGCCACCATCGCCGCGCGATTGGCCTCGAACGTCGGCGCCCCCGGCAACGCTGGTTCGGCAAGCGCGACCGCTATCGCCTCGGTAGCCGCTCGAAAGGCGCTCGCTCGTGCCGCCGCCAATCGTTCGGCGGGGGACTCGGGCACGGGTTCGGGAGCCGCGGACGGCGTGGGGCGAGCCGTCGAAGTCGGCGCGCTCCCGGAGCCGCGTTCCTTCGTTGTTTCGTGACGACAACCCGCAAACAGTGAACACCCAACCAAAAAGAGGAGGGGCGCGCGTGACCGGCAATGATTGGCAAACATCCAGTAGCTGCGTTGAGTGCTCCGGCGGCGGGCCCGGACGACGTCCCTGCACTCTAGCGCGCCAGTCGTGCGCGCCACAAGATTCGTGAGTTGCCGTCGTAACCTTCACCAGCTACCGTCGTGCCGTCCCTCGAGATGCGCGCATTGCTGAGCCAAAGCCCCAAAGGCACCTCGAGCCCGCGTGCCCCGAGCTCCTCGACCAGGGGGCGCATGCCTCCCTGTATGTCCCAGTAGAACGCTTCGGAGTCTTCGATGGGACCATTCGACGCCCCGGTCAGGTTGGTACCGACGATGACTTCGCCGTCGTCCGTCACCCCAGACGCATACGCGCTTTCGAAATCGCCGAGGGGCGCGATGACGTCCACCGCCTCATCCACTACGCGCCACCGGAACATGGGGCTCTTCGCCGTCGACTGGCTCCACCCGTAGCCAACCACGACGGACCCGTCAGCGTTGACGTCCGATGTGGCGTCGGGCCGAAAGTTGGGTGTTGGCGGGATCGTCGTCGTGCCGTTAGCGTGAAACAGCACGACGGGCCCGCCGTTGTCGATTACGCCACTCGCGGAGGCGCCGTCGCCACTCACGGCTTGCAGAGCGATGGTCGTCGCGTAAGACGGCTCCCCCGACGTCCAGCTGAAACCCCGCAGCACGGACTCGATGCGGTTGTAACCCACGATCGTGGTGCCGTCGGAGATATCGTAGGGCGTTCCCCAGTCCTGCGGCAGGACCTCGGCGACGCCGCGCCGCCAGCGCAAAAACTCCCACGTATCCACGGTGGCCTCGCGCGCGCCAATGGCGGCTGTCGCGTCGGCGTTGATCGCTGTCGCGCTGGTGTCGGCATCGAGCACGGTAGCGCGATCATGGCCCCAGCGTAACAAGGTCGCGCGACGGTCGGCGTTGCCCGTTGCCACCCAATCTCCGAGCAAGACGGTCCCGTCGCCACTCAGACCCCTGAGGGTGAACGAGTAGTCGAGCTGTCCGAAATTGGCCCGCGCCAAGACCCACTCCAATTGCGCCGAGCACGGCTCGTCGGTGCACGGTACCTCCTCGTAGCACACGCCCTGCAGGTCCAGCGGTAAGGGGTTGAGTGGACACCCAGAGGAGGCAGCTACGGGCGAGGCCGGATCATCCAACGCCGTGGTAGCCCGCGAAGGTAGCTCCGGGATGACGGGTGTGGGGGTAGCGGTCGTGTCGTCGGTGGTGGTATCGAGGTGCGGCTCGGCACTCGAGGTGGGCTCTGAAACGGCTCCAGTCGAGGTCGCATCCGCGGGGTTCGAGGCAGGCCCGGGATTGGTGGACGGCTCGCGATTGGTGGACAGCCCTGGAGCGATCGACGTTTCGGCCTCTTGCCGACTCGAGTCCGGGAACGGCGCCGCTGCCGACGCGAGCGGTGGAGCGGAGGTGTCGAAGGGCGAAGGTTCCGTCTCGGTATCCACCTCCGTGTCCGGGTCGACGACCGTGCTTGCTCCGCCGTCGGAGGGCGATCGCCCCGTGACGGCAGTTTGCGACGCCGCATCCCCATCGGGCGTGGGATCGACGCAGTGCTCGGAAAGACAAACCAAGCCTTCTTCGCAGGTGCCGTTCCCGTAACACGCGCAGCGCTCCGTGCCGGCGGTGCATTCGGTGGCTACATCACAACCGATGAACAGCGGGAGCAGTGCGCCCCCCAACGAGGAGCGGAGCGC
The DNA here is from genome assembly GCA_966249405.1 of uncultured bacterium. Lineage (GTDB taxonomy): Bacteria > Myxococcota_A > Polyangia > Polyangiales > Polyangiaceae > SZUA-265. The sequence continues at coordinate 70,492 of CBINDO010000004.1, read as the reverse complement.
GAAGGGCCAGAAAGACATGACCGACAGAAATACCACCGATCGCCCAGCGGTGCACTCGTTCGGGCGCCGAGCGCTGCAAATCAACAGCCTGGGTGACGCCGCAGATCTGCTTATCGCAGGTTGGCCAGGGCGGAGGTCGCGAAGAACGTTGGTCGGTCTGCGACCGGGACGAGGTCGAGGATCGCCCGGTGGTAGGCGGGGAGCGCGTACCAAGGGACGGTGGCATTGAGGTGGTGTTCGAAGTGCAGGCTGATGTTGAACGGCATGAGCAGCCATCGTAGCGGAAGGAAAGTCGTGCGGGAGCGCAACAGCGGGTCGGGGTTGCGTCCTATCTCTCCACCGTGCTCGAGGGCGCCTTTGAGTTGGTTGAGCGCGCTGAGCACCTGTAGCCCGTACAGTTGAACGACCAACCCCAACGGCGAGACAAAGTTCCAGGTGAACGTGCCAAACGCGAGCCAGAACAACACGAAGGACGTCATCGAGTGGCCTTTGCCCACCCCGCGCGCCCGATTGCGGCGCGTCAAGAAGCGTTCGAAAAATGCGAAGCCTGGGATGAGCAGCAGGCACCAGAAAAGCCGCCAAAAAGCCGCACCCGTTCGCGTGTTCAGTCGCTGCGGATCCTCGGCTTCGAGGGGCTTTCGATGATGAACCAAGTGCCCCTCTTCCCAGTGTCTCACGAAATCGATCGCAAACGGCACGCAGACCACCACGCCACTCACGTGATTGAGCAGGCGGCGCCAACGCAAGTCGGCGTGTAACAGGAACATTCCATGTGACGCCTCGTGCACGACCAAGATCAATAGTCCGAAATAACACCAACCCGTGAGCGCCACGGCCGCGACGGTGAACGTCGCGGCCGCCAATGCTCGGTCCAAGGAGGCGAAGGGATGGCCGCCCAATCCCTCCCAAGCCCATCTGCAACACCAGACCGTCGCAGCCAGCGTCAGCAGGAGCGCGCCGCACGTGATGGCGTTCAACGCGTTGTGGCGCGCGCGGCTTCGGGTGGCGAACCCATGTCGTCGACCAACTTTGACGCACGTGTGGACCCAGGTAGGATGCTGCATGGGGTTGCTCTGGGTTAGCGGAACACGTTGCGCAGACGCGCACAAGCCCAAAAACTACGCTCGCTCTGGCGGAGACGTCACAGGCACAAACCGAGTCGAGCCGGAAGTTTGGCTTCCGGCTCGAAAACTACACGACTGCAGGCGGATCGCTCAGTAGCGGTAGTGCTCGGGTTTGTACGGACCGTCCATGTCGACGCCGAGGTAGTCGGCCTGCGATTTGGTGAGCTTGGTGAGCTTTACGCCCAGCTTGTCGAGGTGGAAGCGCGCGACCATCTCGTCGAGCTTCTTGGGGAGCACGCGCACTTCGTTCTTGTACGCGTTGCGATTGGTCCAGAGCTCCACCTGACCGATCACCTGGTTGGTGAACGATGCGCTCATCACGAAGCTGGGGTGACCCGTCGCGCAACCGAGGTTGAGCAAGCGGCCCTCCGCGAGGATGAGCACGCTGTGACCGTCTGGGAAAACCCACTCGTCGTACTGCGGCTTGATGTTGATGCGCTTGATGCCGGGGAACTTTGCCAGGCCAGCCATGTCGACCTCGTTGTCGAAGTGACCGATGTTGCCGACGATAGCCTTGTCCTTCATCTTGGACATGTGATCGGCGGAGATGATGTCCTTGTTGCCCGTCGTGGTGACGAAGATGTCGGCAGTCGACAGCACGGACTCGAGGGTATCTACCTGGTAGCCCTCCATGGCTGCTTGGAGCGCGCAAATCGGGTCAATCTCCGTGACGATCACCCGCGCGCCTTGACCGCGTAACGACTGCGCGCAGCCCTTACCCACGTCGCCGTAGCCGCAGACGACGGCAACTTTGCCCGCCATCATCACGTCGGTGGCGCGGTTGATGCCGTCGATCAGCGAGTGACGACAACCGTAGAGGTTGTCGAACTTGCTCTTGGTGACCGAGTCGTTGACGTTGATGGCGGGGAAGGGCAACTTGCCCTCGCGCTGCATCTGATACAGACGGTTGACGCCGGTGGTCGTTTCTTCGGTGACGCCCTTGCAGTTCTTGGTGAAGTTCGTCCACTTGTTCGGCGTTTCCTTGAGGGTGCGGCTGAGCAGCTTGAGGATCTCGCCCCACTCCTCGGAGTCGCTCGCAGGATCGAAAGCCGGAACTTTGCCGGCCTTCTCGAACTCCGAGCCCTTGATGAGCAGCAGCGTCGCGTCGCCACCGTCGTCGACGATCTGGTCCGGACCGCTGCCGTCGGGCCAGGTCAACATCTCGTTGGTGCACCACCAATACTCCTCCAGCGTCTCACCCTTCCACGCGTAGACGGGCACGCCTTCCAGCTTGTTGGGGGTGCCATTGCGGCCTACCACGACGGCAGCGGCCGCAGAGTCTTGCGTGCTGAAGATGTTGCACGAAGCCCAACGCACGTCGGCGCCGAGCTCGACCAGTGTCTCGATCAACACCGCAGTTTGGACGGTCATGTGGAGGGACCCGGCGACCTTGGCGCCCTTGAGGGGCTTCTCTTTGCCGTAGCGCTCGCGCAACGCCATGAGACCGGGCATCTCCTGCTCGGCGAGGCGGATCTCCTTGCGACCCAGCTCGTACAAGCTCAGGTCTGCAACTTTGTAGTCATTCTTCTTGGACATTGTTCGTTATCTCCTTATTGGGAATCTGTTTTGTAGCTGGCTTGAATGAACACTTCGGGTCGCCCGTGAGACGTCGTAGTTCCAACGAGACTCGTCGGGAATTGACTGGGCATCGGGGTCAGCCCCGCTTGCGCGAGCCAGAGCTTGAGCTGGTCTTCCCCGAAACCGGACCATACATGACCCATGCGCGATCGGAAATCCTCGCGTTCGTGCGTGCGGATGTCGACCACCACGAGTCTGGCGTTGGGCTTGAGCACGCGCGCTGCTTCGCTCAACGCGCGGAGCGGCTCCGGAAGGTAGTGCAGCACCATGCACATCACGGCCACGTCGATGCAGTGAGACGGGATCGGTAGTTGTTCGAGAGCGCCCTGGCGAAGTTCGACGTTGCGGTGAGTCGAGAGCCTCCTGCTCGCGGCGCTGAGCATGGCATCGGAGCTGTCGACGCTCCAGACGCGGTCTACGAAGGGCGCCAAACACGCCGAGAGCCGGCCCGTACCACAGCCCAGGTCCGCGACGACGAGGTGAGGTGAGAGCAGCGCCGAAACGACCGTCAACTCCAGCTGTGGGCCGAACAGTTCGTCCCGCAAGTCGTCCCAGTTTCCGGCTGCATCCGCGAAGAACGCTTCACTCCGCGAGCGGCGCGCAGCCATCACGTGCGCGAGCTGTGCGTCATCGCGTTCGACCCAGACGGTATCGTTCATGCCTCCGCGCACGAGGTCCCACAGGGACCGTTGCGGTTCGGAGAGATGCTCTGCGAACCGATATAGTCGAGACGTGCCGTCGCGTTGTGAGTCCAACCAGCCGTCGTCGCTCAGCTGTTTGAGGTGACGGCTCGTCGTCGACTGCGGCAAATCGAGGATCGTCGTCAGCTCCCCGACGTTCAGCTCCTGGCGCTCCACGAGACGCAAGATGCGCGCTCGGGTAGTGTCACCCAGAGTGCTCATCCAGCTCACGAACGCGGGATCGGACGTGGTGCGGCTCACGCCGGATGGACTAGCGCACGGTGGTGTATCCGTCAATCCGGATGCACGGTTGAATTGTGAACTCCAGGGAAAAGAAGCGGACCTGGCGTCGACTCTGTTGCTCGGACGAGTCGATCACTAGACTCCGGGAGTGGCTATTTCGGTTGTGTGTTTCGATCTGGGCGGCGTGATCGTCCGAATCCACGCCGCTTGGGAGGACGCGGCCAGAGCGGCGGGGCTCACCCGTGGTCTGCCGGCAAGCTGGTCGAGCCGTGAGACGGTAACTGCTTGGCAACGAGCACACCTGGCTCACCATCGTGGCGAGCTCACGAGCGCGCAATACTTCGAGCAGGTCGCCGCGCTTTCGGGAGGGCACTACTCGATTGAGGAAGTTGAGAGCGTGCATCATGGCTGGTTGATCGAGGAGTATCCGGGCATGAACACATTGGTCTCCCGACTCGAGGCCTCTGGTTACACCACCGCCTGCCTCAGCAACACCAACGACCATCACTGGAGCCAGATGTTGGAGCTCGAAGCATACCCAACGGTGCGTGCGCTCCAAGTGAAGTTGGCGTCCCACGAACTTCGACGACTCAAGCCGGAACCCGAAATCTACGCTTCGGCCTTGGCCCGTTTCGGTTGTGCGCCGGAACAAGTGGTCTTCTTCGACGACCTCCTAGACAACGTGCGAGCAGCGCAGGAATGCGGCTGGCACGCCGTGCACATCGACCCCAAAGGCTCGCCCGCCGTTCAGGTGGAGCACGCCTTGCAGGCGCTCGGGGTCAACCCTTAGGAACGTTCCCATGACCATGGATCACTTGCGTTTTGGCGCGTACGGAGTCGCGATTGGCCTGTTTGCTGCGCTGTTGGTGTTCGTCGTGGGCTGGTGGCGGCGACGCGAGCTGCGCGGCGAGATAGCGCGGCTCCGTGCCCACTTGCACACCCAGATGGAGATAACCCAAGAGGGGAACTCCGAGCGTCGCAGACAACTCGAGCAGCTTCGCCAAGAAAACGAGAACTTGCGGGTCACGGTCAAGGCTTGGCAGCAGAAACCGAGTCGCCACGAGCTGCGCTCGCTGCAAGTCTACGACATCGCAGTGCACCGCCTCTTGGAGACGACCCCGGGCTTTTCCTTGGCCTGGGAGGCAGCGTTGAAGGAGGCCGAGGTGCAGATGGCGCAGACCGAGCGTGGCGTCTTCGCCTTTGCGCGTCGCTTCATTTTGCCCAAAGCGGAAGGGCGCGTCGAGACAGCTTCTCCGACCACCAAGGCGTCCTCCGAGGCGGACAAGTAGGCAGCGCCGCCTGCATGTGTGCACCCGCGGGTCCCAGGTATACAACCGAGGGCGAGCGGGGCGAAAACGTCGACTCTCGATCTTAGGCATATTTGGAAACTGCCGTTCTGCTGACGTCAGAGGAGCTGGACCAAATGAAGATCCTAGTAGTTGATGACAGTCGGGCGATGCGGATGATCGTAAAGCGTACCTTGCGTCAGGCGGGGTTCGGCGACCACGAGGTCGAGGAAGCCGAAGACGGAAAAGAGGCGCTGACGATGATCCAGAACTCCGCATACGGGTTGGTGCTGACCGACTGGAACATGCCAAACATGACTGGCATCGAGCTTGCGGAGCACATCAAGACGAATGGCCCGAAAGTGAAGCTTGGTTTCGTCACCACGGAAGGAACCGAGGAGATGCGCAACCGAGCAACGGACGCCGGCGCCTTGTTCCTGATCGCCAAGCCGTTCACCGCGGACGACTTCAAGGCCGCACTGGATCCGGTGGTCAAATGAGCGACGTGCCTCTTGCGGATTGGCAGCAAGCGGCAGTGGAGGTTGCGTCCGAGATCGCCAACGGTACGTTGGCGTTTGGCAATCGCACACCACCCGAACGAATCGCTGCGATACCCGACGAGAGCCGTGGGGCCTACGTGCCAATCCTGTCGGGAGAATACTCGCTGCACGTCGGCATCGTCAGTGACGAGGAAGGTTGTAGGACCTTGAGCCGTGGCTTGTTGGGCATGGAGCCCGAGGAGGAGGTGACTCCAGACGACGTCCACGACGCAGTAGGCGAAATCGCCAACATGATCGCTGGGGGTGTAAAGACGAAAGTGTCGGCCAGAGGTGCGCCGGTGCAAATTGGTTTACCGATCTTCATCCACGGCCACATCGAGGGCGGTGCGAGCTCGCAAGTGATGGTGTCGCAGATGAGGTTCGATGCCACCGACGTGTGCGTGGTGATCGTCAAGACCGCGAAACACACCGGGCGTGCGAGCGTGCGAGCGTAGTGTACCGCTGAGGCGATTGGCCCCCCACACCGAGCCTGCCGGGCGCGCTGGCGGTTGTCACGAGCAGCTGTTGCAAGAGGCGCCGGCGCGGCTCCCGGAGGAAAGAGGCGAGCTGGGCGTGGCTCGCCTTCGCTTTTTGGTGGGGCGGGTACTTTTTGATTCAGGGTCGGCCGAGCGAGCCGTCCACAAAGTCGTATGCGTGGTGATTTGTTGAGCGGCGGGATCCCGAAGCGCCTGGTCGTGCGCGACGGCCGCTGGGCGCTCGAGGTCGTTCGGCAGGTGGCCGTGGAGCGTAACGTTTATCGCCCGCACACCCAACGTCTGGAGGGGCCCGATGTCATCTTGGGCTACCTGCGCCGCACCGCTCAGTTCTCCGCTCTGGCTCACGGGGCCGCGGAACTGCTCTCCGACGCCGTTCACGATTCGAGGAGCTACGAGGTCGTCAACGGCGAGTGGGTTCAGTCGGTGTTGGCGCCATCGTACATCGACGAACTCAAGCGCCAACACCGCGCCGCAGCCCAGCGCTCCCAACACGTGCAGCTGCTCGAAGTTCGCGCGGAATGTGTCCGGCTGCGCCACGCCAACGTCAAGTTGACCAACCGCCTCGACGAGGTCGAGGGGCAGCTCAAGCAGTTGGCCGCAGCGATCGAGGAGCTCAAGGCGCGTGAGCCCGTGATCATCCAAGCTCCGGTGGCTGCCCCAGCGCTCGAGCGCCCGGTCGAGCAGGTGGCCCCCGTCCAGGAAGAGGCACCCGACCCCGAAACGGCCGAGCTACCCAAACTGCGACTGCCGCGGCCACAAGACTTCATCCGGTGTATCGAGCAGTTGATCGGCAGTGACGTCACCGCCCGCGAAGCGCCAAACCCAGTAGACGTCACGATGGGCGGCAAGTTCTTCATCTCCCAGCTGATCGACGATAACGATCGTTTGGTCGGCGCGATCCTCATGGACCTGCAAGCCACCGTCTTCCTCGGAGGCACGCTGCTCATGGTGCCGGAGGGCGAACTCAACTCACAAGTCCGCTCCCGCGCGCCATCCGAAGACTCGGTCGCTGCGTCGAGCGAAGTATGTAACGCGCTGAGCGGCAGTTTGAACAACGTGCCGGACAACGCTCACGTGCGCACCAAGTACCTCGAGGCCTTCAACCTCTCCGACCATGCGTGGCTGAAGAAGCCGCGGGTTCACATGAGCCTGGAAGACAGCTTCGGCGGCCAGCTGCTCGTGGCTTGCCGGTGAGATCATGGGTTACCCCATAGTGCCTCGCGGAGCCCCGAGCAACGCTCGACCCGCCGTTCAATCGCTGCGCGTAGACTGCTGCGGCTCGAGACCAAGGTGACGTGTGTCTTGGCGCGCGTTACTGCGGTGTAGAGCAGCTCACGGCTGAGCAGTGGTGAGCTGTGATGGGGTAACACGACGACCACGCGGTCGAATTCCGACCCCTGGCTCTTGTGGATCGTCATCGCGTAGACCGTGCTGTAGGCGGGCAGGCGGGCGAGGCTCAGCTGGCGCAGGCGCGTTTCCCCGGGGAAGAACGCCGCCAGCTTGCCGCTCTTGCCGTGGTCGATGACCCCGACGTCGCCGTTGTAGAGCTCGGATTGGTAGTCGTTTTCGTTGATCAAGATCGGCTGACCCGCATACGCGCCATCACGGGGCCTAGCCCCTAGTCCGAGGTTCTCGGCGAGTGCATTGAGCCCGTCTACGCCGAGCGCCCCACGTCGGTGCGGCGTGAGCAAACGGAACGTCCCGAGCGCGTCCAACCGCTCTTCCGGCGTTTGCGCCTCGCGCAGCGTCGCGAAACCATCGTTGATGCAGCTCCGCAACGTCGCTTCGGTCGTGGCGTCGAGGTGGCTGTCGTCTGGCAGTTCGATCCAACGGATATCGGGCGAACTCGCGGCGGCAAGTGCCGCTTTGACATCACCGGCGCGGATCGACTTCGCGAGCGCGGCGATGCCGCCCCGTTCGGCGTAGCGATAGCTCTTCTCCAAGTGGAGCGTACAGTCGGCGATGGGCGGGCTGGCTTCCCGGCTCTCGACGGACTCCCCCACGATTTCGAAGATTTGCCGTGAGAGATGAGCGGAATACGCCACGCTCGTGCTCGCGTTGAACAAATCTCCAAACACGGCACCGGCTTCCACGCTCGCCAGTTGGTCACGGTCCCCCAGCAAGATGAGGTGCGACCTGGTCGGGACGGCTTCGCACAACTTCGTCATCAGGGATAGGTCCACCATCGCCGCCTCGTCTACGATGACCACGTTTGCCGGCAACGGGTTCTGAACGTCGTGTCGGAAACGAGTGGGCGTCCTCGGTTGGTAGCCGAGGGCGCGGTGAATCGTCGAAGGAGTTACCGACAGCGCGGCACGCCGAGCATCGGAGAGCCCGAGTTTGCTCATCCCCTGGTTCAACGACTCGGCCAGCCGCGTGGCTGCTTTGCCCGTCGGGGCAAGCAGCTGCAGGCGCAGCGGTTCCTCTCGGGCCTCGAACTGCGACGCCAGGAGCGCGAGCACCTTGGCGACGGTCGTCGTTTTGCCCGTTCCAGGGCCACCGGAGATCACGCTGAAGCGGTGCAGGCAAGCCAAAAGCGCCGCCCGGCGTTGCAGGTCCCCTGGACCGCTCTCGGGGAACAAGTGCCCGAGCATGGCGGGCGTTTGCGGGTCGAGTTCGGCGCGGTTGGACATCAACCGTTGGGTGAGATTGGCCTCGAGCCTTCGCTCGTACGCGTAGTAGCGGTGAAGGTAGACTCTAGCGCCCGACAACACGAGCGGCGACGGATGTTCGCCGTTGCCAACGAGGGGACTGTGCTCGAGCGCTTGCTGCCAGGTCCTACGTGCCGGCAGCTCGAGGGGCACTTCTCCGCCGTGTTGATCCAACAGTCGCATCGAAGCCGGGCGCTCGAGGTCGAGACACACGTGTCCGGCCTGGGTCGCGCGACTGACGAGCGCCGCCGTCACGGTCACGAGCGGGCTACCGCAGGGGTCCAAGCGTTGGAGGAGGCGCGCGAACTCGACGTCCAGCGGCGAGAGTGCGCCCGCCGTAAGCCATGCGTCCAGGTTGTCCGGTGACAAGCGGTTGGGGAGCGCCGAAGTCATCACTCACCTCCATACGGAGCCGCAGGCTCGCGGCGACTGGACGTACTCATGCTGCCCTCGAACGCGCGGGCCAAGCGTTCGAGTCGTCTCTTGGGTGGCTTCTCGAAGAAGACACCGCTCGTGGCGCCGTAGTTCGGGCTCATGCCGCGCAGGAACAGGTAATAAACGCCTCCGAAATCGCGGTCGTAGTCGTAGCCCGGTAGGCGCAGCGACAGGTACCTATCGAGGGCCAACGTGTAGAGATGGTACTGCAGGACGTAGTGGCTGCTCTGCATGCACGCGTCGACGGACAGGCGATCGTAGTCCGTGTAGAGGTCACCCAAGTCGTTGGTCTTGTAATCGACGAGAAACCAGCGACCTTGGTGTTCGAACACCAGGTCCACGAACCCCTTCAAAAAGCCTTGCAACGTCACGAACGACAGACTCGCCACGGCGTCGGCATAGGTCGCTGGAACACGCTCGCTCGGAACGTGCGCGAACGCATCCGAGAGCTCGCGGCTGCCCAACAGGCCAGTCACTGGCAGCATGAACTCTAGCTCGTTCAGCCGGTGATCCGTCGTTATGCGAGACAGACTCAGCGAATCGTGGAACGGCGTCTCCAAGGCCGCTCGCAGTCCGGCCACCGCTTGCTCGACGAGCTCGGTGGGCATGCCATGAGCAAGCAGCTTGGCTTCGACCTCCGCCTCGGACACGGGAGCGCAAAAGTCCATGTCCTCGAGTAGGGCGTGAAAGAAGTTACCAGTCGTGGCGCCGCCGGGAAAGCCCGCCAACGTGACCCGCTCAGCCGCGACGGCGAGCTCCTCCTCTGGCTCCGTCTCGGCGACGAGCTCGTCGTGGTCGGTCGCGGGCACGCTCGAGTGAACGTGCGACGCCAACTTGGTCAGCTCGGTGAAGCTTGCCGTTCGTGACCAGTGGGCCACCCTGTCGCTCACCGCGCGCGCCGTCAGCGAAGAGCTCGACGGACGCGCGAACGCGAAAGATTCGGTGGGTGGTGCGGTGTTGGAGCGTTCCAAGAGTGCAGGCTCGAACGTGAGCTGCACGCCGGCTTGGCGATCGGCAAGCTCCGCAAGTGGGGCAGCCAAAGCCTCGTCATCGGCCTTCTTGAGCGTGGCGCTGTCCGCTTCCGGTCCGTAGAGGAGTTCTGCCATTGCCGACTTGTGAAAGTCACCCATGGCCCCCCAATAGACGACACACCGATGACGAGCCCGGGTCAGCGCGACGTACAGCAACCGCAAGGCCTCGGAGAGATCTTCTTTCGAGCGCAATTGAACGTGGTGCTCGAACTCGTCACTTCCCAGGTCGAGCACGTGGTCTCGCGTTTCTTCGTCATGGAAGCTAACCCAATGCTTGGGGGTAGAGAACGAATAGGCGCCGCCCAGGAATGGGCAGAACACGATCGGATATTCGAGACCTTTGCTCTTGTGAATGGTCGTCAAGACGACGGCGTCTTCGTCGCTCTCGAGCCGCACCTGTTCGCTCTCGGTTGGCGTCATCTGGCGCTGTCGCTGCTCGGCCAGGTACTGCAACAAGCCGCTGGGGCCGAGGTGTTCGGCTTGAGCCTGAGTGTGCAGGAGCTCGGAGAGGTGCAACACGTTCGTCATCCGCCGCTCACCATTGTTCGACGTGAGCAGTCGCTGCGTGATGCCGCACTCGAGCAGCAGTTGCCGGAACATCTGGACGAACCCCTCCTCGCGCCATCGCGAGTGGTACTCGCGGAACCGCTCGACCCAATCGTCCCAGGCATCCTCGTCGGTCTCCAGCGCCACCAGCGCTTCGGCGGTCATGCCCATCAGCTCCGTCGCGAGCGCGGTGCGGATCGTACTCGCGTTGGAAGGATCTGCCACCGCGGCCAGGATCAGCTGGAGTTCTTGAGCCTCGGGTTGTTCGAACACGCTTCGATCACCCTGCACGACACTGGGCACGCCACGGTTTGCAAGTGCCCGCTGACAGTCGAACGCTTCGCGGTTGGTGCGCGTCAGAATCGCGATCGCGTTGGGGCGCACCGGCTTGCCGTCTAGAGTCGTGCGCGACTTCAAGAGTGCCACGATGTGGTCGGCGACACGTTCGGGGAGCAACTTCTCGAGGTCGAGCCGCGAGTACGCGGCCATGACGTTGGGTGGTCGCCTGATGAAGCGGACGTCGAGCGCGACCTCTTGGGGCTGTAACTTGGACGTGCCTCGTTGGTTCGCGGCAACGTTGGGGTAGTCCATCGATTCGTACAAGAACGGTCGCGGGTGACGGCGGAACAGAGCGTTTACCGCAGCTACCAGCTGCTCGTCGGAACGATAGTTCGTACCCATCGTGAAACGACGCTCAACGGCGACTGCGTGGGCCGCTTCGAGATAGGCGAACACGTCCGCCCCGCGGAAGGAATAGATGGCCTGTTTGGGGTCGCCGATCAAAAAGAGCGCGGTATCGCTCGAATAGCCAGAGCGTAGGAACAACGTCGCAAAGATGCGATACTGTGTCGGATCGGTGTCCTGGAATTCGTCGATCAAGGCCGCGTGATACTTGCCGCGGATGGTGTTCGCCAGGCGCGGTCCCGTCGCGCCGCGCAGCGCTGCGGCTACGTTCTGGAGCAAGTCGTCGAAAGACAGTACGCCACGTCGGCTCTTGCGCCGCGCAACCTCGCGTTGCAAGTAGCGGACGAGCTCTTGTTTGACACGAAGTGCGTGTTCGTCGACTCGAGCTTGCAGCTCCGCACAGGCTTGACGCAAGCGATGTACGGCGTCGAAGAATGGGTGAGCCGGAGGTACCAGACCTTTCTTCAGCTTCCATTCGCTGGGATCGAAGTACTTGCACTTGTCGGGCAGCGGTTCTGCGCCGAAGGGTTTCTTGAAGTACGCGGTCATGGCCGCTTCACGGCCGGCGCGGTGGTCGTCTCGGGGATAGATGGGCTTGAGCAGAGTGTTCAATACAGGCGCGTCGAAGTGACGGCGCGCCTCCTCGAACAACTCTCGCACGCGGCGTTCGGCGATCTCAGCCGCGCCGCCCACCGCTTCGGGAATTACGTGCAGGTGCGAAGCTTGCGCCACCAGGTTCGAGAGGTTCTCGAGATCCCGCGTCTCCGGAGTAAACCGGCCTCGGTTTTTGGACCCTTTGTCGAACTCGGCGATCAGCGGGAGGGGCGCGCGGCCGAACGTCGACAGCCAGTAATCGGTGAGCGCTTCCTCGACCAAGGGACGAATGTCTTGCAGCAGCTCCGCTTCGAATGGGACGCGCGTCGCGAACGCGTTCTCGCGCAACACGCGTTGACAGAAACCGTGGATCGTGAAGATCGGTGCGCTGTCGAATTGCAGCAGCGCGGCAGCGAGATTGTTCCGCGCCAAGGCGACGTGGCTTTGCTTCGATACGAGCGAGAGTAGCGTGGGATCGCAGTTCGAAGGGTCTTCGTCGTTCGACAGCACGTCGCAGACGGTGACGGCCTCTTGCAAGCGCCGGCGCACGCGATCGCGGAGCTCGGCGGTCGCTGCCTCCGTGAAGGTCACGACCAGGATTTGCCCAATCTGCAGGCCACGTTCGAGTAACAGTCGCACCACGAGCGTGCTGATGGCGTACGTCTTGCCAGTGCCCGCGCTGGCCTCGACCAGGCTGACCCCCTCCAAAGGGACACTCAAGGCTTCAAACGGCTTCATCGTCGACACTCGCGCCCAAGTTCGAAAGGTGTGAAAGCAGAGGACCGAATACGCGGCGAGACAAGTCTCGGAACGTCGGGTAGTCGGGGTCCCGCGTCGCGAGCATCGGCTCGTCGAGCCGCAGCCTGGAGTCCCTCCCGAACACGCGCGCGACCGTTGCATCGCGACCCAGGAGCTCTTCCCAGCCCCGGATCAACGTGTTGTTGAGTTGCTGATCCTTGGAGGCCGTGAAATCGTGAGCGAGGTCTGGAAACAGCGGGATCGCGCTACGGCAGCCGTGCTCGAACACCGCGAGCAAGTCCGAAAGCAGGACGGCCGGCTCTGCTACCGGTGCGTACCGCAACACCACGGGCTTGTCGCCTTGTCCCTCGCGACCCACCAACCAACTAACGCCATCGGCGCGGAATTCGGCGCGTTCCACTGCGAGCAGCAGGTGTTCTATCCAGGTCCGCAGTACGCCTCGCCCGGTGACACGTGCAAACTGGATGTGAACGCGCTGGTTCGAGAAAACGTCGGTGACGGTTCCCTCGACGTGACGACCACCGCAGGTGACTGAGATCGGCACTTGCGATGGTGAACCGGATCCGACCAACGTGCTAGCGATCTCCGCGAGGGAAAGGGCCGTGTACTCGAGCTGATGGAACTCGTACTTTCCGAGCTGACCCGCGGGTAAGGCGCCTCGAGCTCGCGCTATTTCCATCGAGGCGTCCGCGGGAATGCCGCGCCGCAGCTGATCGAGGAGCGGCGCGCCGACCTGGTACGCTTCGAGTGGATCGAGCTCGGTGGAGTCGTGCTCTTCCAGGGTCACCAGTTGCTCTTGGAAGCGCACCTTGAGGCGTCGCTCCAGCAAATACCTGGTGGGCGCCCGAAAGAAGAACAGAAGTTCACTCAGCGGCAACACCTCCGCGGTCTCGGCAGCAACGAGCGGTGCGGTCAAGAAGTCCCGGTCCTTCGAAACCGGGTCGTCGAAGTTGGGGACGAACTCGCGAGCGTACGAGAAGAGGTGTGCGCTTCCGTTGTCGAAATATCGGGGGCTGAACGGCTGGAGCGGGTGTCGCACCAGTAACCCTTCGGCGAGGTTGGGGCTCGCGGAGCAAGCACGGACGGCTTCGAGCAATTCCATGACCACCACGGATGGCGAGCGGACGCTGTTGTCTCTGACGCTTTGCCCGACGTAGGTCACCATGAACTTGGAGCGCGCAGAGGCCAGCGCTTCGAGGAACAGATAGCGGTCCTCGAGCCGTCGGTTCGGGTCACCATAGCGGCGTTTGTCGTCCCCGTGCTCGAGAAGGTTGAAGTCCGTCCGGTGGGCGTCGCGAGGGAACGCGCCGTCGTTCATGCCCATCACGCAGATCACTTCGAACGGAATGCTGCGCATAGGGATGAGCGCGCTCATGGTGATGCCACCGGCCAAGAAGCCACGCGCAGCGCCTTGCCGCTCCAAACGTTGGTAGAGTAGCCGCCTGACGACCGGCACACCTACCGAGTCCACGTACCCGGCCCGTTCAGAAAGGGTAGCGAGAGAATCCAACGCCTCGACGAGCCACTGCTTTTGCCAGTACTCCTCTTTGGAGATGGAAAGTAGCTCGTCGATGACTGCAGCCAAGCTCGACTGCCAAGCCGCCGGCGGGCGCGGCTCGGCAAGCGCTTCGACGTGCTTGAACAACACCGAAGCGAATCGCCGAAAGTTACCGAGCAACAGCGCGCTCTTCCCCTCTATGTGTTCATAGGGGAAGATGCCCGCCACGAGTTGCTCACCCAACGTGTCCACGGCGTAACCCAACAGCAAGCGATCCAGTCCCGCTTGCCAGGTGGTGTTGCCGGCCACGTCCCCCACCTCGCGGTTGCGGTGTGCTTCGTCGATACCCCACGTCACGTGGGACTGGACCAGCCATTCGGTGATGGTGGGCAAGTCAGCCGCTTCCAGGCCGAACTGCCTGCGAACCGGCGGCAGTGAGAGGACGTCCATCACCTGCGCGGAAGTCACGCGTTCCGAGACGAGATCCAGGATACGCAAGAACGCCTTGACGACCGCCGATTCCGCGTCGGCTTGGCGGTCCGCTATCCGATACGGGAGAAACCGGTCGTCGTCACGTCGAAACACGGCGTCCAGCAGCGGTGCGTAGGCCTCGACGTCCGGCAACAGCACCAGGATGTCCTGGGGGCGGTAACCTTCCGTATGCACCAAATGCAGGATCTGGTCGTGCAATACTTCCACCTCTCGGATCGGGCTGTGACACGAATGCACGACGATCGAGCCGTCTGCGCGGAGCCCGGGGTCGACCCGCTCCGTGAACTCGAGCAGATCACGCTGCACGTGGTGAAGGAGGGACGCGGGCTCCGCGGCCTCGTAGTGGTGGTGATCTACCTCTGCCACGCCTTGTGCCTCGCAGCTCTCGGTAATCACTTGATTGAACTCCGCGGCGAGCGTGCCCAGCGACCGTACGAGACGGTTGCCGTCTTGGTTGTCGTCCCGCTGCTTGCGGTCGATCAGCACGTCTCCGAAGTACTCCCGAGTCGGGCTCTGCAAGTAGAGGTGTACCGGGATCAGCTTGCCGAGCGCCGCTAGCGCGCGGATGTACATCGGCGGTAACGTCGAGAGTCCAAACACCGAGACTCGCTCCGGTAAACCCTGAGCGTGCTTGCGGCGAGACAGACTGGCGAGGTACTTCTTCTCGAGCGCCGCGGTGTGTTGCGGGCCGAGCACGGACTCTATGTCTCGCCAGAGTCGTCGTTGCCAGATGGCGGGGTCCGCGGACGGCGATTGCTGAAAGAGATCGAGTTGCGGCTCGGCGAACATCGCCTCTCCTTTTCCCCACAAGCGGACCAACTCTGGTCGGAACGTGAGGTACTCGTCGAACGTTTCGGCGATCTTGGCGCTCAGCGAGAACAAACGCTCCTCGTCGACCGGCACACCGACGTAGTTGCGCAACGACTCGAACGCGGGATCGTCGAGGTGCGCCGTCAGTCGGGCTGCCACCGTCCAGGTCAACGATTCCGGCGAATACTGTTCGGTCGTCACCTTGGGCCCAGCTGCAGGGCTCGTGACCGCGTCGAAAATGCGCTCGATGAAGTGTTTGGGGTAGAGGTATTCGGTGTTGGCCCACACCCCGGCGCGGCGGCTCAGCTCCATGTTGAGCCAGGTCGCCATACCTTGACCCTGAACCACGAGCAGCTCCTTGCGAAACGGTGAGCTCAGCGGCTTGTTGACCTCGTCGAACAGCGCATCCACGAGGCGCTCGACGCGGTTGCTGCGGTGGACGTGTAGCTGCTCGACAGTCACGTGCGTACCCTACACGATTCCTGGTCGACTGGCAGCGCGGATGGGGTGACCGTAAATGTCCGTTGGCCACGCTGGAAGCGCGTAGCTCGGCCCGTCGCTCAGGACGCGACATGGCGTGCGCGTTGACCGAGCGAGGGCGATTGGCTACTCACCGCGCGCCTTTGCCTCATCGGCCAAGTCGAGACTGAATCTATGGGTGTTTTCAACGGTTCAATCAGCGTGACCAAGTTCTTCGTGGAAGGAGAATTGCCGAAGCAAGTCTCTCAGGCTTTCATGAAGAACATTCATCTTCGACGCTTCACCGAGCTCACGGTCGACGGCGAGGAGGAAGAGACTTCGGGCTGGTGTGTCGCGGGCAACGGCTTGGATTTGGAGTTGGCTCACCAGCAGGTATTCCTCAATTCATTCATTGTACTGGGTTTACGTGTCGATCGCTGGCGCATCCCGCGACCCTTGTTCAAGGCTCAGTTCGCCGAGGCAGCGGCTGAGCATCTTTCGCGCACCGGTAAAGACAAGCTCTCGAAGCGCGACAAGGACGAGATCAAATTCCGGGTCAACCGCAAGTTGCGCAAGAAGGTGATCCCCAGCATGCGCGTCTTCGACGTGTGTTGGGATCTCAACCGTGCCGAGGTGTTGTTCTGGTGCCGCGCGACTCGGACCATCGACGATCTGTGCGTCTTGTTCGAACGCACCTTTTCTCTCACCCTGCGCGAAGCCAGTCCGTACACCGTCGCGGACAAGATCATCGGCACCAAACACGCCGAGCAGTTGTGCGACCTCGAGCAAACGCTTTTCGCCTCGGAGCTCCCTGCCCGCAACGAGGAGGCGTCGACCTGAGGTCGACCGGCATCGAATCATGGATCTTCTCGAACGCGTCGAAAACACGCGCTTTTTAGGGCGCGAATTCTTGGTCTGGTTGTGGTTCAAGTCCGAACTTCACGAAGCCGAGTTCAGTCGTGCCGACGGCTCACCTTTCGAGCTGTGGCTCGATTCACAGCTCGGCATGCGTTACATGTACGAACCAACCGAGCGCATCGCTTTCAAGGGTGTCGCGCCCGCCGCTCGGGTCGAGGCCAAGCTCGCGCTTCAACACGGCTGGCTGCCGGTCAAGGCGCGCGTCTGCGTAACGCTGGACTCGCAGGATTTTTCGTTCGTCTTCGAGGCGGACTCACTCGCCAAGACCGGCGTCAAACTGCCGATGTTGACGGCCAACGACAGCGACGAGCGGTTCTTCGAGCGCATGCACCTGCTCGAGGTGTTGGATGGCATCGTGGACGAGCAATACACCGAGTTCCTACAACTTCGGCGCAGCGTCGTGTGGGACGCCGAGCTGGCACTGGCCATCGTGGCTTGGACGCGCGGCGAGCCGACACTCTCGGAGAAGGCCTATCGCGGCATGGTGCAGCGGTCGGCAAAGGGCTGAGCCGAAGCACGGTCAGCGTCACCGCAGCGCTCTGCGCGGCGCGGTGCTTTGGAATCAACCAGTCGAGACGACGCGGTTGCGACCACCGGATTTGGCCAGGTACAGGCGGCGATCCGCGGCTGCGATCAAGCCGGCTGGCGATGGATCTTCGCCCAGTTCGACGAGTGACGCACAGCCGAAGCTCGTCGTCACCGGGATCAAGTGCCGGTCGAAGCGCACCACGCGTTGCGTGCTCAGGCGCAGTCGTTCAGCCAAGGTTTGGGCGGCCGCGATGTTGATGCCGCGGGCGCTGATCGCGAACTCTTCGCCGCCATAGCGCGACAGGATGTCCTCTGTTCGCAACGTCGCCATCACGGCGCGACACACCTCGATGAGCACCGCGTCGCCCGCTTGGTGGCCGTAGGTGTCGTTCACCTTCTTGAAGTGGTCGAGGTCGAACATGATCAACGCGGTGTCGGTGTTGTGGCGTTGAGCGAACGCAATTTCGGCCTTCAGACGCTCGGTCAAGTATTCGCGATTGAACGCCCCGGTGAGTGAGTCGCGGACGCTCGCCTCCCACAGTTGGTGAAGCAAGTCTGCTTCCGAGTTGTCGGTGATCGAATACTTCAAACGAACGTTCGGGCCGACGCGGATGATGTCGCCGTCGCGCAACAATCGCCGTTTGATGGGTTCGGACCCGACCATCGTGCCGTTTGCGGAGCCCAGATCTTCGACCTCGAAACCACCGTTCGACGGCACCAACCGGGCGTGAGTGCGGCTCACGCCGTCGAGCTTGAGCACCAGATCGCAGTCATCGCGACGTCCAAGCGTGAACGTGGCGTCGGGGGGAAGTCGAATCGGCTTGCCCGCATGAGTGCCATCCAAGTGCACGAGCACGTGTACCGTTGGTCGCGAAGGCGGGGCGGAGATACCGAGTCCGCGAGCACTGAAGATGGCCGTTGCCTCTTCGTCGACGTCATCCACTAGCCAATCGTGTTCCACAGAATGTACCCCTTGTGCTCGAATAGTCTGGGTCAATTCTGTGAACGGCGCCAACCCGCCAACATCGAATAGTTTTTTGGACTATTCAATCCAGTACGCCACGTGGGTGAGGGCACGACGCAGTGTGTGCGGCGCTATGAGGCGAGCACCGCCACGCGGTTGCTTATGAGGCGCCGCGGAGCGGGAGACACGAGAGGCGTTTCACCTGCAACTCGTGACTGAGTTCAGCACACGCGCCGACACGCGACTCCCGGGCGTACCGCGGTTCTTTCTTCAGGTTTGGCTGCGGCGATAAGCGGTCGACAGCGCGTCTGCGTATTCGTTCCAACGATGCCCGGAGTGCGCAGCGATCCACCGCAACTTGAGCTCGGGGCGCGCGAGGTGTTTGGCATAGAGCTCTTGAACGAGCTCTAGGTTTTTGATCTCGCCGGTCTTGCGCTTCCACCCATTCTTCTTCCAGCCCGCGGCCCACTCGTTGATCGTTTTGACGCAGAGCTGGCTGTCAGTCCAAACGTCGCACGCGACGCCGGCGGGTACGAGATCGAACCCCTGGATGAGCGCCATCAGCTCCATCCGATTGTTGGTCGTGTTGGGTTCGTGACCAAACGCCTGTTTGAGGACTTGTCCATCGAGGACATACACGGCGCCCCAACCGCCGGGGCCGGGGTTGGGATGTGAGGCGCCGTCGGTGAAGACGCCCGACTGTGGGCCACCCGAATATTTGGCGAGCACTTCCGCCACGGTCAGGTTTTCCTCACGCGTCTCACCGCCACGGCGTGGAGACGCCGTGCCGTTGCCAGCGCTGCGAGGGCGCTTGGTCCCGCCGCCGCTGGGAGTCGCTTCCCCTGTGCGGGCCTCTTTGCACTTTCGACACTCCTTTGGCGTCCAGCCGGGGTAACGGTCGAGGGCGGCTTGAGGAACGGAAAACGTGGTTTGGCAGGTGCTGCAGACGAACTCGGGCATTGGTGGGGACCGGACGGAACTGCCACGTTATTCGTTCTTCTCGCAGCGTTCAAGATCGGAGCACTCGAGCCCGGTTAGGCGAGAGAGTTGGCTCAATTCGGGAAACTTTCGCGCTTTGCCACGCAGAAGTGGTTCGATTCGAACCGGTAACTTCGGAGATTGTCTCTCGAGGCTCGGAATCGACTCCAGGGGGCACCCAGAGCCCCGTTCCCTCGATTCGTAGGACATCGACGTCCTGCGAAACAACCAAGCAAGGTTGTTCATCTCTCCAAGGAAGGAGCTCGGTAATGGCACTTTACATTCAAACGAACACGTCATCGATGGAGGCTCAAAAGAACCTCCTCCACAACCAGAACAACCTGCAAAAGAGTTTCAACAAACTCTCGAGCGGTTACCGCATCAACACCGCTGCAGATGACGCGGCAGGGTTGGCGATCAGCGAATCGATGAAGTCTCAGATTCGCTCGTACACCGTCGCAGAGCGCAATGCTTCCGACGGTATCTCGATGGCGCAAACCGCGGAAGGTGCACTCGGTGAGGTGCACAACATCCTCGGCCGCATGCGCGAGATCGGCGTCCAGGCTTCCAACGGCAGCCTGACTCAGCAGGACCGCGACTTCTTGCAGACGGAGTTCAGCTCGTTGCAGGCCGAAATTGGTCGTATCCAAGAGTCGGCGAAGTTCAACGGCAAGGAACTCGTCAACACCTCGACCTCCTCGATCACGTTCCAGGTGGGTCTCGACAACACGGCTTCCGATCAAATCACGATTGACTTCGGCGGGTTATCACTCTCTGCCGTAGCCACCTCGGCCACCGTAGCAGGTGCCACCGCGTCGTCGGCGCTCTCGTCCTTGGCGACCATCGACGCTGCCATCACCTCGGTGTCAGTGGCCCGGTCCAACTTCGGTGCGGCCATGAACCGCCTCGACGTCGCGACCAGCAACATCCAAACCATGCGCCTGAACATCTCCGCCGCAAACTCGCGTATCCGCGACGTGGACGTGGCGGACGAGACCTCGAAGATGTCTCGGAATCAGGTGCTCACGCAGGCTGGTATCTCGGTCCTCGCACAGGCCAACCAGCTGCCACAACTTGCGTTCGGCCTAGTCGGCAGATAAGGCGGGCGCCCGAGCGCGCGCGTCGGTTCTTGGGTAGCTCTGTTGGGGCCGACGCGCGCGCTCCGTTTCTTACTTCCGTGCATCGCGCAAAACGCGGCGTCGCCACACGCCGCGTTTTTGCCATTTCCATGGCAAATTTGCTTGTCACCGGCCCCGATTGGCTCCTAAAGCAGCCGCATGAATCAGCCAAACGACTTCGCGTCGATGATGGAGGCCCTTGGTAACCCTCAAGCCGCTCGCGGCAGCAAGCGCCTGCGGGTTGGAGAGACCGTCGAAGGGGCCATCGTCCAGATCACGAAGGACTACGTGTTCGTCGACGTGGGCGCCACGGCCGAAGGCCGGATCGACCGCGGCGAACTCGAGGACAAGAAGGGTCAGCTGGGAGTCAAAGTTGGCGATTCGATCCGCGCGCGTGTCGCGAGCGTGAACGACCTCGAGGGTCCGAAGCTGGTTACGGCGCTGGGCCGCGGTGCTGGCAAGAGCGGCGTCGACTTGGCGGCACTCGAGTCGGCCAAGAGCGGTGAGTTGCCCGTCGAGGGTACGGTGACCAAGGCCGTGAAGGGCGGGCTCGAGGTAAGCATCGGCGCGCTGCGCGCGTTTTGCCCGGCTTCGCAAGTGGATACGACCTTCGTGTCGAACCTGGCTACGTTCGAAGGACAACAGCTGTCGTTCCGCGTCATGGAGATCAAAGACGGCGGGCGCAGCATCGTGCTCTCGCGTCGTGCGTTGCTGGAGAAGGAACGTCAACGCGCCGGCGCGGAGGTCGTCCAGCGTCTGTCCGTCGGTGGTGACTTCGACGGCGTGGTCCAGAGCGTGCAGCAATACGGCGCGTTCGTCGATCTCGGGGGCGGCGTCGAAGGGTTGATTCACATCTCCGAGCTGTCTCACTCGCGCATCAACCGCGTCGAAGACGTGCTCAGCGTCGGCGAGAAGGTGACCGTGCGCGTGCTCGCGATCGAGCCCAACGATAAGGGCCCGTTCCCGAAGTTGCGCCTCAGCCTCAAAGCGCGCTCCGACGCGCCCGTGGTCCCCACCATCGAAGAGGGTGAAGTGTTGGTTGGCAAGGTCTCGCAGTTGAGCGCTGCTGGCGTGTTCGTCGAGACGCCGAAAGGCACCGGTCTCGTACCGCTCCGCGAGCTCGGTTTGCCGCGCGGCGCGGACTACCGTCGCGCCTTCCCGGTGGATACGGACGTGCGCGTCGTGCTCGTCAACAAGGACCACAGCGGTCGTCTGACGTTCAGCATGGCGCGCGTAGCTGGCGTGGAAGAACGCGCCAACTACTCCGAATTCGCAAAGACGCAGTCGAAGTCCGGACCCAAGGCGGCGCAGTCGGTGGGGTCGTTTGGTGCTTTGCTCGCCAGCCGTCTCGGGATTTCGATGCCCGAGGGCGGCACCGAACCCGCGGCCCCCGGGGCCACCCCGAGCGGCGACGGGGTGCGACGCGGCCGCAACTGAACGTCATGCCCGCCCGCTGACGTCGACGTCGTTGACGGCCAAGGAGACTCCGAGCGCTCACCGCTGCGTGACGTCTCGGGTTTTTCGAGCCGCGTCTCTATCACGCAGCGCCGAGCATCACTGTAAACCTGGCGGCAAGCCCAATCGAAGACGAACTCGATTGGGCTTTGCTTTACCGTTCGTGGGTTGGGCCCAGCTCCGTGGCGGCGCTCGCGCGGCTCCCTCCCACAGCTCGCAAGACAGCTCGGACAGCGGTGAGGTGCGAAAGCACCTCAGCTCTTTGGGCGAGGGAAACGTTTGAGCGCCGGCTTGAGGAACTTGCCGGTAAAAGACGTCGGCACCTTGGCGACCTCTTCGGGCGTGCCGTGGGCTATCACTTGACCGCCCGCGGGGCCGCCTTCGGGCCCGAGATCGATCACGTAGTCCGAACACCGGATCACGTCGAGGTTGTGCTCGATGAGTAACACCGTGTTGCCCAGGTTCACGAGCTTCTGAAGCACGTCGAGGAGCTTACGGATGTCTTCGAAGTGTAGACCGGTCGTCGGCTCGTCGAGGACGTACATCGTCTTGCCCGTGTCGCGTTTGGACAACTCGCGGGCGAGCTTGATGCGCTGCGCTTCGCCTCCGGACAGGGTGGGCGACGGTTGACCCAGCGGCAAGTAGTCGAGGCCGACCTCGCTGAGCAACGACAGCGGCCGCTCGATGCTGGGGTGCGCGGCGAACAGCGTCCGCGCCTCGGCGACGGTGAGCGCGAGTACGTCAGCGATGTTCTTGCCGTGATACGTGACCTCGAGCGTGGCCTTGTTGTAGCGCTGGCCGTTGCACTGCTCACACTTGACGTAAACATCGGCCAAGAAGTGCATCTCGATTTGACGAACCCCGTCGCCTTCACACTGCTCGCAACGGCCACCCTTGACGTTGAAGGAGAAACGACCCGGGGTGTACCCGCGCGTCTTCGACTCCGGCAATTGGGCGAAGAAGTTGCGGATGGTGTCGAATACCTTGATGTAGGTGATCGGGTTGCTGCGCGGCGTGCGGCCGATGGCCTTTTGATCGATCCGGATCAAGCGGTCGATGTGTTCGGTCCCAGTGAGACTCTTCAAGCGCTTTTCGCGACTGGTTTGTTTGGCGAGCCGCGCCTCGAGCTCGGGGCAGACGACGTCGTTGATGAGCGTCGATTTTCCGGCGCCGGAGACACCGGTCACCGACACCATGACACCAAGCGGGATTTCGACGTCGACGTCTTTCAGATTGTTGACGGAGGCCCCGGTAACCTCGAGCCAGTTCGTCGGTTTGCGAAGCGGGGCAGCTCCGATCACCCGTTTGCCGCTCAGATATTGGCCGGTCGCGCTTGTCGTGCTTTGGGTGAGTTCTTCGGGAGTGCCGTGGAACACGATGTTACCCCCTTCCACGCCAGCGCCAGGTCCGAAGTCGATCACGTGGTCGGCCGCGCGAATCGTGTCCTCGTCGTGTTCGACGCACACGACCGTGTTGCCGATGTCGCGCATGCGCAGCAATGTGTCGAGCAGCCGGGCGTTGTCGCGTTGGTGCAGGCCGATCGACGGTTCGTCGAGGACGTAGATCACGCCGGTGAGTTCGGAGCCCACTTGACTCGCCAGACGGATGCGTTGCGCTTCCCCGCCTGACAGGGTAGGGCCGCCGCGATCGAGGCTCAAGTAGTCGAGCCCCACGGCGCTCAAGAAGCCGAGCCGAGCGCGCACCTCCTTGACGACCTCTTTGGCGATCTCCGCTCGTGAACCGGTGAGCGCCACTTCGTCGAACCACGTCTGCACGTCGGCGACCGTGAGGGCGCACAACTCGGCCAACGTCTTGCCGCCCACCTTCACGTTGCGACTCTCGGGGCGCAAGCGTGTGCCGTGACAGCCCGAGCACTGAGCGTTCGACATGAACTTGGCGTACCAGTCGCGCGCGCTTTCGCTCTGCGTCGAGCGGAAGCGCCGCATGAGGCGAGGCAAAATTCCCTCCCACTCGATTTCGAACTTACCCGATCCGCTCTTGGCCTTCCAAGTGACCGAGTACTTCTTGTCACCGGTACCGAACAGCAACTCCTTGCGGGTCTTGGCAGACAGTTTGTTGAATGGCGTCGCCGTGTTCACCTTCAGGTTCTCGAGGATTTGGGCGCGAAAATCCCAGGTGTTCTTCTCGGAGACGTCTTCACCCCACGGCGCGATCGCGCCGTCGTCGATGCTCTTGCTCGGGTCGGGAACGACGAGCTTTTCGTCGATTTCGGGGCGCGTGCCGAGACCGTTGCACTCGGGGCACATGCCGAGCGGGCTGTTGAAGCTGAAGCTCGCGGGCCCCAACTCCGGGAAGGATATGCCGCAGTGCTGGCAAGCGAAGTGCTCGGAGAAGACCTGCTCGGTCTGCGTCGTCTCGTTCCACACCGTCAGCGTGCCTTTGCCGCGCTTGAGGGCTTGTTCGACCGAATCGGTAAGACGTGCTCGAGTCGCTTGCCCGACCACGACGCGGTCCAGAACCGCTTCGATCGTGTGCTTCTTCTTCTTGTCGAGTGCTTCCACTTCTTCCGTGCGAACGAACGCGCCGTCCACGCGCAAGCGAGCGATGCCGTCCGCGCGGGCCTCGGCGAGTACTTCTCGGTGTTCACCTTTGCGGTTCAAGATCAACGTGCTCAGCAGCCACAACTTGCTCCCGGCGGGGAACTGGCCGACGTCACTCGCGATTTGCTCGGCAGTTTGACCCTGCACGGGGCGCCCACACTGGTAACAGTGCTGCTCGCCGATACGTGCGTAGAGTACACGCAGATAGTCGAGGATTTCGGTGATCGTACCCACCGTGGAGCGGGGGTTACTTCCGGTCGTCTTCTGCTCGATGGATATGGTTGGGCCGAGGCCGCGGATGGTCTCGTACTTCGGCTTATCCATCTGACCGAGAAACTGCCTCGCGTACGCGGACAGACTCTCGACGTAGCGGCGTTGTCCTTCGGCATACAACGTATCGAAGGCCAAAGAGGACTTGCCAGAACCAGAGACGCCGGTCAGCACGACCAACTTCTTCTTCGGGATCGCGACGTCGACGCCCTTCAAGTTGTGCTCGCGGGCTCCACGGATCAGGACGTGGTCGAGTTCCAAGCTCTTCATGGCCGCACGAATAGTGAAAGCTGGCCCCGGCCGGAAGGGGACCCAACCAATGGGCCGGACCTTTCTCGTCCGAGTCGGGTGTTGGCCGGCACGCCGGGGGCCAAGGCGTCTTTCCCGTGACGGCGGGCCGCGGTATAGGGGTCAGGTGACGACCCGCGAGCCTATTTCCACCCTGGGTCGCCGAGAGGGATACGATCGCATGCTACGCAACAATCTTTCCAGCACGACCTCCGCTCTTTTCGCTTCTCGCATTTCCGCCCGTCTCACGGGCGAAGCCGCTCTTGGCGCCCGCTGGGCGATGGCCGTGGTGGTAGCGGCTGGGCTGCTCACGGGTTGCAAGAACGAACAGAAGTGCAACGAGGCACTACAGACGGCGCGTCAGGCACTGCAAGACGACTACCTCGACTTCGCGTTGGCCCGTCAATGGCGTGAACATGCAGGCAAGATCTGCGGCGCCGGGGAGCAGTTGAGCGCCCTCGACAAGGACATCCTCGACAAGGAAGCGGCAGTCGCCAAGGCAGCCGCCGACAAGGCTGCTGCGGAGAAAGCGGCTGGCGAGAAGGCCATCGAGGACTCGAAGGCACTGTGGAAGTCGTTCGATGAACTCGAGGGGGAAGCCAAAGACGCCAAGGCCCTCAAGAAGACCTACAATCAAGCCAAGAAGTTGATGCTCGGTCTGCCGATCGCGTACGCAGAACAGGTCAAGGCCTACAACGAGAAGCAGCACGACAAGCGCAAAGCCAAGCTCGAGGCAGCGGCTGCCGAGAAGAAGTAAGCACGCGTCGGGCCACCGTCTGCGGCGCCCGACCCCTCGGGCGCACGGGTCGGCGAGCGTTCACCCGTGACCGGTGTCGTGTAGCGCGTTCGGCACCACCTTGCGACGTTGCGCTTGCGGCTCGTGCGCAACGTCGTTCACCGTTTCATCGAAGCCGTCTCACCGCGTGTGGTGGGACGAACTGCCGGTGTCCGGTGGGGTCGAGCTGCGCCGAGTGTCGTACGACGTTGCACGGGACCCGCCGGGACGATCCGTGAAGTGACGAGTCGGACATTGTCGCCACGAGGGCGATCGGACGGCGACGCTCTTCCGGCAGAAAGACGCGGTCGGCGTATCGCGGGCGGCATTTTCCAAGCCTGCGCAAGCGAACGGTGCAAAGCGCTCCGTTTGCCGAGTGGGATTGCCGACACTAGGAACCTCGAACGGGTGCCTTGCGGTAGGCTTGGTGGCAACGGTGGCTAACGTGGCGGCCCGGAACCCTCCGCGATACCACTCGATTGGAGCGCTTATGAAACGTGCGTCTGTCATGGCCCTGAGTTCTTTGGTGTTGTTGCCCGTATCGGCGTTGCTCGCCGCAAGTTGTAGCGGTAACGAAACAACGCCAGCCCCCGCCGACGAGGAGAGCGACGTCACTTCGAGCACGTCTGCAACGAGTGAGACGCCCCCGGCGCCATCGGAGGGCGCGTCGACTGGCGGCGGCACCACGACCCCTCCAGTCGGCGTCACTTCCGAAACCGAGGGCAACCCCCCCGGCACCAGCGCCGAGCCTCCGGCAACAGGTGGCGGGGGAACGACGGAAGGTCCGACTGCCGGGGCATCCAGCGGTGATGCGCCTGCGACGACCGAGCCCGCCGGTGAGACGAGCGGGCCTCCTTCGGGGGCTTACGAGCGATGCAGTGGCAGCCCGTTGCCCGCGTTGGATTTGCTGCCCGTGCTGCTGCCACCCAAGGTGAACAGGCCGATCGACGTGAGTAATCCGCCGGGCCAGCCCAACATGTTCTACGTCGCCGAGCGGGGCGGAGCGTTCAAACGCTTCGACATGTCCCAGACCGACCCAACGGCGACCACGCTGACCACGTTGGACAACGTCTCGACGTCCGGTGAATACGGTTTCCTGAGCGCCGCGTTGCATCCCAACTTCGACGGCGAGAGCGAGAAACGCGCGTACCTGGTGTACACGCCAGCCCAATCTTTCATCATCAAGGTGTTCGAAATCGACGGTGATACGGCGACCGAGGTGGACACTCTCTTCGAGTTCACTGGCGATACTCAATCCAATCACAACGGCGGCTTGGCGTTGTTCGGGCCCGATGGATACCTGTACGTGGGCATAGGGGACGGTGGTGGTGGCAACGACCAGCACGGGGAGAACGGCAACGGACAAAACACCAACACCACCTACGGGAAGATTCTGCGCCTCGACGTCGACGATCCGACCGCGGCGGTTCGCGACAACCTGACGTCGGAAGACGTGGACGGTGAGATGGTCGACGGCCGCATTCTCCACTACGGGCTGCGTAACCCGTGGCGTTTCAGTTTCGATCGCCTCAACGGCGACTTGTACATCGGAGACGTCGGGCAAGACACGCGCGAGGAAGTGTCTTGGATCTCGGCCACAACGGGGCCAACCAACTTCGGCTGGGCCGTGCGCGAAGGCTTCATCGAGTGCCCCGGCTGTGACGCCACCTTGGTCGGCCTGCCCGCGACTGAACCGATTTACGACTACGAAAACCCGCCGGGCACTCAGGAGTCGCGCTCCGTCACCGGGGGCTACGTGTATCGCGGCAACAGCATCCCTGGTCTGTACGGTAGATATGTATTCGCAGACTACCAAACGAGCGTGTTCACGATCTTGACCGCGGACGGTGAAGGCGGCGCGTGCGACGTCATCGAGGACGCGATCGACCAGAATCAACTCCGCGAGCAGGGCATCGCGTCGTTTGCGGAGGATGTGGATGGTGAGCTCTACGTGGTGAGCCTGAACGACGGCATCTTCAAGATCGTCGCGCGCGAGTGAAGGCGCGCGCACGTCGCGCGGGCTGCCGCTGCGTGTGGTGGGCTGCGGCGACGGGCCCGAACGAAAGGCCGCTGGCACCTCGCGGTGCGGCGGCCTTTTGCTTCTGCGACGAGCGTGGGCTCGCTGACACTCACTGCATGACTTGGCTGAACAGCGAGAGATCGATGGAGTCGGCCAGCGCTTTGTAGCCGTTCGAGTTGGGGTGCAGGGCGTCGTTCTTGTAGGTGTTGTTCCAGACGTTTTCACTCGTCGAGACCACGCCGGCGAAATCCAGCGCAGCGTCGTATTCGCCGCTGGTCTTGATCCAATTGTTGACGACCGTTCGCTCGGCAGGACACAGACCACTGTCACAAGGGAGAATCGTCGCGCCGTAGGCAAAAATGCCCTTGTCGTGAGCTTTGACGATCATGCTCGAGTAGGCGTCGTTCAGCGTGTTGCCCGTGACGTTGCTGTACGTCATGTCGTTGACCCCCTCGAAGACGATCACCCATTTGATCTTCGCGCTCGTGATCACGTCGCGATCGAAGCGCTTCAGGCCCGAATCCTGGGTGACGATGCTGGCGTTGCTCTCGTCCGTGCTGTCGGTCGTGAGGTTGTTGGCGCCCATGCCGAAGTTGACCACCGAGCGCTTCGGCCCGAGCACTGGATCTTGCTTGATGCGCAGCGTCAGGTAGTCTGGCCAACGCTCGAACTTGTTCAGGATGCCGTAGCCGTCGGTGATCGAGTCACCAAACGCTGCGATGGTGTACGCATCGTTGGGAGCCATCACTTCGAGGGTCTCGATGAAGTACCAGCGATCGATGGTGGTGGCCCCAGTCAAGGCTTCCGTCGCGACCGCATCGCCGTTGGCGAAGTAGGTGGTCGTCCGCGCGCCGGGATGTCCCGTCACGCCGGTGGGAACCGACGCGCCCAGTTGCATGGTGATCGCCGTCAACTTGATCTCTTCCAACGGAAACTCTACCGCGTCCGACCAAACGGCCATGCCTGCGGGCACAGTCACGCCCGCCATGCCGCCGAAGGTGAACGCCGTGTCGGTCGTCGCATCGATTTGACCGTTACTGTTGCCAGGGTCGCCGCTGGTTTTGGCTTTGGCGATGTGGAGCTTCTTCACCTCGAGTGGGCTCTCGCCTTTTTCGTTGTTCAAACGGATGCGGATTTCGTTCCCAGAGAACGTGGGCCACACGAACTGGCGGACGGTCTTGTCCGTCCAGCTCGTCTTGGGGTCGGCGCCGTTGTTCGGGAGGTTCTTCACCTCCGTCCGTTGAATCGTCGTGCCCCACGACGGCAGCCACTCGAGCGCGTCCCCGGCGCCGGAGCTGTCGTCGACGTCGCTCGTGGTCGGAGTGCTCGAATCCGAAGTTGGCTCGGTTACGGTGACCGTGCTGGTGCTGGAAGACGTCGCCGACGACGTCGTCGTCGCACTCGTTTCGGTGGTTGGCGTGGTCGGGGTGACCGGCGGCGGATTTGCAGGTGGGGTCACCGGTGGAGGGACCGGGTTCGACGTCGTATCTGGAGCGGTAGGTGTTCCCGTGGGCGGGGTAACCGGCGGCACGACCGAAGACGAGGTCGACGTCGTCGTGGTGGAGCTTTCGGTTGGGCTCGTCGTGGACGCGCCGTTGCCGCACCCGTGTGCAAACAGCACACCAGCGAGTAGGCTAGCCTCGAATGTTAACTTGAATAGTCGCATGTGTTTCATAGCTCCCCAAGACGTTGACAGGCGGTAACGGGCTTCGCGGGGCATGTTCCGATACGTGCATCGACGCGAAGGCCGCCGGCCGAGAAGCGAGGTAGTGCGGATTTCGTCACTCCGCGCGGCTGTAGCCCCCCGAATGACGAGGGGTCAACAGCACAGGGTAGCTGTCCTTGGCCCCATGAAACGGCGAGGGAACAGCTTGCAGTCCGAGAAGAATGCTCTCTTTGCAGGCGCAAAAGAAGCGAGGTTTGCCTCCGCGGGCCGCCGGCGGCTTCGACGATTTTCAATTGAGCGTGATCGAACGGGCGGACACGAGGATACCTGATGGGCCGCACGGAGAAAGGTGATTGGCAGTTGGCGCGCTCCATCCCAGAATGGAGGTGCCGCTTGCAGCGTCGGTGCCACGTTCCCCTTTTTCGTCGCATTCGCGAGCGCGACGATGCGCGCCACGTTCACTGCGTTCATCCGTTTACTTGTGGGGGAGGTTAAGTTTGTGCAGCTAGTGCGCGCTGCTTGGTGGATGCGTCCACCGCCTACAACAGACGAACGGCGACTGGAGCCGGGCCAAGCCGGAAATGCTTCGGAAACCTGACGTTGCCGAGCCGGGACGTGGCGTCTTGGTGGACGGGGCTGCAGCTGGGGCTCGACGAGCGGCGCGGCGCCCGCTTGGGGGGGAAGACCGAACGATTCCGACACGGTGGTTCACCGCGTGCGCTACCGCGACGCGCCCCTGGCGCGTGGGCTTGCTTGCCGTGAGGCGTGTACCAAGCCTCGAGTTACGTTTGCGAAGGGCGGTTAGATTAGGGCATGAGCGAGGAAATCGCGAGATCTCCAGGTATTTTTTCGGGCGGCTACCGCGTAAGCGTAACAAATGCGCCGTTTCGCGTCCGCGGGTTGCGCGGCGTTCGGAGGCAGTCAGACTAGTATTCCATGAGCCGAGATCTTGGGTCTGGAGTTGACGCTGCGGTGGACGGGTCAGAGTCGGGACTCGTCCTGGGAAATGAATCCGAGTTTTTCCGTGAGTCGTTGTTAGCGGCCATGGAGAAACGGGGGGTTCGGGCATCGGAGCAGTCGGAGGTGTACCTGACGACGTTGCTGAACGACCATCTCCGCTCGGCTGGGGCCGTGGGACGTTTGGACGAACCGTTCAGCGTGCGTCTAGCCAAGGCGATGCACAACTCGGGAGCAGAGCGGTTCGAGCTGCTTCGCACACTCGGCGACGACGTCCTGTTCGCGAGCGGCTTTTTCGCCGAACACCTCGAACGGCGAGGTCTCACCGATGACTACGTCACGGGGATGGGTCAGCTGGCTTACGGTGGCGCCGCCTCGGCGCTCCGCTGCTACGCCCGGGAACAAACCATTTTCGACGAGCTGGCGGCACAGTTCCACAGGTTCGTCGACTTGCTGCGTCACGTCTCCGACTCGCTCGTCACGTCTGCGGCGATCACCCAGGGCGACTTCGTGCGTCTGTACGAGCGTTGGTTGCGTACCGGTTCGGAGGTTCTCGCCTCGACTTTGTTGCGAGCGGGAATGATCCCCACCGCGCGGCGCGTGCTCAGCTAGTACCGCACAGCCAGCGCCGTCCATTTACGTTCCGGCAGAGCCTACGTTGCGGCAGGGCCCGCCTGCGCGAGGGTCGTCACTCGAACACGACGGTCTTGTTGCCCCACACGAGAACTCGATTCTCGAGGTGCCAGCGTACGGCGCGACCGAGCACGGCGCGTTCGACGTCGCGGCCTTTGCGGACGAGATCTTCGACGGCGTCCTTGTGCGACGTGCGCTCGACGTCTTGTTCGATGATCGGACCTTCGTCCAAGTCGACGGTCGCGTAGTGCGCCGTTGCCCCGATGAGTTTCACGCCGCGGTCGTGGGCCTGGTGATATGGCTTGCCGCCGATGAAGGCCGGCAGAAACGAGTGGTGAATGTTGATGATTCGGTGGGGAAACTCGCTGACGAACGTATTGCTCAAGATTTGCATGTAGCGTGCGAGCACGATCAGGTCGATGCCCTCGTCTTTGAGCAAAGCGACTTCCGCTCGCTCCTGCTCGTCTTTCGTCTCTGCAGTGACCGGAAAGTATCTGAACTCGATGCCGAACTGAGCCGCGATTGGGGCAAGATCCAAGTGATTGCTGACGACGAACCGAATGCTGCACGGCAACTCGCCGCTTTGATGTCGCCACAGCAGGTCGTACAGGCAGTGGTCGTATTTCGAAACGAATATGGCGATGCGCGGTACGTGGGAGCGATACGTCAGTTGGTACCGCATGCCAAACCGTTCGGCGACCTCGCGAATGCCTTGTTCCAGCGTCGACTTGTCGGTGAGCAGCTCGCTCGTGTCGAACTCGATGCGCTGAAAGAACTGGCCCACGCTGGCGTCGCGGTGTTGATCGGCGCTCAAGATGTTGGCGCCGTGCCCATGCAACGTCTGCGCGAGGCCAGCGACGAGCCCACGTCGATCGGCGCAGGAAACCAGGAGGACCGCGCGTTGGTGTGCTGGAGTAGAATCAGCCATCGGCCGCGTTATGCTGGGCTCGGGCGGGTCGAGCAAGAGCTTTGAGCAGCCGGGTTTGCCGCTCACTCGAGCGCGCCGCGGATGAGCCGGAGCCGCGGCTTGCGCGTGGCAACGCGGTTACGACCGGTGCGCTTCACGCGATACATCGCGCGGTCGGCCTCGGCGAGCAGACTCTGCGGCGTCGCACCGGCTTCGGGAAACACGGCGATGCCGATACTGCAGCCTATGGGTACCGTGGTTTCGCCGATGTCCACCGGCTGAGTCAAAGCGGCGTGCAGCCGGCCCGCGACGGTGCTGGCCTCGTGAGAGTGCTCCAGCGAGTTGAGAACGACGGCGAATTCGTCGCCGCCCAAACGCGCCGGTGTATCGTAGTCGCGCACCGTGGCCAGTAGCCTCTTGGCGACGGCTTGAAGCACTCGATCACCTGCGTCGTGCCCATGACGGTCGTTGATCGGTTTGAAGTCGTCGAGATCGATGTACAGAACGGCAAGCTGCTCTCGCTTGCGCGTCGCGCGGGAAACGGACGCTTGCAGCCGTTGCTCGAAGAGCACGCGGTTGGGCAGCCCGGTGAGCGAGTCGTGGTGGGCGAGGTGAGCCACACGCTCGGTCGCTCGATGCCGCTCCAGCGCGTTTGCGAGCGCTTCGTCCAGGCGATCCAACGAGCCGTATGTCAAGTAGTCGTGCGCTCCGTGACGTAGGACCTGGACGGCCAACGGCGGATCTCTGCGTTCAGCTAGCACAATCAACGGTTTGGCCTTGGGTCCTTCGCTGAACTGAGCAACCGTATCGAGTCCGCGGGCGTCGGGCAGAGTCAGCGCAGTCACGATGGCGTCTATCGGGTTCGACTCGAGAGCTGCCGTTGCCTCGGCCAGGGACCGTACTCCGTGGATGCAGATCGCGGTGCCGCTCGGGGTATGTCGCAAGTTCTTGGCGACCAGCGCCTCTTCCGCTTCGCTGCCGACGAACAGAACACGAACGCTCAGCGCCGTGGACGTTCGCACCGTCGAACTCCACTCGAGCAAGGTGTCGGCCAGAGCGAAGGAGCGGTCGAGGAGGGCCAAGAGCTGCCGCTCTTCCCAGGGTTTCGTCAGGATGCCGGCGACCCCGACGTCGTCGGGTGGCACCAGCGTGAGGAGCCGGGTGCTGTCTTTGAGCAACACCACGGCCGCGTTGGTCTGCAGAGTCCTCACCGGATCGAGCAACTTCTCCGCTAGCCCGTCGGAAGTGGACAACACGATCACGTCGTAGGCGAACTCGACGCAATGGCTGAACGCTTCGATTGCGTCGAGCGCCACGTCGACCGTCGCGCCGTGGGCTCGGGCGGCGCGTCGGAGCTTGGCTGCGTGTTCAGTGTCCGGATCGACGTAGAGGATGCGCCTAGGGGCGGAAATATGCCGAACGCGAAGTCGTTCTAGGAGCTCTCGCCACGTACTTTGTGGTCGGACCTGGCCTTGAGAGGAAGCGTGATCGGGTGCCACTGTGCCATGAACGGACAACGATCGCGGCAATTGAGTAATTTCGGGACGTTTTGGTGCCTATTGAAGGAGCCGAGACTTGACGTTTATCGGGGATGTGAAGCGGCGTGACGTGATCTCTGGGCTAGTTGCGCTCGGTAGCACTGGGCCTCGCGTGGTGTCCGCAGCGCCGACCGTACACGCCCTCACGGTCCGTCAACTGGTTGACGCTTCGGACCTCATCGCCGACGTGGTGCCAACCGCGTCGACGAGTCGATGGGTCCAGGTGTACGGGGCGCAGCGCATTGTTACCTTTTGGCGGTTAGAGGTGATGAACGCCCTCGTCGGACAGCCCAGCTCAGAGCTCGGGGTGGCGACCTTGGGGGGAACCGTGGGACACGTGCAACAGTGGGTGCCTCACGAGGCTGCGCTGCGACCACGCGCCCGCTACCTCGTCTTCACTCGCGCGGGAGCTCTCGAAACGTCGTGGATTACTGGGATGCGACAGGGCGCCTTCGCTCTAGCGGTCGAAGGTGGAGAGTTGCGCGTCACCGTCGGCGATGCCCAGCGCGACTTTCTCGAGGTGCGCGGATCTGCCGTCGCGCACTTGGCTGGTCTCACGTTCGAGGTCGCTGCGCGCGTCGTCCGCGCGGTGCGGGATACCTGAGCATGAGCGCGTCGAATTGGAGCAAACCTTTTCACATCGCTCGGCTGAGCGCGGGGGCGTTGTGCGGTGTGCTTGGGGTGAGCGGCCACGCTGCAGCGTACTGCCGAACGACGACCTGCGACGTCGGAGGGGGAGAGTGTGAACGCGACGCGCAGGGGTGTTCGAGCGAGGGGCAAACGTTGATTTGGCCTACGGGCTGTGTGCCGGTGCGGATCGAGGGCGGCTCTGCGCTCCGACGCATCAGCGTCGACGACCTCACGCTGGCCGCTACCAACGCACTCGACACTTGGACGCAAGCGGAGTGTGGGGTCGGCGCACGACCGGCCCTCGCGTTCGATATCGTTGCCGCTGATGAGGCTGGGTCCTCGTCACGTGCAGCGGGCGCGAGTGCCGTTAGGTTCCGCGACCAGGATTGGCCCCATCACGATCTCAATACCAACGTCGCGCTCACGACGTTGACCATAGACAAGACGACCGGTCACGTTCTCGACGCGGACGTCGAGCTGAACTCTTTCGCTCAGCCTTTCTTCAGCGGTGGATCGCTTTCGCGGTACGACCTCGAGCTCGTGCTCCTTCACGAAATGGGACACGTCATCGGGCTCGGGCACTCTTCGGCTGTCGCGTCGCGGATGAGCTCTCACTATTTCGAACCCACTCACGGACTTCGGTGGCTGGCCGGAGATGATGAACTCGGCGTTTGTTCCGCATATCCTCCCACCCGGTCGCCGGTGTGTTTGGCCACGGTTGGCGGCTTCTCGTTGTGCGAGACCCTCGAGGAGTGCCGGTGGGTGGCGCTGTTCTTGCTCTGTGCTTGTTGGGCCGTATTCGGTATTTTTTGGCGCTACCGTTACCGGGTTTACGTCTCGCATCGGAAAGCACTCGGGCGACCTACCGGGGCCTGATGCCGGGCAATGGGTTCGACCCAAACGGAGCGCCGAGAATGCTTCAGGCTCGAGGTCTGCGTCCGTTCATTCAAGCGTCATGCGGTCGCCAGCATTCCACTCCGTCGTCTTATTGTCGCACCTCGCCTTGTTCTGCGGCGCCGCATGCAGCGCGCCGCCAACCCCGATTGAGGACGAGGGCGAAGATACCGAGCAGACAGGCGGCTCGTCCACCACCGCCGAACCTAGCAACTCGACCACTCCGAGCACGAAACCCGGAGCTGTGGCGCCCAAGCCGTCTGGGTCTACGGAACCCCCAACCGTTCCGGTTCCGGTAAACCCGGTCACGCCAGAGCCCACCTTGCCGGTACCAGAAGACCACGTCCCGATGTTCGACCCCGACTATCCGGGGATCGATATCGCACTGCCCGGTGACAAAGCGCCCTCCGGATGCAGCGACGGGTACGATCCCGAGTCTGCCACGATCATCATCACGCTGAACGCGACCGTTCCAGCGGTGCGTTTGCACGTGGTGGACGGCGCTTTGCACACCAACGGCGTCGCTTGCTTGGATGACGCGGGTGAACCTTTGGCGGTGGAAGGGCTCGTTCAAATCAAGGTCAAAGGCGGCACCGAGATGAACCTCGTGATCGTCGACTTTGCCGAAGAAGGGTTCGGAGACAGTCTCTTCGTGTCCGAGGGCGGTTTTCACTTGGATGCGGGTCAGGGTGACGACGCGCTCTACGTCCGCGGCTCTTCCGGTGACGACGAGTTCTACGCTGGCGCCGCGAACTCTCGTTTCGTAGCCGCCTTCAGTTCCGTTGCTCGCATCAATCTATTTGCCAAGTCGTTCGAGACGTTGCGCACGAGTTTGGGTCCCGGCGACGACTCCTGGCGCGAAATTGGCCGATTGAACGTGGGGTTGTTCGACCTCGACTCGGGGAGTAGTCTGCGAATCGAAGGGATCGACCTTCCGCAGCGCCTGTGGGGAGGAGAAGGCAACGACGAGCTCAACGGCGGCGCTTTCGACGATCAAATCTTCGGCGGCAATGGGGACGACATCCTCAACGGCTACGACGGCAACGACCGTTTCGAGGAGGATTCGCAGGCCAACGGCAAAGACCTGATCAACGGAGGTTTGGGGCTCGACGAGGCTAGCTACTCGATACGCGCCAACGACTTGTACATCGAGTTGTGCGAGTCGGACGAGCTGGCCGGGTGTGGTGATGCGTGCGCCTGTGACGCCAACGGAGGTGAGGAGTTGGAGGGCGACACGTTGATCAATCTCGAAATGTTTCGTGGCGGCGCTGGCGACGACGTGATCATTGGCGGCATTGCCGACAACTACATCTATGCCGGTGACGGCGACGACCAGCTGAGTGGCGGCGCCGGCTCGGACGTGCTTCAAGGCGCCGGCGGACTCGACGACATCGACGGCGGAGAAGACGAAGACATCTGCGACGTGGACCCCGACGAAGTGTCTAACTCCTGCGAGGTGTGATCACTTCTGGCATGCAGGGCAATAGTGGGTGGAGCGTTGCCCCAACACGATGCGTTTGATGTGTGTTCCGCAAACGAGGCACGGCTCGTTGGCCCTGGCATACACACGGCGCTCGTCCTGATAACCCCCGTCTTGGCCGTCGGGGGTGACGTAGTCGCTGATGCTGCTGCCTCCCGTCTCGATGGACCGTTCGAGGACGCGCTTGAGTTCCTGCAGAATGCGCCGGGTTTGCGGCAGGGTGAGTCGGTTGGCTCCACGGTTTGGTCTGACGCCGGCCAGAAACAAGCACTCGTCCGCGTAGATGTTGCCAGCTCCGGATAACACCGACTGATCCAAGAGCGCGGTCTTGACGGGCACGGAGCGCTTCTTGAAGCGAGCGTGGACCACTTCGGCGTCCGCGTCGAGGGCGTCGGGGCCGAGCCTCGCGATGCGTTTGGAGCTCTGCCCAGGCGCCAACCACTCTACCTTGCCGAACTTGCGCGTGTCGCGGAAGTACACCGCAGGCTCCGAGCTCAATCGAAACTCCAGATGCGTATGCATGTCGGGCTTGAAACCGACCTCCGAACCCGGCCGCAACGCAGAGCCGCCGGTCTTGCGCATGAGCCGCGGATTGCTGGCGCCATCGGCGAAGAGTTGGCCGGTCATTCCGAGGTGCAACAGAAGGTGGCTATCGTCGCTCAACTTGGCCAGCAAGTACTTGCCGTGTCGGTCGAGCGCGGTGAAACAAAGTCCGGTCAGACGTCGTTGCAGCTCGGCGGGTGGCGTGATGAAGAAGTAACTCGGCGCGGTGGTTTTGAGTTCGACGATCCGTTTACCGACAAGAAACGGAGATATCCGGCGGCGCGTCACTTCGACTTCGGGCAATTCGGGCATCGGGTTTTGAAGCTATTGCGGTTCTTTTCTCGGCAACAGGTCGGCACAGTGACGGGCTGAGCCCGTTTGGCCGACGAGCCGAGGTGCCAGACTCCGCTATCGGTCCACTGCTGAGGTTTGATAGACCTTGCCGATATCATGTCGAAGCCTGGGGACCTCGCGCCTATTTCAAATCCGCCCGTGCAAGTGACGGTAGTTACCCGTTACGCCCCGGAGCGGTCGAACCCCGGCCGCCACCTGTGGTTCTTCCTTTACACGATCACGATCAAGAACGTCGGGGACAAGCCCGTGCAATTGATGAGCCGGCACTGGGTCATCACCGACGCTCAAGGGTCTGTCGAAGAAGTGCGTGGACCGGGTGTGGTGGGTAAACAGCCGCGCCTCGAGCCGCAACAATCGTTCGAATACACCTCGGGCTGCCCCCTCGGGACGCCCTTCGGTTCGATGCGTGGCAGCTATCAGTTCGTCGCCGAAGACGGCACGGAGTTCGACGTCGCGATACCCGGCTTCGCGCTCCGAGACCCGCGCAACATGCAATAGCCCTCACTGAACGGCGCCGTTGGTGCTGTCGCCACGGGACCCGAAAGCCCGTTTGCCCGTCACCTGCCATGCAGCAGTGACGCGGCCAGTCCGTCCAGGATGTCACGCTCGGAGGTGCGGACGTGCGTGAGTTCGAACTTGCTCATGATCTCGTCCAGCACCAAGGCGCCCCCAACGATCACGCCCGCACGCTTGGGCTCCATGATCAGACCCTTGCGTTGTTCCGTCGTGTGCGCCAACAGCATGTCAGTAAACTGCCGCACGCGGGCGCGCTCCAGAACGAACCCGTGAGTGACCGTTGGATCGTAGCTCGTGAGCCCGGCGATTCGTGCGGCGAACGTCGTTACGGTGCCCGCCAGCCCGAGCCACGTTTGGACGCCGCTGAAGTCGACTGCGGCCGCGACCTCGTCGAGCAGGTGCCGTATGGTGCCGCGCGCGTCTTCGACCTCTCGTGCCGAAGGTGGGTCGCTGTGGAGGAACCGCTCCGTGATGCGCACGCCCCCCATGTTCACGGAGATGTGCTGCTCCGGTCGTGAGACACCGCGAGCAAACTCGGTCGAGCCACCTCCGATGTCGAACACCGCAAAAGGTCCGCGTTCTGCTGGGAGGTCGCTCGTTGCCCCGAAGAACGACAAACGCGCCTCCTCGTCTCCGCTGAGCAGTTCCGCGGGATGACCGATGGTGGCTTCGACGCGCGCGAAGAAGTCGGCGCGGTTCGACGCATCTCTAGCCGCACTCGTCGCGGTGGCCCGAACCATCGAAACTCCATGTTCCGCCATGATGCCCGCGTATCGCTCGAGGACCGCGACCGTGCGCGCGATGGCGTCTGGGTGGAGCATGCCGCTCGCATCCACACCCTGGCCGAGGCGAGTTATCTCCATCTCTCGAGCGAGTTCGGTGCCGTCGGAGCTCAGCACCAGCAAACGGACGGAGTTCGTACCTATGTCAATCGCAGCAACCGGCTTCATTTTGCGCCGTATAACATCGTCAGGCGACGGCGTCGCGGCTCTCGAACCGCGGGCATCGTTGCCCTCAGTTGCACACGTCGCGTCGCATTCCGATCAACGTGAGCAACTCCATGCGCGCAGCCGGGTCGCTCAGAAAGCAGCCGTGGAGTTTGCTCGTGGTCGTCCATGAACCCGGCTTGCGCACGCCGCGATAACACATGCAGAAGTGCTGGCACTGCATCACCACCGCCACTCCTTGCGGCGAAAGGTGCGTCTGGATGGCGTCGGCGATTTGCGTCGTGAGCTTCTCTTGCACTTGAAGTCGCTTGGCGAACACGTCCACGACGCGAGCGATCTTCGACAAACCTACGACACGACCATTGGGGATGTATCCGACGTGCGCTTTGCCGACGAATGGGACGAGGTGATGTTCACAGTGGCTGAAGACTTCGATGTCGCTGATCAGCACCAGCTCGTCGTACCCTTCGACGTCTCCGAACGTCTTGGCCAGGTGTTTGCTCGCATCATCCCGGTACCCGGAGAAGTGTTCTTCGTAGGATCTCAGCACGCGGGCGGGCGTCTCCAGCAGGCCCTCCCGATTGGGATCTTCGCCGATGTATTCGAGCAACGCCCGCAAGTGCTGTTCCATACCTTGCGAATTGGCGGGGGGGCGGGCGCTCTCGGTACGCGAGGGGGCGGCAACCTTGTTGGACTTGGGCGTGGACTTGCGCTTGCGCAGGGGGGGCGTCGCCATGGCATGGCCGTCCTAGTGCGCGGCCCGACACGGTGCAATGGCGCGCGCACAACATTCCGCCGGGCGGGCCGATTGTTTCTTGGAGGAGGGGAGTCGCGCGTGTTTCGACCGCTTCAGCGTGTTGCTTTGGCGAAGTAGAGGCCGGGCTCCTCCGCTCCTGGGGCCGCGTACAAGATTCCGGACTCGGGCCACGTCGTTTCCAGAGCGTGGCGGACCCCAGTCGAAATGACCTGCGAAACGGGACGGTCGATGTGCACCATTTGCAGGGTCCCGAGGTGAGGGTCGTCTTCGTCGGGGTCCGTCAGCGCGCTCACGAGATTCGTGTTCATCGAGAACGCGTAGCTGTCGACGATGGCGTGGTCGATGAGCTTCTGAACGGAACTCTGACCCGAGACCAAGGTGAGCTCTGCTCCGTCTTCGTCGACGTTGGCGGCTATTAACAGCCTCTCTCGGGTTTCGTCCGGATCGAGGCGTAGCCCTTTCGGGTGAACGTTTTCGTGCACCAGGGTCAGCTTGTTCTTCTCGAGGCGACTGAACTTGCCGTTCGTGCCGTCGTAGCTCGAGATGACCCCCAACGAGGAAACGTATACGACGCCCTTGGCCACGTCTTTTAAATCGCCTCCGGGAGCGGCATATCTGAGAGTTCCCGTCCTCGTCTCGGCGTTCCAATCGACGAGCGGACGCTGCGTGCCCTTCTTGTCGACCCAAGTCATTCTAATGTTCCCCTGGTCGCCCAGGAACACCGGATCGGCGGAACCCCATCGCCCATAAAGTGGCCCGGAGTCGCCGTCGCCCGACTTGTCGTCTTCCAGGTACAACACGAGAGGGCCGTCGTCGGTCTGGTCCACGATTCGGTATGCTTTTATCGCGGTGGCCACGGTAGTCGTATCGTCCGTTTCGTAGTCGTACAGCGACAGGTCCTTGGTATCACAGTCCACCCACATCAACTGTCGGGCGACTTTGCCGTCGTAAACTTTGGGCGAGCAGGCGTTTTCCGCCACCGTGAATGCTTCGTCGGGCGCGTCGAGGGGAATCGAGAGATAGACCCCACCGGCCGTGTGAGCGAGCACGACCGCGGAGCCGAAGCCGCCCTTGTGGTAGATGATGCCATCGACGTCCGTGGCCGTCCGCAACACCTCGTCGAACTTGGAGTCACGGCCAACGATCTCTCCCGCTTCGACCGTCAGCATCCACGGGCGGCCGTCGGGACCGTCGACGAACACGACACGGCTGTCGCTCGCGATGGCGGCTGCGTTGCTGGCGATCCGCTTCTTGGTTCCCTTGCGCGGGTCGAGGTGCCAAACGCCGCCTTCGGCATCTTGCGCGAGGAAGCCACCAGCGGCGGGAAACGAATCACTCAGCGGCAGGGCCGTCGTCTCCAGGGTAACGTCGGAAAGTTTGCACGTGAGGTCCGCGAATACCAACTTGGCCGGTTCCGTCTCCGTTGCGGCGAGCACTACCGGGGTCAAGATGTCTGCCGCGGTGGCGCTCATGTTCTCCGTGTCTTGCCGCGCTGGCGTACGGTAGGTGCGAACCGGGCCGACCTCACATTTTTCGCGCGTCTCGTAGGAGACGATCGTCAACTCGTTGTCTGCGTTCAGCGCCGTGATGAATGCTCCAGATGAACTGTTGCCTTCGATCCGTGGCCAGGAGTAGTTGCCCTTCGCCAGACGCCTGCCGGGCACCTCGAAGTTGTCCTTGTCGGGGTTGCCCAATTCTTTCGCGAGCTCGTTGAGATTGCCTTCCAGCTGACAGCCGAGCAGCGACGTCGCGGCCAGGGCCAAGCACGAACACGACGCAGCAAACCAAAGGGGACGTTCCGAGTTCATCGTTCTTCGTGGAGTTGTGGTGCGTGGGAAGTCAAAGGCGCAATGCCGAAAAAAATTGCCCGCTAGGGCCTGGAGATTGCGCTAACGTGGGTCACGTCCATGAGCTTGTGTGCAGTATCCAGCTACGTCCAGTCGTTTCGGCGCCGGTTTCGAAGATTGACGACTGCAACCATCACCCGAGAGCCGACTGGGATCAGAAAAATCCAAGATACTCTACCATCCAGAGCGTTTGCGGCAGGATTGCTCACGGCCCTCGTTGTCGCATCAACGTCACCAAAGGCTTGGGGCCAAGAGCCACAAGATCCACCCGTGACGTCGGATGCTGGGCGCGAAGCGGAGACTGCGACGAGCGCCTTGCCGTCGGTGTCCTCTCCAGAGCCCATCCTCACGAGCGTCGAATATCCGGCGGGCGGCGAAGGGGATGCAGTCGTCGTGCTGAGGTTCGTCGTGGGAGTCGACGGGGCCATCCGCGATGTGGAGGTGTTGCTCGGAGATGAACCGTTCGCGGGGGCAGCGGCCAGCGCCGCGTTAACTTGGCGGTTTCGACCAGCTCTGCGTAACGGCGCCCCGGTTGCCGCGAGGATCGATTTCCAAGTCAGCTTCGAGCAGGCGACGGTGCCAGTCGAACCCGAGCCCGTCGTTCGCAGTGAGCAGGGCGCTGCCCCCGCGCCTGCCCCGCCGCCAACGACCCGAGGCTCGGCCTCGGCGAGCAAACAGGCCACTGCCGAAGTGACCGTTCAGGAGAAGTTGGCAGCTGGAACGCAAACGCTATCGCGTGCTGCGGCGCGCCAGATCCCAGGGGCGTTCGGCGACCCAATGCGAGGGGTGGATGTGCTGCCTGGGGTAACCCCCACGATTTCGGGCTTACCGTTCTTCTACGTGCGTGGTGCGCCGCCGGCCAATACCGGCTTCTACTTTGATGGTGTC
Organism: uncultured bacterium; assembly: GCA_966249405.1. Taxonomy (GTDB): domain Bacteria; phylum Myxococcota_A; class Polyangia; order Polyangiales; family Polyangiaceae; genus SZUA-265. The sequence continues at coordinate 28,154 of CBINDO010000004.1, read as the reverse complement.
CGGTTACCGTTTTTGTATCACGCGTTCCTGGGGCCGAGCATCATTCACCCAGAACTGATAGACGCCGTTCACTTGCACTCGGGCCCGGCGCCTTCACGGTACGGCGGCAACGCCGGCGGCGTCGTCGAGGGGGACATGCGCCCGCCGAGCGGCAATCGCACGGTCAACTTGTCGCTGGGAGTGTTCGATGCTGGTGGCATGGTGGATACGCCGTTCGCCGGCGGCAAAGGGCGTTTCTTCGTCGCTGGCCGTTATTCCTACGTGGCCCTGGCGGCGAGTCTCTTCAGCTCCGTAAAAGCCGATTTCTGGAACTATCAGGGGTATGTCACGTACGCGGTCACTCCACGCGACAACGTGGGGGTGTTCCTCGTTGGCGCGTACGACCTGGCTCAACAACAGGAAGAGAAATGGGAGAGCGAGTTCCACATCGCCGACCTGCGTTGGGACCACTCTTTTGGGTCAGCGACGACGTCGCGCGTTGCGGTTACGGTCGAACACGACTCCACGGAGGTCCCCGACGGATTATCGACGGACTTCCGTTTGGCAGGCCGCGCCCAAATCACGCACCGCTTTTCTGAGGAGCTGAAGTGGGAGACGGGCATCAACGGCAGTCGCGACGACTACGACTTGAACGTGTTCTTGGAGCGCGCTCAGAAAGAGATTTTCGAGCTGTTCCCCTCGCGCGTGGACAGCATGGCTGGCGGCTACACCGAGCTGTCGTGGGACGTGAGTCCGCGGGTGCGTGTCGTGCCTGGGTTACGCGTCGAGCACTATTCGACGCTGGGTGACAAACAGTGGGCCTTCGATCCGCGCATCTCGGCGACTTACCGACTTTCGGACACGTTCCAGACGACCCATGGCTTCGGCATCGCGCACCAGACGCCCAACTGGTTGCCGAACATCGCGGCAATACGTGTCGCCGGGCTTGGCACCGAGGGGCTTCAACGGGCCGTGTTCACGACCTCCGGCATCGAGGCGCGCTTGCCCAATGACTGGGTAGGCTCGGCAGCCGTGTTTCACAACGCCATTTTCGGCGTGACCGATCCGTTCGGAGCGAACCAGAGTCTTGCGCTCGACGTGCAGGAGCGTTCGTTGGGACGCTCGTACGGCCTGGAGCTGTCCTTGCGGCGGTCGTTGACGCGTCGGTTCGGGGGCATTCTGTCTTACACGTTGTCCCGCACGACCCGCACTTACGACGATTACGAGACGGTGTCTGGCGCGGACCGTACCCACGTCGTCAATCTAGCCGGCCTTTATACCCTGGGTGCCAACTGGCGGCTCGGCGCGCGTGCCGTCGGGTATTCCGGTTATCCAGGGCGTATGGACGGCCTCCGAGCTCCCTTCGATCAAAGTCGCGCCCCGTTCTTTTTCCGCGCTGACGTTCGTGTCGAGCGCAGGTTTCGTTTGAGCGAGCGCTCTTACTGGTCACTCGTCGGCGAATTGCTGAACGCCACCGGAAGCCCGGACGTGATGCGACGTGTCTGCTTCGAGCCGCTCGGCTCCAGCCAGAAAGTCGACTGTCGTGACACGCAGGTTGGGCCACTCATGTTGCCCAACGTCAAAGTCGAAGCAGTATTCTGAGCCTGTTGACACTCGCGCACTCACCTTCAGTGTTGGCGCTGCGGCACACGAGCGGCGCCTTCCGCTGGGAGGGGTGAGACGAAGGGCGGCGGGCGCCAAGGGCGGCGCTCGCCCATCGTCGGTCGAACGTGCTTCAAGTTTCGGTGCGGATCGTCGCGGCGCGCGCGTGGGCCGTCAGGCCCTCGCGTCGCGCGAACGCATCTACGTGTGGCGCGTCCGTCGCGAGGCTGAGGGCGTCGTAGTGCAGCGTGCTGCTCGCCTTCAAGAAGTCGTTGCAGCTGAGGGGGCCGAAGAAACGCGCCGTACCCCCGGTCGGTAACACGTGAGAAGGCCCGGCGAAGTAGTCGCCCAAGGGTACCGGCGTGTGATGTCCGACGAAGATGGCGCCCGCGTGACGGATCCGGGTGAGACAGGTGTCGTCGTCCGCCGTCATTATTTGAAGGTGTTCGGTCGCGAACAGGTTCGCGATCTCGCACGCGTGAGACAAGTCGCGAGTGACGATGACCGCGCTGTAGGCTTGCAGCGACGGACGAGTCACGTCCGCCCGCTCCAAGGACTCGAGCTGCCGCGCGAGCTCGGCCTGTACGGCGCGACTCAAGCTCGCGGACGGGGTGACCAATAGGGACGAACCTGGGTTGTGTTCAGCTTGCGCCAGCATGTCCGCGGCAACCCACGCCGGGTTCGCGCTGTCGTCTGCCACGATGAGCACCTCGCTGGGCCCCGCGATCGAGTCGATGCCGACGCGCCCGAACAGCTGACGTTTGGCTTCAGCGACGAAGGCATTGCCCGGGCCCACGATCTTGGCCACGGGTCTGATGGTTTCCGTTCCAAACCCCGCGGCAGCCACGGCCACCGCGCCCCCTAAGCGATAGACCTCCGTGACGCCGAGTTCTGCGGCCAGAGCCAGCGCCATGGGGCTCATCTCACCACCGCGTGGAGGGGAGAACATCGCGATCTCTCTGACGCCTGCAACTTGCGCCGGCACCACGGTCATGAGGACCGTCGACGGATACAGCGCTTGACCGCCAGGCACGTAGACGGCCACGCGGTCGAGCGGCGTGTAACGAACGCCGAGCGTGCGACCTCCGCGCGTCAGCGGTGGCGGCGACACGTGACGAATGTGGGATTGGTACTCACGGATGTTGGCGATCGCCGCGCGCATCAACGCGAGAAAGTCCGGATCCGCGTCAGCATGGGCGCGACGCAACTCCTCTGCGGACACCCGCAACGTCTGTGGCGTCAGCGTCGCCTTGTCGTACTGGTTGGTGAGCTCGGCCGCAGCCGCGTCGCCGCCGGTGCGGACGCGAGTGAGGATTTCGGCCACGGTCTTTGGAACGTCCACGGCCGACGGGCCTCCCGCTACCAGGTTGCCGCCGTGCAAGCGGGACCGGAGCGACTCGAGGCGGGCCTCGAAGTCGGGAGCATCGTGGGAAAGGGTTGAGACGATCGACATCGGGCTGGCCTTTTAACGCGATTTGACGGGGTCGACAGGCAAACTGTCGCAACTTTCGTACATTTCGCGAAGCCTAGCCGGTAGACTGGAACGGTGAGCAGTCGCGGTCGCCAGGGTGAAGTGGAGCGAGAATACGACGGGGGAACTCTGATTTGCCGTGAAGGCGAGGTCAGCCAGGAGATGTACGTCATCCAGAGCGGCAGGGTGCGGATTTTCAAAGGCGCGGCCGGCGCGGTCCTGGAACTGGCGACGTTGGACAAGGGGGACTTCTTCGGCGAGATGAGCGTCCTCGAAGGGCTCCCCCGCGACGCGAGCGCCGAGGCCGTGGGTGATACACGCGTGTTGGTGTTGAGCGCCGGTGCGCTGCTCGTGCGCTTGCGTCGCGATCCGACGTTCGCGTTCGAGCTGTTGCGGCGCCTGAGTGGACGCGTTCGAACGCTCAACGCGCGACTGCTCACCAGCGCCGCGCACCCCGCCCCGGCGCCTGCCGTCGCGAGCGGGCGCCGCGACTCGTTGTTGTACATGGCCGAAGGGGGGCGACGCAGTGAGGGTTGACGTTCGTGACGGGGTGGGAGGGAGCCGCCAGGTGCCGCGCACGGGCTGGGCCCAACCCCAGGCGGTCGAGCACTCATGATCATCGAGACGTCGCAGCAGCGGATGTTGGTGATCTCCGACCTGCACGTCGGGAACCCGTTCAGCAAGGCGTCACAGACGTTGCTGCACTTCTTCGACTACGCGCGTACCCAAGGCTTCGACCTGTGCATCAATGGCGACGGCTTCGAAATCCTGCAGGCGAGCTTCGCGAGCTTGGCGCACGATTCGGTCGACGTGATGCGACGTCTGCGCGCGCACCTCGACGCAGGGCTGCGGGTGTTTTACGTCGTGGGTAATCACGACATCGTGCTCGAGAAGTTCATCAGCACCTTCACGCGGGGCGCGGTCGCGTCTGGCCAAATCGAGATCACGCCGTTCCTCAACGTGACTACCGGCGACCTGCGGGTGCGCATCGAACACGGTCACCTCTACGATCCCTCGTTCGTCAAACACCCGGCGTTGTACGAGCGTCTCACCCGGCTCGTTGGACCGTTGCTCCATCTCTACCCCGACGTGTATCGAGTCTGGAGCTGGTACGAGGACGTCAAGCAACGCATCAAGGCCGGCTTTCGCAATGACCGCGTCGAGCAGAGCGTGTACTACGAGGCCGCGGACATGCTGCTCCAGCGTGGTTTCGACGTCGTCGTGTTCGGTCACACGCACAAGCCCGAGGACGTGCAATTGGGGCCAGGTAGGCGATATGTGAACGCCGGCAACTGGGTGCGCGGCGGATCGTACGTCAAGCTCGACCACGGGAGCATCGAACTCTTGTCGTGGCCAGAACAAAAGCCGTTGCTGTTGACGTGAGCGGGGGTGGCTCACCTCCTCATCGTCGCAACGTCTCACTGTAATCTTTGGGTTTGAGCTGAGTCGCGGCGCGCTTCAATCGTGTGGTGTAGAACCAGGTGTTTGTGAGCGCCGTCAGCGGCAGCGTCACCATACCGAGCAGCGGGACCGGTTGGAGTAGCAGCAGGATGCCGTTTACTCCGCGCAGTAACCAACGCCCGAAGACGCGCGTCGATATGGGCGTGTATTGACGTATGGCGGCCAATAACGTCAGTCGTAAGTACAGCACACCCGCGAACAATCCGAACACCGGAACGGCTCCGCAGGCGGCCATGGTCAGGACGGTGGCGGGGACGTCCCGCGAGATGGACTGCAGGTACGCCTCTACGGCTTGGCGGGAGGAAAACGCTGGGGTTCCGCAGCGCTGGCAACGGACCTCGACCCCCGCGCCACGCAGCCGTGTTCCACAATACGTGCAGCGTTTGCTCCGGATGAGCTGCAGTGGATGCTCCGGCGACGCAGCCCGAGCCGAGATTGTTCCGAGTAAACCTACGGCGCGAGGTGACGGTTGCGCCGTGCGACACGAAGGACAATGGGGCGCGCAGGCCTCGATCGGGGTGCCGCACTCGACGCACGGCCTCTGGTCAGTGGCGCGTTGCCGCCGCAAGCGACGCGCCACGAGCAGGCTGCACGCCAACGCACCTAGCGCCGCCGCACCCGCTAGCAGCGGCACGATGAAAACGGTCACGACACCGAGCACGCCGAGCGCGTCCTCCAACCATGCGAGGACGCGCTGAACGCCGAGATCGTCGTCCTCGTCCAGCTTCGCGAGCCAGTCGTAGAAGCGGTTTCGACTGCGAGACACCACCAATACGCAGGCTCCTACCAGCGCCGACCACACGTACTGACCGGTGCTTGCTCCCAGCCAAGCGACGCCGTGAAGAGGGGTCGGATGCAGGCCCGCTCCAGACGGCGCGGACTGCCCGCGAGCCTCGGGGGCCAAAACCAAGCACAAGAGCAACGCCAACACGGCTTTCAGCTCCGCGTCGGTCAGCGACAACTTCTCGCGCAACGCGGGTTCGCGCATGAGTACCGCCTCGATCGCCGCGCCGACGCCGAGGCTGGCCAGCGCGACGTTGGACGTTGCCCAGTGCGGCAGATCGGCCACGAAAGGTACGCCCATGAGCGGAGCGACGAACGCCCATTCGGTGCCGAGCCGGAGCATCAATGCCGTCATGAACAGCGGCAGTAGCGCTCGCGAAGCAAAGTAGGGGACGAGTCCCAAGGTCGTCAGCAGGTACGCGGCCGTCATGCCGCGACGGGTGTAGCAGGTTCGCCAGCCGGGTAGCAATCGACCCAGGCTGCGATGGCCCAGAGCACACCGCGCTGTACACACCGAAATCTGCGCAAACGCTGGGCAATCGGCTTGCGCTCCGCGTCGTGGCCAGGGCATCACGCGGCGTATGAGTGTCGTTCGACGTGCCCTTTCGACTGCTGGATTTTGCTTGGGCGTCGCGAGTTGCGCCGAGAGCTCTGGACCTGCACCTACGCCTCCGAGCTTCCGCTTCTCGAGCCCGATTCTGATAACGGAAGAGGCTGACCCCGCCGCGAAGGTGTTCGTCGCCGACGCCAACGACGACTCGTGGTTGGACGTCCTCACGTGGGGGGAAGGCGCTCCCTACATTAACATCGCGATCGCAGGCCAGGGGCTCAGCCAGCCGCTGAAGTTGGCCGGAGTTCCGGGCGGACCGATCCGTCAAGCCGCGTGGTTGGACCTGACCGGCGACCAGTGCGCGGACTTGTTGGTCATCGACGCCGACGGAGTGTTGCGGCGGTTCCACGCCGATAGCGTCGACGAGTACTCGGAACAATCCCTCGCGTTGCCGGTGCTGGCGCCGCTGACGGCGTTCGTCACGCTCGACGTCAACCGCGACGGCAGACTCGATTTCGTGCTCTCCGGTGAGAGTACCGAGGCGGACGGCGGCGACGAGACGGGCGTTCACCTCTACGTACTACTCGGCGCGGAGGGTGGGAAGTACACGCTGGCCCACGAGCAACGTTTCACGCCCACCGGCGCAGGCCAGCAGGCGCCGTTCCTGCAACCAACGGACGTCAATGGCGATGGTCGCTGGGACATCGTCGCCGGTATTCCCGGAGTCGGCACTGGCTGGCTGGAGCAACTCGAGCCGCAACCCGATGCCGGCGATGCGGGGGCCTCGTCATCCTTGGTCCTCGATGCGGGCTTGGACGCAGACGTTCCCACCGTGCAGCCCCCGGAGCTGCCGGACTCGTTCAGGTTCCGGCTTTTGGCGGAGGATGACTTGGACGTGACGGGTGTGGCGTTCATCGATTACGACAACGACGGCGACGTCGATTGGTTCCGCTACTCCGACGAGGAAACTCGAGTCTTCGAGAACGATTCCGCTGGCGAATTCGACGCGGAAAGCGCCGTGAACGGGCTGGGCGTGGGCGGGCTCGGGTGCGTCGAAGACTTCGACAACGACGGCCGGCTCGACGTGCTCTCCGCCTCTAGTGACATCGTGGTCAAACTGGGAACCAGCAAGTCCACGTTTGCCGACGGTGTGGAACTCGCGCCAGGATCGGAGTTACCCATTTCGAGCCTCGTCTGCGTCGACCTCGACAACGATGGGGACGTCGACCTTCTCACCGCAGGCAAGAAGGGGACGGGCTTGTACCTCAACCGGCTCGAACCACTCGAAGTCGAGGGTGGCAACTACTTCGACTTTCGTTTCGTAGGTACCGACGGCAACGCGGCGGCGTTGGGCACGACCGTCGAGGTCAACGTCGGCAAGAAGAAAGTCGAACGTCACTTCTTCGCTTCGGGCCAACCATTCCTGTCCGCTAGTCCGTCGGTGCATTTCGGTCTCGGTTCGACTTCGGCTTTCGACAAAGTCCGCATCACTTGGCCCGACGCCACGGCCATCGAAGACACGGACTGGATCGTCAACGACACGGTCACAGCGACCCAACCCGAATGACTCGAAACTAGCTGAACCTCGGACAGTCCGAGCACGGCCGGTGGGCGGCCTGTTTCATGTTATCCCGAGAAGATGCTTGCATGATGCTAGTTACTGCACTAGATCACGTGCTACGTGGAAGCGACTTCGTTTGCCGACCATACGTGCCCGTTGGCGCGTGCCGTGGACCAAGTCGGACCGTGGTGGAACCTGCTGGTGATCAGGAATGTGTTCCTGGGCATGCGGCGATTTGCAGACCTCCAGGAAAACCTGAAAATCACTCCCACCACGCTCAACCGTAGGCTTCGTCAACTGTGTGACGATGGCATCTTGCAGCGCCGCCGTTACAGTACGAAACCAGCACGTTACGAGTATCACTTGACGCAAAAGGGGCTCGATCTGATGCCCGTGATCGTCACGTTGACGGTTTGGGGCAAACGCTGGCTGTCGCCGGATGGTGATGCGTTGCACGCGATCAGCTGTTCGACAGGTCTAGAGCTGCGGCCGATCCTTGCCGACGCCGAGAGCGGGCAACCAATCACTCCTGGGTCGTTCCGGCTGGTGGCCGGCGCGCTTGCCGACGCACCGCTCAGGCAACTCCTTCGAGACGCGCCCGTGTTTCCCGTCGTGGATTGAGAGCTTCCGAGAGCGACGCGCGCAAACCGTCCGGTAGTCGGCACCGTCCGCGCGAGTCGCAAATACATGGAGAACGTAGAAAAATGAGACGAGTCGTCGTCACCGGTATGGGTTTGGTGAGTCCTTTGGGTGTTGGAGTGGACTTCGCTTGGCGGCGTTTACTCGCTGGGCACAGCGGCGTCGCCCGCATCGAGCAATTCGACGTGGCGGATTTGCCGGCACAGATCGCCGGCGTCGTGCCGCGCGGCACGGAGCCTCACCAGTTCGACCCCAATCGCATCGTGCCGCCGAAGGAGCAGCGCCGCGTCGAAGACTTCATGCTCTACGCCATGGCTGCGTCCGACGAGGCGGTCCAGATGGCTGGTATCACGGACCTAACGGACGAACAGAGAACCCGCGCTGGGGTCTTGATTGGCTCCGGGATCGGCGGCTTCATGTCGATAGCCGAAAACGCGATCATCCTGAAAGAGCAGGGGCCGCGGCGAATTTCGCCGTACTTCATCCCGCGCGCCCTCATCAACGAAGCGTCGGGGATGGTGTCAATCCGCCACCAGCTGCGCGGGCCGAACCACTCCGTAGTCACGGCTTGTGCGACCGGGGCTCACGCGATAGGCGACGCCTCCCGCTTGATCCAATTTGGGGACGCGGACATCATGGTGGCCGGGGGTAGCGAAGGGGCGGTCGAACGTCTCACGATCGCTGGTTTCGCCGTCATGCGCGCCTTGTCCACTCACTTCAACGAGCGTCCCACGGAGGCGTCCCGCCCTTGGGACGCCGATCGCGACGGCTTCGTTCTCGGTGAAGGGGCAGGCGTGGTCGTGCTCGAAGAGTACGAGCACGCGCGGCGTCGCGGAGCGCCGATTCTCGCCGAGGTGCTCGGCTACGGGTTGTCCGGGGACGCCTTCCATTTGAGCGCGCCGGAGCCAACGGGGGACGGCGCGTACCGTGCGATGAAAGCGGCCCTCGGCCACGCCAAGCTGGACGTGTCGTCGCTCGGTTATCTCAACGCGCACGCGACGTCTACACCGGTCGGGGATCCCATCGAGCTGGCTGCGGTGAAGAAGCTCGTCGGTTCCGACACCGGGCGGCTGCCCATGTCGTCGACGAAGTCGGCGACCGGGCACTTGCTGGGAGCTGCAGGCGCCGTGGAGGCCATCTTCACGGTGTTGTCTCTCCGCGACCAGGTCGCTCCTCCGACGTTGAACCTCCACACGCCGGCGGAGGCGGGGTTCAACCTCGTGCCTTTGCAGGCTCAGCAGCACGCGATCGACTTCGCACTGTCGAACTCCTTCGGTTTCGGCGGGACCAACGCTGCCCTCGTCGTCGGCAAGGTGTGAACGGCGCCCCAACGAAGAAGGCCCCTCGCTGAGGGGCCTTCTTCGTTGGGGCGCCGTCGCAGCGGAGCAGCGACGCCAACGTTTAGCGAGGACTGGCAAAGACGCCTTGGCCGCGCGTTTCGTGTAGTGCGGGAGCTCGTTGAAGTTCAGGTAACGGTAGATGTCCTTCGACATCGGATCGAGGCCCTTGCTGTACTTCAAGTACTCGTCGGGGGTCGGCAATCGGCCCAGGATCGAAGCCACCGCCGCGAGTTCGGCGGAAGCCAAGAATACGTCCGCGCCCTTGCCGAGACGGTTCGGGAAGTTGCGCGTCGACGTCGAAACCACCGTCGTGTTTTCGCCGACTCGTGCTTGGTTACCCATGCACAGTGAACAGCCGGGAACCTCGGTGCGCGCGCCGGCCAGCGCGAACGAGCTGTAGTGACCCTCGTCCATCAATTGGTCCTTGTCCATCTTCGTGGGCGGAGCCACCCAGAGGCGGGTGGGAACCTCACCCCCGAACTGCTTGAGCAGGCGGGCTGCGGCGCGGAAGTGACCGATGTTCGTCATGCACGAACCGATGAAGACCTCGTCGATCTTGCGATTCTGGACTTCGGAGAGTTTCTTGATGTCGTCCGGATCGTTGGGGCAGGCGAGCAGCGGCTCCTTGATCTCGTTCAGATCGATCTCGATGATCTTGTGATACTCGGCGTCCGCGTCGGGGGCCAGCAGCACCGGGTTGGCAAGCCACTCCTCCATCTGGCGTGCGCGCTTCTCGAGCGTCGCCTTGTCGCCGTAACCTTCGGCGATCATCCAGCGCAGCATCACGACGTTGCTCTTGAGGTACTCTTCGATCGGTTCCTTCGCGAGCCGGATCGTGCAGCCTGCCGCCGAGCGTTCGGCTGTCGCGTCGCTGAGCTCGAACGCCTGCTCGACCTTCAGATTCGGCAAACCCTCGATCTCGATGATGCGACCCGAGAAGATGTTCTTCTTGCCTTGCTTGGCGACCGTGAGATCGCCGGTTTGAAGGGCCGCCCACGGGATGGCGTTGACGAGGTCCCGCAGCGTGACGCCAGGTTGCATCTCACCCTTGAAGCGCACGAGCACGGACTCGGGCATGTCGAGGGGGATGACGCCCTGTGCAGCGGCGAAGGCCACGAGCCCCGACCCCGCGGGGAAGGAGATGCCAATCGGGAAGCGAGTGTGTGAGTCACCACCGGTGCCCACCTCGTCCGGCAGCAACATGCGGTTGAGCCACGAGTGAATGATGCCGTCGCCGGGGCGCAACGCGATGCCGCCGCGCTCCATGAAGAACTCGGGCAGCGTATGGTGCGTCTCGATGTCCACCGCCTTGGGATAAGCGGCGGTGTGACAGAACGACTGCATCACGAGGTCAGCCGTAAACTTGAGGCACGCGAGCTCCTTGAGTTCGTCTCGCGTCATGGGGCCCGTGGTGTCTTGGGAGCCCACGCTGCCCATGTGGGGCTCGCAGTATTGGCCCGGGCGGACGCCGGGAACCCCGCACGCTTTGCCAACGATTTTCTGCGCCAGCGTGAAACCCTTGCCGGTGTCCTTGGGCTGCACGGGCTGGCGGAACAAGGTCGACGGGCCGAGGCCGAGCGCCGCCCGGGCACGACCGGTGAGACCACGACCGATGATTAAGGGAATGCGGCCGCCCGCTTGGACCTCGTCGAGCAACACGTCGTTCTTGAGCTCGAAGGTGCTGATGACCTCGCCCTTCTCGTTGCGGATCTTGCCTTCGTAGGTATGCAAAGTGATGACGTCACCCATCGCCATCTTGGTCACGTCGCACTCGAGCGGCAGCGCGCCGGCGTCTTCCATGGTGTTGAAGAAGATTGGAGCCACCTTACCGCCGAGCACGAATCCGCCCGTCTTCTTGTTCGGCACGTTGGGGATGTCGTCGCCGATGTACCAGAGCACGCTGTTGGTTGCGCTCTTGCGGGAGGAACCGGTTCCAACGACGTCACCGACGTAAACCAACGGGTGGCCCTTCTTCTGCAGCTCCGTGATTTGTTCGATGGCGTTGTGGATGCCTTCGCGCGGATTTTTCAGCATCGCCAGCGCGTGCAATGGGATGTCCGGTCGCGACCAGGCGTCCTGGGCCGGCGACAAGTCGTCGGTGTTCGTCTCTCCGGTCACCTTGAACACGGTCAGGGTGATCTTCTCTGGCAGTTTCTTGCGCGAAGAGAACCACTCACCGTCGGCCCACGACTGCAACACGGCCTTGGCATGCGCGTTACCAGAATCGGCGAGACCCTTGATGCGATCGAAAGACGCCGCTACGAGCAGCGTCTTCGACAACTGCGCCGCCGCGACGGGCCCCAAGTCCCTGTCGCTCAACGCATCCACGAGCGGTTCGACGTTGTAGCCGCCGAGCATCGTACCCAGAATTTCGACCGCCGCCTGACGGCTCACGAGTGGGCTCTTCACCGCACCTTTGGCCACCTTCGACAGGAACTCGGCTTTCACCTTCGCTGCTTCGTCGACCCCCGGCGGCACTCGCTCGGTCAACAGGTCGAGCAAGAAAGCCTCTTCACCGGCGGGCGGCGAGACCAAGAGCTCAGTGAGCTGAGCGACTTGTTTGGTGTTGAGAGGCAGCGGGGGAACCCCCTGCGCCTTTCGTTCTTCGACGTGTTTACGGTACTCTTGCAACATGAAAACCTCCTAGAACTGCCCTACAGCTGCGCTGACCCGTCGGCTCGGTGGAAGGTATGGGGTCGAGAATTGCTGAAGTTGCTTTCAGCATACGAGGTGCACTACTGATGCGTCAAACGACTAATTTGCATGTGAAGCATGCGTAAAACGCATGAGTCACTCTGAAGTTGGCTCGTTCGGCTTCGTCGCAAAAGCGCGGCAACCGAACCGAAACGGACGCAGACGTCCGCGGACCAGGCCTCGCGAAAACCTACCATGGATCTAACGCTACTTCGCTCGTTTTTGGCCGTCGTGGAACACGGCGGAGTGACAGAGGCCGCGAGCCATCTGGGCGTGTCGCAGTCGGCGTTGTCGCGTCGCCTGTCTCAGCTCCAGGAGGAGCTCGGCGCGGCGCTGCTCGAGCGCTCCGGGCGAGGAGTGGTGCCTACGGAGCTCGGCAAGTTGGCGCTCAGTGAAGGCACCAACCTGGTACTGCGTTACGACGCGTTGAAGAAGCGCCTCGCCGACCACCTACAGCTCCAAGCTGGTATCGTTCGCATCGGCGGGGGCGCTACGGCTGTGGGTTTTGTGTTACCGCAGCGAATCGCGAGTTTTCGACGTCAGCATCCGAAAGTGCTGTTCCAGCTCAAAGAAGCAGGCAGTCGTGACACGGAAGAAGCCGTCCTGCGTGGTGACCTGGAGTTGGGCGTGGTAACTCTCCCCGTGCGCTCTACGGACCTAACCGTGCGCCCTTGGGTCCGGGACCGCATCGTGCTCGTAGCCGGCAAAGGGCATCCATGGGCACACAAGCGCAAGGTCGCTGCCGGTAATTTGGACGGGCAAACCATCGTCGGCTTCGAAGCGGGTACGGCAGTGAGGCGTTTGATCGACGGCGCCCTGCGGCAAGTAAACGTGCAGGTGAACGTAGCCATGGAGCTACGGAGCGTGGGTGCGATCCTGCAAATGATGGAAGCCACCCAAAGCCTAGCCTTCGTCAGTGAGCTTGCAGTCGGCAAGGGACGCTCGGCGATCAACGTCAGCGGCCTCGAAATCGTGCGTGACTTGGCGTTGGTGTGGCGCGCGGGGCGTTCGCTTTCTCCGGCAAGCGAGCGCTTCTCGGAGCACCTGGCACCGGTAACTTGAGTGCGCCATTGGGTCGAGCTTCATCGGCGCGCGAGCGCGAGCCCGACTGCCGCACCTCCGGAGCACTGCTCGTCATGCCAGAATGACCAGACCCGGCGGCTACCCGAGGACGCTCGCTCGAACATTTGCGCCCTCTTCATTGGTTGGGCCCAGCTTTGGTCGGCGTTACGCGGCTCCCGCCCACCGCCGTGCTCGTGGCGCGAGCAAACCACCGCAGCGTGGTGTCCGACTGTGGCGCGAAGGTGACAACCTAGGTTGCGACCCGAATGCGGGCTCACGTTGCAGCCCGTTCCGACCGACACCGTGCTAAGAGAGCGCACTCGGCGCCGTTCGCCCGATTGAATTCGTTGGCCCAACCCATGACCACAAACCCTCGAGTCGACGTTGATCCCGTTACCCTAATTGGCGACCGTGCACCGTTGGTCGCGTCCGTAACGATGGGCTACGGACATCTGCGTGCGGCGTATCCGCTGGCGGATGCGCTCGGCGCTCAGGTGATGGCGGTGGACGAGCCGCCGTTGGCGGAGGCCGGCGAGATCAAGCTCTGGAGCTGGGTGCGACGCATGCACGAGGTGCTCTCGAAGCCCTTGCCGCTGCTCAAAGGATTCGACAAGCCGGCGCGGGCGTTGATGAACGCCGCCACGATGATCCCGTCGCTCCACGAGCCACGGGACCATCGGGCTGGCAATTGGTCCGTATATCTCACCGATCAACTGATCGAACGCGGTCTGGGGCGGGGGATGATCGAACACCTGCGGAAGTCCGGGGCTCCCTTGCTCACGACGTTTTACGCTCCGGCCTTGATCGCCGACCGAGCCGGAGTGGACCGCGTCTATTGCGTCGTGACCGACGCCGACTGCAACCGGGTTTGGGCGCCGTTGGATGCACCGAGGACGCGCATCCAATACTTTGCTCCGAGCTCACGTGTCGTGCGTCGGTTGTTGTCCTTCGGAGTACCCGAGAAGAACATCACGTTGACTGGGTTTCCGTTGCCGGCTTCGTTGACGGAGGCGGTCCCCGAAGCCGGGGGCACCAACTCGCTGCGGTCACGGGTGGCGCGTCGCATCACCCGGCTCGACCCGCGGGGCACGTTCCGGCGTATGCATCGGGAGGAATTGTCGTTCTCTTTTCCCGGCGTCTGGCAAGAGTCGGACCTCGGTCCGCTGACGTTGACGTTTGCGGTCGGGGGAGCGGGTGCGCAGGTCGAACTCGCGGAGCGTTTCTTGCCGTCCCTACGTCCCTTGATCGTGGCGGGCCGTTTGCGTGTGAACCTCATCGCCGGGACGCGCGTCGAAGTGCGCGACAAGTTCACGTTGATCGTCCGCAATGCCGGTCTCGAAGGCTACCGCGGCAGCGCCGTCCGAATCGTCTACGAACCGCGTTTTCGCGACTACTACGACGTGTTCAACCAAGCGTTGCGCGACACCGACGTGTTGTGGACGAAGCCGAGCGAGCTCAGCTTCTACGCGGCTCTCGGTCTACCGTGCATCATCGCGCCGCCGGTCGGCGCGCACGAGCGCTACAATCGGCGTTGGCTACGGGAGAACGGCGCTGGACTCAAACAACGTCGGCCGGAGCTAGCTCTCGGTTGGCTCGAAGAGTGGCTGGAAGACGGGACGTTGGCTGCCGCGGCATGGTCCGGTTTCTTGCGTTTGCCGCGTCACGGAACCGAGCAGATCGTCGGCGCGATTTAGGCCTTCGTCGCGGGTCGTGTTTTTGCGCGACTGACGCGGTACGTCGTAGCGAGTAGGGAGCAGGCCGGTTGGTCGACGAGCGTTCTCGAAGCCCCAAGGCGAGACTCGTCCACCGTATTTGCGGCGTGTCTCCACCGATGCGATTCTTCTGGCTTCTGTTTTCGTCTGCGGACCCATTGCGATCAGCATGTGTCTCGTTGGGGTAACAGCCCAACATTGAACCAATGCTGGCCGTCCGCGGCAAACGATGGGATTTCGAGAGCGGGGCACCGTCGGAATTATCCATCACTAGCAAATAAGACGGATTGGGGCTGCCTGCGCTTCGCCCAGACTGCAACGATTGACCTCGAAACCTGACCGGAGAATCACTAAATGAATCGCATGTTCGGAACCGTAAGCGGCCAAATCCGCGCCTCTCGCCGCGGGCTCGGCGTTCTTGGAACCCTCGTATCATTGGGCATTTGCGCATGTGGTTCGACTGACGAGCCCGGCACCGAGATGCCGGCTGGCACCGGTTCCACGACGACCACGCCCGTGACTCCCACGTCTCCGGGAACGCCGGTGCAACCGGTTACTCCGGGGATGACTACTCCGCAGGTGCAGCCCACGACTCCGGGCGTTACTCCGCCACCTGTGACTCCGTCCACGGGTGGAAACCCGCCGCCGGTGACTCCGCCGCCGGTGACTCCGCCCCCGGTGACTCCGGGCACCGTCACCCCGCCAACGCCGCCCAGTCCGACTACGTCCACTACTGACACCCCGCCAACCCCCGTGCCCCCAACGCCACCGGTGGGCACCTGCGAGATCAATGCGATGGGGGAGATCAGCTCAGCGATCTCCACGGTCGGCATCGTGACGTTCACCGCAGACGTGGAGGTCACGAGCGCAAAGATCGAGTTCAAGAACATGGCGGGCGGAGACACGTTCACGGCTCCCGTGGACTTGGACGCAGAGGGATACCGCACGTTGCTCTTGGGCATGAAGCCGAGCTCGACGTACACCTACAAGGTCATCGTCAACGACAATTGCTCCAGCGCCGAGGGGTCTCTCACGACCGGTTCGATTCCGACGCAAGGCCAACAGAAGATCCCACGCGTGACCCAGTCGGGCCCGGGCCCGGCGATGAAGGGTTTCTACGTCGTCAGTGTTTACTCTGGTGGCACAGCAAGCGTGATCCTGGACCAAGATGGCGACATCGTCTGGTACGGAGGCGGCGTGACCGGACAAGACGGCACCAGTCGCTCCCGTCTGGATTGGGAGAGCAAGTACATGTGGTCGGTTGCAGCCAACCCGTTCCCGGGACAAGGTGCCATCCGTCGCGTGTCCATGGATGGTCTCGAGGACACCACGAACATCCCCGGCACTGAGTACCGACACCACGACTTCACGGCCGTACCCGGTGGCACCATGACCTTCCTGGTACACTTGGCTGCTCAAATGGGGACGTGCTCGCGGATCGTCGAAGTTCACCCGGACGGCACGACCACGGAAGTAGTCGGCAACATCAACGACATCTACAAGCAGGTGAATGACTGTCACCCCAATTCGATTCATTATCAGGTCGAAGATGACACGTACACGCTGGGCGATCGCGAGGCGAGCATGTTCGTCAAGATCAAGCGTGACGGTGAGTTGGTGTGGCAGCTTGGTGGTGCAAACCCGCTCGGCGCTTCGTTCCAAGGCGCCGGGACTTGGAGCATCAGCCATGGTCACCACTACTTCATGAAGGGCAGCGAGATGCACATGCTTCTCTTCAACAACGGCTCCGGGCTCGGTGGGTCGAACATCCTCGAGTTCGTACTCGACGAAACCGCGATGACTGCCAACAAGATTTGGACACTCGGCGTCGACGGCACGGCCGTGATGGGCGAGGTTCAACGCTTGCCGAACGACAACACGATGGTCGCCCTGACGACCAAGGGCGTCATCCGTGAGATTGGTCCTGGGGACACGATGGTGAACGAATTCAACATCGGTACCCAGGTCGGCTACGTCGACTTCCGCCCTACTCTTTACGGTGTGCCAACGAAAGCAAATCTCGACTATAAGAAGTTCGATTGAGTCGTGGCCGCGGGTTGCGGTCCGCGTCCGATGTGAGGAAAAATGAAACAGTTTTCGTTAGGTGTGATCCGAGCCGCAGGTTTGCTGGCGCTCTCGAGTGTTGTTGGTTGCGGCGATGACGGCGGTAGTTCGGGTCCTGCTAATCCAGGTCCAGTGACCCCACCGACCACACCGGCAGTGACAGGGTGTCTCACAGAAACGGCGGCGGACGGTTCGCTGCTTCTCCGCGCGGTCGACGCCAACAACTACAGTTTGGTCAACAACATCACCATCCAACAGTCCGAGATAGGGCCGGGCACCGACCTGACGCTGGACTGGTCGGCTCTCACGACCGACTTCTTCAAACATCCGATCGGGCCCGGTGACATTACCAACATCACCATCGCCCTCTTCGAAGCCCAATACGAAGACATCAAACTCGGCATGGAGAAGGACGCCATGCCCGATGCTTTGGGAGCCGTCACGTACCCGATCGACGGCACGAAGACGAGTATCAAGGTGAGCGAGATGTACACGCCGTACACCGGAGGGCAAGCCCCCAAGCCCGGAGACTTGGAGGTGTACTTCGACCCAGCCCAGGCCGATCCGGCCGTGTACTCCTACACCGTCACGGTCAACGAAGGAGACGCCCTGAAGTCCAACGTGAAGATGATTCACCACCTTCACATGAACCCAGCAGGTCCAACGACATCGACCATCGCTCTCACCAACGAGTCGGCGACGGTCCAGGCGACGGCCCAGATCGGCAGCAAGCCGGCGATCCTCGTCCCAGCTAACAATCCCAACATCACCGTGGACTGGAATGCGATGGTAAACAACGCAGTCGGCGAGCCGTTCGTGGATGAGACCATCCTGAACATTCGAGTGCTCCACTTTCCGTTCACCGCCGACCAACTCGATAGCAAGGTCCTGGACCTCGATATCAGCTTCGACAAGGAGTACATCGGCGCTTGGGATGGTAAGGTGCCAGAGACCCAGTCGTTGACCGTCCTGAAGGATTCGGGCGGTCAGTCCTTCCCGGGCATCGACCCGTCTTTGGGAGGCACGTGGGTGTTGGCTTTGATGTGTCGTGGCGACGTGTGCGGGAGCCCCGCGCCCTGGTACATGGCGCGTTTGGAAGCCTGCCCATAAAGCTGGAGAGCCCGCCTGGTGCAGCGCTTCGGTGCACCAGTTGAAACGAGGCGCGTTCCTAGAGCAGGTCGCGCCTCGTTTTTTTATTCACATCCCAGCCCGAACGTCCCCCGTTCGACCGTGTGACGGGGCTGTCGCGGACCTCGTCACTAGAAACCGTAGCCCAAGCCGAGGACAGCGCTGTGCGAATTGGCGCGGTAGGTGCCTCCGTTCACCACGAGAGCACCGGCGGGGTTCGCAGGTACCACCTGACGGACTTGTGCGGAGGCCGTTGTGGTGGTCACCTCTGGCTGAAAACGGAACTCATAACCCAGTGAAACCGCAAACCCGCCCAATTTGAGCGTTCCACCAGCAGTCATGCCGATCTGTTCGCCGGTCGCGAAGTCCACATTGGTGAACTCGGGTTTCGATACCGCGGTCTCGTAGTAGGCGCCCGCACGTACCGCCAGGTCTTCGAGCACGGAGTAGTCACCGCCCACACTGATACCGAGTACGTCTTGCCATTGCTTTTCTACGGTTATCGTTCCGAGTGGCACGGTTGACGCGCTCTCCACGTCCAGATCGTTGGTGATCACCGTGAATCTCTCGGCGGTCGACCATCGCTCATACGTAACGTCGAGCTCGATGTCGAACACTTCGGTGTTCCTGTCGTCCCGACCTACGAATCGCGCGCCAAGGCGCGCCCACTGCGGTAGCGGCAGCTCGATGGACACACCATTGGCAGGGACGCCGTCGCGTTCAATCGTCGGCGGCGGAAGTGTGATGTTTGGATTGGTGAACCGCACCGCAATCGGGCCTTCCGTGGCGATCTTGGAAGGTAATACCTGACCCGATAGTCCGAACTCGAGCGACGGACTGGCTTGATACCACGCTCCGATTATAGCGTTGAGAGTAAACAGGTCTTTGCCTTGGACGGTGGCGAGCACGTCATAAGTGTTCGAGACCGGGTATACGACGTCGAAGCGGCCCCCGCCGTTCACCACCAACTGATACGTCAGTTCGGGCACCGCGACGACCTGCGCGTTCACACCGATCGCCAGTCTGGGAATCGGCCGCCACGCCGCGTTCAAGCTGTAATTGACGAACAAGCCGTTGCGTTCCGTCATCAGGTACCGTTGCGCGCCGTTCTCCGGGAACTGCAGCTTCGCGATGCCCGAGTTGGCGTAGGCGACGAGCGCGAACGCGAAGTCCGAAAGGCCGAAATCCGTCGCCACACCCAGCAGCGGATCGAGGGGTTGAAACTTCGGAGTATTGGTCACGGGTGCGAACGTCACCGTGGTCATCGTGGAGGAGTCGAAGACAGGCTCGCGCTGGAACTCGACCGTATTGTACGAGAACTTGTTGTCGAGCTGCAGGCGAGTACCCTTCATCAGCGCGAAGCCGGCGGGGTTGTAATACGCAGCGGACAAGTCGTTCGCTTTTGCCGCGAAAGCACCACCGCGGCCAACCGCTTGCCCGCCGATCGGGCCGATGAAGTAGCCGCCAGCCGTTGCGGTCGTGCTCAGAGACAACGTCGTGACGGCGGCGCAGAGAGAAAGGCCGACGGAAAAACCAGGTTTGGCCATGGTGAAGCGACGGAACATGCACTCCATCAACTCCAACGAGCGGCATTTGTCCATAACTTCGACAGCGCTCGGCGCGGGAGCGTCGCAACGGTCTTTCCATGCGGCAACCTTGCATGATTATACTCGGCCCATGGCAGGTAACGTGAACCATGGGTGGGCTCTCGGTGCGGGCTTGGGCGCGTGCACGGCCTTGGCGGGGTGTTCGTCCATCACGGACGTCCGGAGTTGCTCGGTCTCGAGTGAGGCCGAGCTCTCCTCGGAGATTCCCACGGTGGCGGTCGTTCGGTGGCGGGTGAACGGCACCGAAGCGCGCAACGCGCAAATCGTATTTGGGCGCGACGAAGACCCAGAGGAATTGATCGCGCCTGCTCCCGTAACGGAGCGCGGGCAACATCGCGCCGTGTTGCTCGGCATGAAACCCAACTCGCAGTACACGTACCGCATTTCAGTCAATGACGGGCAGTGTCAGAGCGAACCGATGACCGTCGAGACGGGGGGGCCGCCGGCAAACTTGCCGCGCTTGACTTTCGAGGAAGGCACGGCCTTCACGCGCGGCTTTTACATCTTGAGCTCCGGTTTCGGCGCGGAGCTTCCCACGGGCGGCGCCGCCAAGCTGGTCTACATCATCGACCAAGACGGCGACCCGGTGTGGTGGTGGACGGCTCCGGCGCCGGCCAGTCGAGCAACGATGGACTGGGCCGGCGAGCACATGTACATGTTGGCGCTCAACGTATCCGGCGCCGGACGTTCGTTGTTTCGAGTCAAAATGGACGGCAGCGAATCCAGGGACGTCAACGCGATCGGCAACGCGCACCACGACTTCACGGTGACGCCCGACGGACATGTCGTGGCGATAGTTCACAGCGGCAAGAGCGACGGAGTCGTGGAATACGACCCCGAGGCGGGGACGATCGAGCCGTTGGTTGCGGACGTGTCGAGCCTCTACGCCATGGCCAACCCCGAGTATCACGCCAACGCGATCACGTATCGGCGAGACGACGACTCCTTCATCATGGGGGACCGTTTTCCGAGCTTGCTCGTGAACTTCGATCGTCGCGGTCGTCTGCGCTGGCAGTTCGGCGGCTCCGACCCTATCGGTCCTTCATTTTCGGGCACCGGGAGTTGGCGGGCCAACCATGGCCACCACTGGACGGACGATGGCCACTTGTTGGTGTTCAACAACGGCGCGGTATCGACCTCGCGCGTGCTCGACTTTGCCGTCGATGAGGCCAACCTCGAGGCGCGTTTGCTCCGAGAATACGCGACGGAGGGGCTCTCGTCCCTCGTGCTGGGTGATGTTCAACAGCTCCCGAACAAGAACGTGCTCACGACGTTCTCCACTTCGGGCCGCTTGATCGAATATTTGCCGAGCGGTGAGACCCTAGCCCACCTGCATTCGAGCACGTCTTTGGGTTACACGATGTATCGTCGGACGCTGTACGGCCCTCCCGACAAGTGACAGCGGACCACCCAGTGGGTATGCCCGCTGTGGTTGCACTCCCGAACTCAGTAGAACCCCTCTGGCGCACGGTGCATCGGCTCGCTCGGCGCCGCCGCGTCGCCGAGCTTGGGCGCTAGCTCGAGCGGCCACTCCGGTCGACGGTTGGTGCCGAGCAACTCACCGTAGACATGCAGGTTCTCGAGGACACGCTGCACGTAAGAGCGCGTCTCGTCGTAGGGGATGCGAGCGATGAAGGCCTCGAGAGGTAAGCTGCGTCCTGCAGCGTGCCAACGCGCCGCGGCGTCTGGGCCGGCGTTGTACGCGGCCGCGACCAACGCCGGGTGCTCGAAGTGAGCTTGGAGCTTGCCCAAGTAAAAGGCGCCGTACTCGATGTTGTGATGGGGAACGTCCAAATGCTCCGGGTCGTACGTGTGACCCAGTTCCGCCGCGATCCTACGCGCCGTTGGCTCGATGATTTGCATGAGACCTCGCGCTCCCACCACCGACACGGCATCGACTCGAAAGGCACTCTCTTGCCGCATCACGGCATAGATCAGAGCTGGAGACACTTGATGCGTCGCAGCATGACGCGCCACGCCGTTAGCATGAGGCGAAGGGAACAAGCAGGGCCAAAGCCAACTCGGGGCGAGTTGGGGAGCGTCTTTCAGCCCACGTTTCGCGGCGGCTTCGCGGCCTAGCTCGAACCGACGGCGACCCCGCTCGAGGTAGGCGGTCGACGCGCACGATGCGGCGGCTTCATTCGGCGCATGGGCGCGTGCCCATGCCGGCTCGATCTTCCGGAAGACGGCTTCTGCCTGTTCACTCAGTCCAGCTAGTTCGAGCTCGGCGACGAGGGGTGGCAACTCGACGTCTGGGGCCGGCGCGCCGTTCGTACGAACCACGGTTGCGGGCGTCGCAGCCCCGAGTTGGGCCAAGCGCTGCCGTGCCGTGATGCCCACGAACGCGAGTGGCGCTGCGCGTGCGAGATCTTCCCAGATGGCGCGCGCGAGTTCTGGGTGGCCCAATCGATACAGCGCCAGCGCCTCCACGCTGCGCAGCAACAGCGTTTCTTTTGCGTCGGGGCGGCGCTCCCGAAATTGCCTCACCCAATAGACGAACCGCTTGTAGTTGCCTTCTGCAAACCACGCGATCAAACGCTCGCGCTCGGCAGCTTCCGCGAGTTCGTGGTTTGGAAATTGGCTCAGGAACAGTGAGAATTGCTCACTCGCGCTCGTCCAGTTGCCGAGCATCGAGTGTTCGCGCGCCAACGCGAACGAAGCGTTCTGCACGGTCTCCGTTGCGGGACGCAGCGCAGAGATTGCGGCGAAACGCGCCACCGCATCGCTGCCCGCTCCCGCGCGCGACGTCGCGACCGCGGCCAGGTAACGCGCACGATCTCGCCGTGTAGCCAACGCGCGCACCGCCTCGTCCAATGGCCCGACCGCTTCGTCGAAACGTCGAGCGCGGTGCAGCGCGAGCCCCTGCAGATAAGCATATTCGCCTTGGCTTGGCGTGCGGCCCGCGCTGCTTTTCAGGGCAATGATGCACTGCTGCACGACCTCGACCAACCCGAGTTCCGCTGCGGCTTCTGCGCGCGCCCACAACTCGGTGACCGTTAGCGGCGGCTGCTCGCCACGCTCGATGGCAGCCATCGCTTCGGGCGAGCGTGGATGGTCGGGATGCCCTACCAACCACCGCACGTCGGCATGAACGCTGTTGGAGCGACCCGAGGCCTGACGCAACCTTACACGCAGCCACCGCACCTCGCCGTTCTGTTGGTCGCCGCTGCTCCGAGATTGTGCGAGGGCCAGTGTGTGTTCTGCTTTGGAGAATCGCCCATCTGCGAGCAGACGTTCGGTCACGGCGAGCAAGCGCGCCAATGGGGCGCGCGCGGTCAATGCCTCGAGGTGTTCGACGTAGCTGTCGGTTCGAAGCAGTGCCTCTGCGCGCAGCGAGTCCAACCACCGGGTGAGTTCGGCATCTACGTCCTGCGCGCGTTCGAAGTGCTCCAGTGCGCGTAGCGGTTCTGTATCGTGGAGTGCCAAAAAGCCGCGCAACAGCTCCAACGTCGCCGGCCTCAACGCCAGCCCGGCGGTATCGACGAGGCGTCGCGCGCGCGCGTAGTCGTGCTCGAGCATTGCTCGTTTGAAGTCCGTTGCATCACTTGGCGCACTGGCGGGCGTCTCTGCGACGCTTGCACGTGTGGTCTCAACCGCGATCGAGACATCGAGTGCAACCTTCGCGTGGGACGTCGAATCACTCACTTCGCTGTCGCTTCGGGACTTGGTTCGAGCGCACGATGCTGTCCCACACACGACGAGCATCGACACAAACCATCGTCGAACGTTTGCCACCAGCGCGATTCTGTATCAGATTCTGGACAAACTTCCGTTACAAGCGCTCGCTCGAACTTTGTTTGTTGCATTGATCGCTCGAACGTTGTGCAGTAGATATTCAGTAGTCACGAACACCGTCGAACCCATGCGCAAGCGACCCCTCGGACAAACCAAGATCGAAGTGAGCGAGCTCGGGCTCGGCACGTGGGGTCTGTGTGGTGACGCTTACGGACCGGTCAACGAGCGCGAACAAGACGCCGTGATCGACCGCGCGTTAGCTCTGGGCGTCAATCTGTTCGAGACCGCGGACGTGTACGGTGCAGGCAAAATGGAGCGCAAATTGGGCGCTCGTTTACCCGAAGCCGGGACCATCGTCGTCACGAAGATTGGCACGGCGCTCTTGGACAAGCCCGCCCGCAAGCGCTTCGACGTCGAGTATCTCAAGCAGGCCATCGGGCGTTGCCAAGAGCGCCTCGGCCGCAAGCAACTCGATGTCGTCTTGCTCCACAACCCGAGCGTGGAGGCGATACAAGATGGCAAGGCCGCCGAGTTTCTTCACGGACAGGTGGAGCAGGGTGCAGTCCGAGCATGGGGAATGAGCGTTGGCGGCTCGGCCGGAGCCACCGAGGCCTTGCGTGCGAGCGTGCGACCTCAAGTGTTGCAGATGCCTTACAACGTCTTTTTCTCGGCCGACGTTCAAAGCATGGACTCCGTCTTTCACGTCACGCGAGTCGGTTTGTTGGCGCGCTCGGTCCTCGCTCACGGGTTGCTGAGCGGGCTGTGGAGCAAAGACATCCAATTCGACGAAGGCGATCACCGCCGCGAGCGATGGACACCGAGCCAGTTGCGGCGACGGTTGTCGCAGCTCCAGGTGTTCAACACACTGAATCGGACTAACACCCCGTCGATGCGCGCAGCAGCGGTAAACTGGGTTTTGGCGGACCGGTACGTCAGCAGTGCGGTCCTCGGTCCTCGCAGCGTGCTGCAACTCGACCAGTTGCTACGCGAAGTCCGCCGTGAGCCACCTTACTTCGATCCAGCGGAGCACAACCGCTTGGCGCAACGTCTAAAGGACATGAACGTCTGACCGTATGAGCGGTAACCAATGACAGTCGACGCCCATCACATTCAGCAGCGGTCGCTTTGCTGCTCCTCGCACCAAACGGCGACGTCGATGTCCGTCCTGGTTAGACATGCGTGGGCGGCAACGCGCGTCCGCAACCCAGTCACGCGCCTTGATGCGACCCACTTCAACGAACCGTGTTCGCCCAACTCAGGAGAGGAGCGACAAACGAAAACAGCGGCTGGGTGAGGGGCCCAGCCGCTGCTCGATAACAAACACAGGAACGTTTACAGGAGGAAGAGCCACACGGCTCACTCCGGAATATAGTACTGGTCCGCGGGGCTTCAAGCGCTTCGCGGGGCCCGGTCGGGTCATTTTATTGGTCCGGTCGCCTGGCCGGTGGTCTGCTTTTTTGTCGCGGTAGAAAACCCTTTTGTGGGTTCAGGGGTTCGAACGGCGTTGCCGGAAAATGGGACGGAGGGCTAGCATCCGGCTCTGCGGCCCAACGGTGAGCTGCTGAAAGGACGAGCAGCTTGGAGGAGAAGGGTCAAAGCGAGTTTACGCTGGCGTCGGTGCCCCCGGGCCCCGCGACGGAAGTGTTTGGACTCGGCACCAGCGTCGGGCGTGGAACCGTCGCGTTGCCGGGCGTCCGAGAAAAGGCGCTCGGCTCGAGTGAGACCTGGGCCGTGCCTCAGGGGGCGGCCAGCCCGTCTCGGTTCGAGCCCATCGAGACGATCGGCGAAGGCGGCATGGGCAATGTCTACCGCGTCTTGGACGTCGTGTTGCAGCGCGAACTCGCCATGAAGGTGATTCGACCAGAAGCCGAGCTGGTGCCGGAGTTGGCGGCGCGCTTCATCGCGGAGGCTCAGGTGACGGCGCAACTCGATCACCCGGGTATCGTGCCTGTTCACGACGTCGGCGCCAACGAGAGTGGTACGGGCCTGTTCTTCACCATGAAGCGGGTGAGCGGCGTCACGCTCTCCGAGGTCATTGGAACACTGCGGGGCGAACACCCCAACCACGAGACGTTGAAGCGCCTCGTCGGCTACGTGATCAAGGTCTGCCACGCGCTCGAGTTTGCTCACGCGCGGGGAGTCTTGCACTGCGACATCAAGCCTTCGAACATCATGGTTGGCGATTTCGATCAGGTTTACCTGATGGACTGGGGAGTGGCCGTAGTTCGTGAGCACGTGCCGCCCGCCGCTGATTCGGAAGCGTCCGAGTCGTCACCGGGCAGTTTGTCGACGTATACGACCACGCGCTTGAGGCCCACCAAAGGCGGTATCGTCGGGACGCCCGCATACATGGCGCCCGAGCAGAGCAAAGGACAGCTCGAGTTGCTGGACGCGCGTACCGACGTCTACGGCCTCGGCGGCGTGCTCTACGAGATCTTGTGCGGCAAGGCTCCGAACCAACGTCGGAGTTCCGTCCTGCCGGGCGTTGCGGACGCAGCCATCGCGGCGCCGCGAGCTGGCGACATTTGGGACGAGCTCCCGCCGGGGTTGGTGCAGGTCACTTTGCAGGCGCTCAGCTACGACCGCGATGCGCGTCAAGGTTCGGTGCGAAGCTTGCGCGCCCAGCTCGAGTCTTTCCTCGACGGCGGTGGCTGGTTCGAGACTCGCTCGTTCGTTCGCGGCGCAGTGATCGTGCGACAAGGCGAGCGAGCAGACACGGCCTACATCATCGAATCGGGACGGTGCGAGGTGTTCGTCAAAGACGGCGACGCCCAACTCTCGGTCGGCAAACTGGGACCGGGGGACGTTTTTGGTGAGACGGCGGCTCTCAGCACTGGGGTGCGCACGGCGTCCGTCGTCGCGCTGGGCGAGGTCGTGGTGCGAGTCGTCACGCGCGAGTCGCTCGACAACGAGCTCTCGCGTAACCCGTGGTTGGGCGCGTTCGTTCGCGCTCTGGGCCGCAGGCATCGTGAATTGGAGCAACGCTTGAACGAGCGTCCGTGAGCGTGACGGCGAGCATTCGGTGTCCGCACCCGCGACGTTCCTACTGAAATCGGTTCGAGTTTCGCCAAGGGCTGTCACGCGGCGGTTCCCACGCGCGGCCGAGTCGTCGCCGTCGCGTGATCGTCGGACGCTCGCGTGCCCACGCACTGTTGCGCGACCTTCTCTCGGGCATAGAAATGTTCTTACATTTCAGGGTGTTGTGACGGACCAGACGGGTTGTTTTGCGCAACGGGTGGGCCCAACATCGTGAGACAATGCGCGGCTCCCGCCCACCAACCGAGAGTCCTGGGTCGGAATCGCGGGCGCTGGCTGAAACCTTTTGTTTCCACTCAGCAACGGCCCATGGCGACCCATCCGAAAATTGCTTTGTGCGCGCGGACGGGAGCTGTAGAAGAGCCGCCTACCACTCCTGTACGTTGGAGGATCGAGTTTTATGAGTTTGAAGAAGTTGAGCATCACCGACCTGGACCTCAAGGGCAAACGCGTACTCATGCGCGTGGACTTCAACGTTCCGATGAAGGGAACGACCATCACCAACGACGCGCGCATCGTAGCGGCGATCCCGACGATTCAGCTCGCGTTGGACAAAGGCGCCAGCGTCGTGCTGATGAGCCACCTGGGACGCCCCGCCGAGACGGGTCCCGAACCCGAATATTCACTCAAGCCCGTCGCCGACGCGCTGCAGAAGCTGCTCGGAAAGCCCGTCAAGTTCCTGAACGACTGCGTGGGACCCGAGGTGGAAGCTGCTTGCGCCAAGCTCAATCCGGGCGAAGTCGTGTTGCTCGAGAACCTGCGCTTCCATGGCGCCGAACAAGGCAAAAAAGCGACCAAGGATCAGATCAAGGCGTTCAGCGCTTCGCTCACCAAGCTCGGTGACGTTTACGTCAACGACGCGTTCGGTACCGCGCACCGCGCTCACGCGTCCATGGTGGGCGTCGATCTGCCGGTTCGCGCCGCTGGCCTCCTGCTCCAGAAGGAGCTCGAGTACTTCAGCAAGGCGCTCGAAGCGCCGGTGCGCCCGTTCCTCGGGATCCTCGGTGGCGCGAAGGTCGCCGACAAGATCCAGCTGATCGAGAACTTGCTCGACAAGGTCGACGAGATGATCATCGGCGGAGGCATGGCGTACACCTTCAAGAAGGAGTTGTACGGCATGAAGATCGGCAAGAGCCTGTACGATCCAGAGGGTGCCAAGATCGTCAAGTCGTTGATGGAGAAGGCCGCCAAGAAGGGCGTCAAGATCCACCTGCCAGTCGACTTCCAAACCGGCGACAAGTTCAGCAACGACGCGACCCTCGGCTATGCTACCGACAAGGACGGCATCCCGGACGCAGTCGAAGGCATGGATTGTGGGCCCGAGTCGCGCAAGCTGTTCGCAGAGGTGGTTGGGCGCGCCAAGACGATCGTCTGGAACGGTCCGGTTGGCGTCTTCGAGTTCGACAAGTACTCGGAAGGTAGCAAGGCGCTTGCACTCGCCGTCGCCAAGGCGACCGCAAACGGCGCGACCACCATCATCGGTGGCGGTGACACCGCGACCGCCGCCGAGAAGTTCGGCGTCGTCGATCAGGTGAGCCACGTTTCGACCGGTGGCGGCGCGTCGCTCGAGTTGCTCGAAGGCAAGGTGCTGCCCGGGGTTGCGGCACTTTCCGAGCCGTGAGTATCGAAGCGGCGTGACAAAAAGAAGAAGGGGCGCCGCAGGCGCCCCTTCTTCTTTTTGGTGCGCCCAGCATGGGCGCTGTCTTGCGGGTGCAAGTCCCGCCGAAAGG
>CBINDO010000003.1:0-77784 GCA_966249405.1 uncultured bacterium | reverse complement strand
GAGACATCCTAGTGCGCGTGCCCCAGGTCCGGAGCAAGTATGTCATAACGACCAATGCATCGAAACTGGCAGACTCGTCGGCGCCCAAGCGGTGCAAGTTGAAGTAACGATTTGCCAGATGATTCAGCTCGTTTCGCGCTCCGTCAAAGTGTGCCAAGGCATCGTCAAGCGCGTGGTCATTGTCGTCGAGTAACACCCGGTATACCGCTCCAACGACAGCGAACGTTGGTGTGAGCGCCGGGTCGAGGTCGTGAATTGTCAGCTCCACAGCGCCCTCTCCAGGCGACTCACCAGTAATTCGGTTTCGAGCGGGCTTTCCGCGGGCAATTCTCGCGGATCCGGAACACGCATCGTGCGGAAGTCTTTTGCGGAGAGTCGCCGAACGGCCGTGCCCATCATGTTTGCCGAAAGCCGCTCTTGTCCCGCCGCACTCGCCAGATAGCCGAGCAAACGAGCACGAACGTCAATAGCACTGAGAGTGCCGCGAGGCTCAACATCCAACGCCAGAATCTCCCGAGCCAACGCGATTTGCATTGGCGGAATGGCGATCCGACCGGCGGTCGCTCCGACTAGCAGCGTGTGAGGGCCGGTCTTGTCCTCTTCTCCTGCCAGCGTCCACGATCGGGGCGTAGATAGACGACCGACCTCGCTGGCTCGCAGGGCCGGCACAGCGCGAGCAAACGGTTCCGGGCGAAACGCACGGGGGTCCAATCTGCCCATCCGTACACGCCCAATTTCACCAATCGTCACGTCGCCTGAGTGCCTGAGTGGATCTAGTAAGCGGCGCGGACTCCAGTTGTCCTCGTCTTTCAACAGAACTTCTCGCCACTGACTCACCACGGCCACAGAAGCTATCGGCTCGACTGCTGGTACCGGCAACAGGTCAGCCACCTTTGGCGGTGCACTGATCGAGAGTGGGACCAGGAGGTCAGCAAGGTCACGGGCAATCAATCGCGGAATGCTTGAGCTAACAGCAAATTGCTTGCGTGCACGAACTCCAGACGCGGATGAAAGCAAAGCCCAAAGTGTTTGGCCTTCAAAGCCCCTTTTCGCGCGAAGAGCGGCAAAACCGCGAGTGAACGCGAGATTCCGGTGCTCCGGTGTCACGAAGACGCAGGGGCCGTCGCCCACCACTGGAACGAGTACGTCCCCGGGAGCAAGCTCGTGACCGAGCCGGTACACAACGCCTGATGCTACTTCGTTCGAAGCTCGTACTGCTCCAGTCACGAGCGACACCCCACCGGGTGTAACAACCGCCTCGCCGCGTTCGTTGCTGCTCCGTGCCGAGATGAAGTCCACCACTTCGGCGAGTCGTGAGGTGCCGCCCGCGTAGTTGACCGGCGCTGCGACGACGGTTGGGATCGGCAGGTACCCCGTTGGAGACCACGAGTCCGCAGCGAGAGACGTGAGCGCCCACTGACTCACCGCCGGCCTCCCAGGTGAGCGAGGTACGTTTTGAGGAACTCACCATCACGACTAAGTTGCGCCACCCAATCTCCTTCGAGCCGCGCGACCAGCGTCGGAGTAGGTTTCGATTTCTCCAGGACGAGCAGAACAGGATGAATGGCGGATGCTTGAAATACCCGCGCTCCGATTTCGATGACGCTCACCACCCGATAGCGTGTCGCGAGTTCAGCGCGATAACTCGCGGCAGTCCCCGCGGACAGAAACGCAGGAGCGACCAGCAACACAGCACGACCACCGTCCTTGAGGGTGGACAGTACGGTGTCGATTGCCAGCACGGTACCATCTCGGGTCATCCCGCCGCTGGCCAATGGCTTCGGTTCTGACAAGCGCAAACCTAGGGGCGGGTTAGTGATGACCCCATCGGCGTCGCGAGCCGGCAGGTCGGAAAAGGAATCGCCAGCGACAACCGTCGCGTCCACGTTTGCGAGAGCCAAGAGCTTGCGCGCATCCTCCGCGACGGGGGCATTGAGTTCTCCTCCGAAGAGCTTGATATGGGAGTGGCCTGTGCCCAACTCTTCATGCACGGCCCGCAAGGCGCTGCCGTAGCCGCAGAAAGGGTCTGCTATGAGCTTCCAATCGCTCGCGGGTAGTAGAAGTCTCGCGATTGCTGCGTCCAGCGACTTGGGGGTCACGAAGCTGTTGTTGAGTCGTGAGAGTGCACTCTCGAGCGCGTCCGCTATCGCGGGACCGTTTTGAGGTTGCGTCGCCAGGCGAAGCAGCAACGGGTCGACAAAGGGCGCTTCTGATGTCTTGCCCGCCAGCACGCCGAGAAGGGTTCTCCACCCTTCTTCTGGAGTCATCGTGCCACGCGCCCGATCCAAAGCCTCCCACACCAGGTCTCGAACGAGTGCAAAAGGAGCTCGCGCTTGATCAACGCGTCGCTCGGTTTGCGGACATTGGGTGGCTGTCACCGTCTCGCCGTCGTCACCCACGGCGTGCCACTTGCCGTTGTAGACGTAGCCCCGCCGCGCGCCAAACACAGGCAGATAGAACGGGATCATTGCCGCGGCCTTCGCAACTTCGCTATCGGCAATTCGCTTCACTTCTACGACGAGTTCCGGTGCGAGTTCGCCGTTATCAGCCGGTGCCCACGCGATGATATCAGCACGCAATCCACGATTCCCAGCGCCGCCTGCCGGTATCTCTTGCCGCACCACGAACCCGGCGGCCCTAAGCTCCTCTGCCGCCTGTCGTTCTAAGTCATGCTCCTTCATGCGTCCTCCTTTGAAGCGGGTGCCCGGGTGTTTCGTCTGATGGGGAGGCCTTTGATTCTACCGATGGTACCGCTTCATCCGCGTACTCCAGTAGCTGGGCCACGGCCGGCTTCAGTTCGAACACCTGCAGTTGGGTATTCTCCTCGAGGCGCTTCACGATATCGGCATACTTCACGTCAATCGCTACCTGATCGGCTTGGTCCCGGCGCACCTTCCAGGCGCTGAGAAGACGTGCCCCCTCGCTGGTGAACGTGATTTCCCCGTCTTTGGTTTGGGGCTTCGCCGGAAGCTTGCCGCAGCAGAACACCAGCCACTCACCTAATGGGTAGCCGCACGCGACAGCCAGGACTGGCGTCTTGTCCTTGTCGAGCGCGTGCACTGTGTATTCGAACTCAGCTCCTTCAGTGCCGTCAACAATGCATCCAGCGAGCAGCGCGGTCCAGGGGATCAGTTCCAGATCTCCGGCACGCATCTCTAGCGCGTCCAGGCCGACCTGTTTTGCTAGCGAACTGACCGCCCAAACGGTTTGCTGGTAGAGGTTGCGGTCTTCTTCGATTGCCGGGAAATTCCCCAGTCGAGCCTCGACGGGAAGGAACTCAGGGTCAGCGGCTTCAATCTGCATGACCGTCGCTGGTGCGTACATCAGCCTCATGGCGCGAGCTGCGTCACCCAGCTCGGTCAACGAGCAGACGTGGTCGTAGTTCCAGGATATCGTGGCGCGCAGCGAGACTTCGTTGCCTTCGTCTGTCCTGCTCCGCGCTTGCGTGTATACGAACAGGCTCAGTGGTCCAACGGCGAAGCGCACCTGCGACATTGCGGCCGGGATGAACGGCACTGACGAAGTTGAGAAGATATCAACTGTGGTCGAATGATGCCCGCGGTTGGGGTTGAAGAACCGCAATCGACCCAACTGAGAAGGACGGGCCCGTATCGTCATGACAGAGGCGGGTGCGTCATCAATAACAGTTTCCTCCCCGAACCGACGATCAAGCACCCTCACTCGTGTGACATTGAGGTTCGAGCGCACGCCGAGCGCTACTTCTGCCCAATCCGAATGGTGTCGTTCCTCTTCCTGTGGTGGGAGAGTCACCTGGGCGATTCGTGATCCCGGGTGGTAACCTAAATTCAGGTAGTGATCCGTCTTTTGACGCCTGTACGCCCTGACGTCGAGCCCAATGGCATTGAGAAGTCGACTTCTCAGCTCTCCGCCTTCCACAAGCGGGAGTCGGTCGGCGACGCCGTAAGTGATCTGCATTTCATTCTTGCCTAGTTTCTTCCTCGGCGGGTGCTTTCTGAGACGCCTCAGCGCCTTCTCGATCCAGTGCTTGTTTATGTGTACCACGTACACATCTGTGACCTTGCGCTCGGGGCTCACTTCGCAGACGAACACGAACCACGGATCTGGGTCGGAGATCATCTTTTGCCAATTGGTGAGCCGGATGCGGATGCTGCCGGCCTTGCTTTGCGTTGCCTTCACCTGCACGAAGGCTCGAACAGGCTCCGGAAGGAGGTCGTGGGCGTGCGACTCTCGTTCAAACTCGAACTGCACCAAGTTGTCGAAGCCGAGGAGATCGAGCTTCGCGGGATTGGACACCATCGAGGCCTCACTGCTAAGCTCTTCGAGCTTGGCCTCACCCAGCTTGCCGAGCGCAGCTGTGGTCATTGGTGGAGACTTTTCCGCGGTCATAGAGTCACACTTCGGGGGGTAGCGGAGCCGCGGCGCGGGCTCGTGTGCTGAAAGCACTGGAAGTCTAGTTTCTGAACTGCGGGACGTCTTGAGACTCGGCCGCGGCGCGTGAGACGCAGAGGCTAATCCAAGACGAATGTTGCTGAACCATCGCTCGATTACTTGTGCATCATGCCCGATTGACTGAGGGGGCGATACTCGCACACCTTTGCCGCGCTGCGAATGAACGAAGCTGGAGATTGGGGCTGCGACATGCGCATGTGGCCACGCTTCGCTTTCTCGAGGTCCTGGAGGACTGCGTCCGAGACAGACAGCTCTTGAAGGCGCTTCTCGCAAGTGTGTCCTGACCGCACGTCTCCATTATGGTATGCGAGTAGCGCCATGGCGGCATGCGGACGTGGGTCGTCGGGGGCAAGGGCTACCATCGATTTCAGAGCTTTCAGAAGGAGTTCTCCGTCGCGTGCGAGTGACGCGATGCGCGCAACGGCCCAGTGTGTCTCGCGCAGGTCGCGGCCGAGTATTGGCTGAATTGCAGAACGCGCGCCTTCGAGATTGCCTGAGATAGCCAAGAGACTGGCCAGCAAGCTTCGAGACTGATCGCGGGACTCGTCGTCTACGGCCGTATCTCCGCTG
Organism: uncultured bacterium; assembly: GCA_966249405.1. Lineage (GTDB taxonomy): Bacteria > Myxococcota_A > Polyangia > Polyangiales > Polyangiaceae > SZUA-265. Next base: position 72,783 of record CBINDO010000003.1, on the reverse strand, counting down.
CGGGCAGTGAGACTTTCGTCAAGGGCATGCACGTGGGATAGCACCCGCTTCGACGTTTCGCGGTTCGGAATTGAGCCTAGGTCGACTATGGCCCCGTCTGTCCAGGTTAGTCGGCCTAGAAGGATTCGTGCTCGAACGTTTGGGCCTAGCTCGGGTGATTCGCGAGCGAGTAATATTGCCAGCCGTTCAGCGACATCGAAGGCACGCTCCGCAACGAGGACCTCGAATAGCAGATCTAGGAGAAGGGCAGGCGAGGGCGCTGTGACGCATTCACTCCTACTGTCGCTTAACCTTTTCGGCATGCTGTGACACTCGAGCATTTCCGAAACATTTGACATCCAAGGGCGACGCGGTAGCTGATGGGTATCAGCCAGTTCCTCGAGCCAGTCAGCAAGTTGCACCCCCAACCGCACTGAGTTGGTTTGCTGACCAAGCGCCAGAAGTGCCGCGACGCGGATCGCCTGGATGCGCCTTCCTTTGACCCAAAGATCGCTAGCCCGAGCCATCAAGGTGTCAATTGGAGCCATCTCAGACGTGCCAACACCGGTAAACGCTGGTTCCAGCGCAAGGCGAGTTGCAGGATCGTCAAGATGCCAGCTGGCCACCAGAGCTGCGCCAAGGGGAGAATCTCGCTCCAAGGTTGCGCACGCCGTAGAGTTGCCGGCAGAACCCTCCGTCATTTCGTATGTGCACAGGCGTGATAAGGCCTGTGTTCGGTGAGCTAGGTTACCCCAGGTGGCTCGCTCACCATCAGCATCTACCCTCTGCACCAGATTCCGCAATGCTTGGCTTGCCCTTTCGACATCGCCCATTTTCGTGAATGCGTCGGCCGCCGCTTCTAATGAGACCGGCAAGGATTCGGGCGTGTGAAGAACAAGATCCGCGTATCGCTCTCTGGTGGCTGAGTCCGAGGTTAGGCGTGCCCAAAACCCCCACGCAATATCCAGAGCATTCTTCACGCGCCGCTCCGCATGCTCAAAGTGTCCCCGTGCTTTAGCGCTGTTGTGCGCTGCGCTCTCGTGTGCGGCGGCGAACATGTCGACCCAGAACCCACGCAAGCTGGGCTCGTCGTCTGGGCTGACGAGTTGCTGAATCTCGGTCCACGCCTCGCCGCGTCGACCTAGGGCTCGCAAAGCCCTGACGCGCAGGAACTTCTCATCTCTGTCCAGGGGCAGGTGATCGTCTTTCTCCTGCAAGTCGAGCGTTGCCAGAGCCCTGAGCGGTGTTCCGTTGGCCAGACTGGCTTCAGCGGCCACCTGCAATGCCGAGTGCCTGAATTGTTGCACGCGAGGGTCTCGGGCCTGATCAAGCACTGTTAAGCTTAGGGTCTCAGCTCGGCGTGGCTGATCCATTTCCAACGCGATAAGCGCATGCTCAACCACTACTTCTGGATCTTGGCTCTTGTATTGGGGGTCCATCTTGGCACACGTCACCAGAACCACTCTTGCCGTTGGAGCAAAGCCTTCATTCCGCAAGTTTCTGGCCGCGACGAGACAGTATTCGTGAGTCAGGAAGCCGCGATCGCGTGGAACTAGAAGATGGGGCAGGAGTGCGTCGGCCGATCTTCGCCACAAGTCGTCGAATTGTCGCGCATCTCCGGCTACGGTGGAAACGAGCTCTCCCTTGACGGACAATGAGATGGTGGTTTGCCCATCAAGGTTGCGAATGGCGGCGGACACTCGGCGCGGCCCTATACCCATGACCTCCGCCGCGAAAGCAAACATGGCGCTGCTGTCCCACTCGACACCGTAGCCCGATAACTTGAGGCCAGAAGTGGCCGGGCTCGAAGACACGTCACCGCGCTGCCACAGGTCGGGCCCGGCGCCCGACGCTCCAGTGGCCGCAGTCAAGAGGGTCTGCAACCTAGTGGCGAGTCGGGCCTCCAGAAAAGGTGAAGAGGCAATATCTGTGGCGAGTACCTCAAGAGCCGCTACCGAGCGAAGTTGCTCCCGCGCAGGTCCTAGCAAACACCAAGCAAGACCAAGAATGGCAACTCCCGTAGCGAGCGCGACTTCGAGAGGCGTCCCCGTAGTAATCGTCCCGGCCGAACCCTTGATGTTTCTGATGACACCGTCCAGGTAACGGCGTTCGTCGATGTGCGGTGCATCGCGTTGATACAGCTGCAGTACTGAGTCGAGTACAGAGCGTGCGTCGAAAGGTAGGGCCGCAGCTTCGCCGTCCAAAGTTGCGGCCGAGGCGTGCCGCGTCGCGGGCGCACCGAGGTGCTCAACTCTACGACAGACTTGGCCGAGCAGGCGCGCGGTTAACTTCTTCTGGGTACGCTTGAGCACTTTGGATGACCCAGCGCGACGCTGATTGTACGCCTCTGCAGCTACGAGCCCAGTCAGGACCTCTACGAACGCGCTCTTTGATGGACCGAGAAGGCCCCAGCGCAGCCAGGCCACAAACTCGGTCAAGTACCACACCAAGCCCGAGAACCAGAAAAGTGCGGGAAAGTGCAGCGGTGTACGATTGGCGGTGTCTGGTGATGTCATCAGCATCCCCAGCAGGCCAAACGCGGCCAGAGTTCTCCAGAAACGGACAACCCACCGGGGAGAAACCGGAGCCAGAAAGTTGTCGAAGTTCCAAACGAGCTGAGGGACAGCTATGCACACCAACACGATTACCCAAGATGGGCCATGGGCGTACCGCCAATCCCCAGAGGCGTAGAGTAGGCATGCGCAAGGGATACTTAGCAAGACCGACGCAACCAGTCTTAGGCGTATCCCTTTGCTCGCCTCGCTGGCAAGCGCACTGGCCACGGGTTCAACTAACGTTTCCGCATCGCGCACCCCTGCCAATTTGACGCGAGCCAGCGCCCTGAAGATCCTCTTCGGCCAGTCCCGAGCGTGTGCTAGTTGACTTCTATCGCTTGGCTGTGTTGATGTTGTGAGCGCAGGTGATGCTTGTGCAATCTTCTGAGTCTGCGTCCAGGGCCTAGGAAGTGGCTTTCTCGCAATTCCGAGGCAGCGTCTCGGCGAGCGCGTTTGCGACACTCCCGGGCTACCGAAACGCGCTCCTTGCCTTCGAATCACGACCGCGAGGCCTAGTCGTGACTGCTTCACTCGCACTAGCAGGTCGCGGTTAGTTCGCGGAGCTCTACATTCGCACTTGCGCAACGCCAGTCGTGTCCGCGTTCTGCGCTCCGACGCCACGGTGCTGCCAGTACTACGCGCCCGAATCATTCTCCAATTGCGATTGGTACTCACGTTGATAATCTCCTACGCGCCCGAACCCTGGTACATAGTTTGGCTGAGCGCGTCGAAAGCTGTGTCCTCCGCCGGATCGAAGGCGGAGTCGAGCACCTCCGAATGCCGCGGCGACCCAACGCCGTGGAGACAAGCGATCTCGCGAACGAACGGATCGCTTGACCGCATCAATTCTATGTCCGCGCCGTTGTGGGCCAGTCGAAGGAACTCGTTGCGATCGTGAGGCCCGATCCCTGCGCCCGACACTTTGACTCCATTCAGCGCCAGCACAGCGAGACCGTGAGTCTCGACAGGGCCATCAATCGGGCCTTGAACTGTCGCTTGACGTCCCTCGGCATGCAGCGGTTGCGCAACAGCCTGAACAACATTGGCCCCCAATCGGAGTGGTTCGGTCACGTCCCCAGTGGCAATTGCTTTCAGCACCACGGCGTGGAACTCAAGTTCCTCGACTTTTGCCAGTTCCTCCGCCAAGTTTGCAAGCTGATCGGGAGCCGCCAGGTACGCCAACCGTCCCGCGCAGTATCGCAACTTTGGAAGCAACCGCTTGCGTTCAAACCCCTGCACCTGTTGTGTGACCGTGAGATGTTGTTCGGCCTCTTGCAGATACCGCTCGCGAAGCAGGTGACCTTCGCGTAGCAGTTCGTCCAGTGATCGCCGCTTCTTTCGAAACCAGCGCAGCGGAACCAGGCGCTTCAGTCGCTCGACGTAGGCCTTCTCACGAACGGCGCCTGAGTAACCCCGAACGGGCAAGCGGAAGCCTGCGCTCAGGATAGCGTCTTGAACGTGACGCTCTTGCCCAGCCGTCACGCACCATTTCAGACCACCGACAAAAGTCTTCCAGTCGATCGACTGGCGATGTTCAACGTAGTCGTGTTCACCGCGAAGCCAGTCTCTGCCCTGCACTACCAGATCCTTGCCCGAGTCCGGCGGATGCAACTTCAGGTCAAGTCGAGCCAGATGTTCCTCGACACGAGCTCTCGCGTCGCCGACCGCCTTCTTTGAGCCTACGAGCGTCACATCGTCGACATACCGGCAATACGCCACCTCCCTCAGGCCGGACATCAGGTCATCCAGGGACCGGAGAACCAGGTTGCCAAGTAAGTGGCTAAACATCGGACCCGTGAGGATCTTCTTGCCGAAAGCAACGTGACTTTCGATCAGGCGTTCACCCAGTCTGCGCAGGTGCGAAGGCACACTGGATTTGGAGCAGACGCTGGTCCACACGTGCAGCGCAGTCTCGGGACGGATGGAAGGGTAGAACTCACGGACGTCCGTATATTGAACGACGGGGTTTGAGAATCGTCGGCAAGCCGCAGCTATCCATTTCTGACGGTCAGTCACTCCAACCATGTAGTTTTGAAAGATCCCGCCAACATCGTCTGGCCCCGACAGCGCGTAGCTGAACACATTGGAAGGATTCTTGAACGAGGCGTACTTGCTGCATTCGCCCAGCAAGTATGATTCGGCCAGGGCTTCGTTCGCGCCTGGCAGGAACGTATCGCGATAGCGAATACTCCCGTGGTTATCGCGTCCCTTGAAGTGCTTGACTGCGAAATATGGGTGCGTCCTACGGTGCGTGACGAGCTGCATTGCTACTTCTTCAGCCCAACGCGGTCGGCGGGAGGCACAGTTTTCCAAGTAGTAACGCAGCGCTAGGTATGGAACGACATCCCGCCGCCTGTACTGCGTGATAGCGCGAAGCGCCGCTGGACAGGGCGGAGGCAGAGACGTCACGGATGCCCCAGGAGTTCGAAGCGCTGAACGGAAAGGCGCACAACGCTACGTGAGTTGGGCTCCAACGGAAGTTGAAATTCCGCTTCTGTTTGTTCCAGCGCTTCATCTTCGTTGATCCCCTGGAAGTAAGTCATCACGCGTCTCCATGATTCACGTATCGCTCCGGCAATCCAGCTCCGAAGGGACTCAGTAGCCGCCTTGGTTTTCGGCTCGAGCCATAGCGCTGTTCGGTGATTGCCTGGGCAATACATGAAGAGGTCCTTCAGTTGCTCTCGGGCCTTTTGCCAATTGCCGCTGCTTTTGAGAAAGCCACTGAAGTTCGAGACGACTACTGCAGTGCGCTCTGCTCCGACACTGTCGGTGATGAAGCGCTTGAGCAGCGCAGCGGTATTGACGTCGTCGTGGACGTCCCATTGCTGGCAGGCGAAACTCACCTCGATGGCCTGGTCCGACAAGGTGGGCCGTATTCGCTCAAGGAGATCGTGAGCAAACTTCGCAGCGTGCATATTGATATCCCCGCCGATCACGGTCACATCAAGGGGGTGTCGTGGTAGCACCCGCCTAGCGCGCAGTTCCGCGACGGCGGCCAGCACGGACAGAAAGAACGCACCCGCTCCGCACGGTACATCTAGCACAGCTATCCTGCCCCCGGCGAACAAGACAGTCAGGGCGTCAGCAACGCGCGCGACTTCCACCTTGGGGTCTAGCACCGCGAGCGCGACCCTCGCCGACGAACCGTCGAATGCTTGGGCAAAGTGAATTTTTGCTTCGTTCTCACTCAGTCCGCCCACTGGCGCGCGGTTGGGGTCTCTTGCGGCCGCCACCTCCGCTAGGCCGTGGGCGGTCACCGCATTGCAATACGCGGTCGCTAGGGCCGGAGGCAGTCGCAGAAGCGCGGTATCCCACAGGCTCAGTGGGATGTCTTCGACGGGGACGATGCGTTGCGGCGCCAACTACATGCTCCCTGAGAAGGCGCGTTGGGTTAGCGAAGAAACTAGGGTACCCACTTCTGCGAAAGTGTTGGTTTGGTTCAGCAATAGCCCTCGAACGCCGCGGCTCCATGCAACGAACTTCTCTTGCGCCCCTTCTGGGGGCAACATCACTTCGAATTCTCGAATCGAACTCAGATTGAGATAGCGCTGGATGCTACCAGCCGTGCTTTTCTGGATGTAGGCGCGGTACATAGGCAGGGACATTTGGGCGCTGAGAAAACTGCTCAATATCGGAGATTGAGGACGTAGCCTCACCGTCCCACTGGCGGACAATACGGCAAGCCCAGGCAGAGCAGGCATGACGCACACGTTGCCCACGGTACCTTTGGTGGAGATCAATAGATCGTTGGCCCGAACCTCGCTGCGGGCTATCTCCCGAAATTTCTCCTCAGTCACATACTTGTATTCGCCTTGATCGAACTCGTCTCGACCAATGTTGAAGTTGCGGATTACCCTCACTCCCGCGGGCACGTACTCTGCAGGCTTGAGTGAACTACCGAACGGGCCATCCACGATCATCCCGCGGTCAGGGATGAGCTCCCCCAACTTCTTCACCTCCCACCCCTTCGGGTTCGTCACGGGGTCGCCGAACATCTCCAAGAACGCGGAGCGGAGCAGCTCTTCCGTGAGACGGATGGCCTCCTGGCGTTTGCGCCGAATGGCGTCCGCCTTGTCGAGGATGGCGGCGATGCGCTTCTGCTCGGGGAGGGGCGGCGCGACGAATGCGTATGAGGCAATGTCCTTGTGAGATACGTGCGGTACGGTTGTTTCCGTGTGGCGCTTCTGAAGATGCTGCTGGAGCCCACCAGAACACATCAAGTGGTAAAGGAATCGGCCATCGAAGCCTTTCTTCGCGCGAAGTCGAGCCACGCGTTGGACGAGTAGTGCAGGTGTGTCAGCAGTTGCGAGCTGAGCGACGCGGAACCCCTCAGTTATCCAGGGGCGATCCATGGCAATCACAATATCACCGTTAGCCAATTCGAACTTGCCAAGACCGTCGCCGGGGGTTCTGGACCAGTACAGTGGTTCGCTCCAATCCAGGCGTTGGGGACCTACCGTAATGCCGCGAAGCAGTCGCCAAGCAGTTTCACTGCGTGCATATCCCGAACTTGGGAACGCATAACCAGCGACGATGTCGGCGGCGGCTTCTAGCGTCGAAGGGGCCCAACTCACAGCAACCCCTCCAGTTCATCCAAATCCTTCGCGATCTCCTTCTCGAGCGCCCGCAACTTCTTCAAGATCACCTTCGGCGACTCGTACTCCACCTCCGCGTGAACCACCTCTTTGTACCGATTGAACGACAGGTCGTACTTCTGGTCCCGGATCTCCTGCGCCGGTACGAAGAAACACTTGCCGGTGCGATCGTTGTCTTTCTTGGGGTTGCGCTTGTTCCACCGCGTCACACAGTCGGGCAGATCGTTGTCTTTGGTGGGACCGAGCGGCGTGCGCTCTTCGCTTGCGGGGGTGCGTTTGTCGTCGAGGGAGAAGCCGTCTTGCTCGATGTTGTAGAAGAAGACGTTATCCGTCTTGCCGCCCTTCGTGAACACGAGGATGGCGGTGGACACACCGGCGTAGGGTTTGAACACGCCGCTCGGTAGTTTGATGACGGCTTCGAGCTGGTTTTCGTCGAGGAGTAACTTGCGCAGCTCTTGGTGCGCGGTGGAGGTGCCGAAGAGCACACCGTCGGGCACGATGGTGGCGCTGCGGCCGCCGTTACGCAGCATGCGCAAGATCAGAGCCACGAACAGCAGCTCCGTCTTCTTGGTCTTGACCGCGCGGGTGAGGGAGGGGTGCACGTCTTCGGCGTCCAAGCTGCCCTTGAACGGCGGGTTGGCGAGCACCACGTCGAAGCCGTTGGACGCCTTCTTCGGGAACTTCTCGGGAAAGCTGTTGCTGAGCGTGTCTTGGTAGTGGATGTCGGGGTTACCCACGCCGTGGAGCATCAAGTTCATGCTCGCGATGCGCAACATGGTGCTGTCGAAGTCGAAGCCGTGAAACATTTCGCTTTCGATGTGCTCTTTCACCTTGGGGTCGAGCTGATCGGCGGTGTAGATGAGGTTGCCCTCCTCGTCTTTGACGATGCCTTGTTTGCTCGTGTACTTGTGCCACAGGTACTCGCGCACGCCGACGAGGAAGCCCGCGGTGCCGCACGCTGGGTCTGCCACTTGTTCGGTGGGTTTGGGGTCGGTCAGGGCGCACATCAGCGCAATGACGTGGCGCGGGGTGCGGAACTGGCCGTTGATGCCGGCCGTCGTCAACTTGCTGAGCAAGTATTCGTAGAGGTCACCTTTGGTGTCGCCCTGGGTGAGCGGCAGCTGGTCGATCATGTTCACCGCCGAAACCAACAGGCTCGGCTTTTGGATCATGAGCTGCGCGTCCGCCATGTATTCGGAGAAGGTGGTGCCGCCGCTGAGCTGCCGAAAGAACGGAAACAGCTCGTCCCGCATCACGCTCATCATCGACTTGATGCCCTTTTTGGCATCCGCGTCGCTCACCGCGCCGGGTAGTTCCTTCAGGTTACCCCAGCGCAGGTGTTGCTGGTTCTCCTGGAACATGCGCGGCCAGTCTTTCTTCTTGCCGCCTTTGGCGACGCGCATGGCCTTCTTTTCTTCCCGCGTTTCGTTGAGGTCGAGCATGCGCGCGAACATCAAGAAGGAGATCTGCTCGATGACGGTGAGCGGATTCGTGATCCCCCCCGTCCAGAACTCCTCCCAGAGTTTGTCGATGTCGCTGCGTAGTTTACCGGTGATCATGAATTTTCGATGGTTTTCTGTAGTCGTGCCCCAGAGGGCACCTGGTGCAGCAGGTTGCTGCGATGGTCGATGGTGGGGTTCGAGTCAGTTCCCGAGTGGGTATCGAATGGTGCAAGCACCGCTTGCACAATTGGCGCATCTCACGTTTTGCGATGGGATAGCAGCAAGGCTCTGCCCGCCGCGGTTAGACGGTACTTTTGAAGTCGGCTGCTGGGCTTGTCCGGGAGGGTAAGCTCAATCACGCCGTCAGCGGTGAGCTCCCGGATCGTCGCGTTCAAGCGCCCGCTGATCGCCCTTTGCCCTACAGCCGCGGAAATGCTGGCCTTCCCGAGCGCAGCGTTGTCCAAAGCCTGCAATACGCGGAAGGCAAGAGAGTCCGGAGCCAAGCCTAGCTGGCGAGTCGACTCTGGCTGCGACTCTGGCTGCGACTCTGGCTGCGACTCTGGCTGCGACTCTAGCCGTGACTCTAGCTGTGACTCTAGCTGCGACTCTGGCTGTAGAGGTGCCTTTGCTGGCTGCGCTGCCTCTTTGTCGGGGGTTACCCAATTCCACATAACCCCGAGGCCCGCGCCGTCGTGAGCTGTCTGCGGTAACGTTGTTCCGTTCTCTTCGCACGCTTCAACGATGCGTCGATAACCTTGGCCCCACGCCTCGATCAAACCCGTGCGATAGAAGATATTGGCAAGATCCGGATTGCGCGGTTCCGAGGAGTGGGCCTGCATCAGGTTCTCCGTCGTCCAGTTGGGAGGCAGCTGACCCGAGTTCCAGATCACGAGCTGGTCGTCGTAGACGCGGATTTGGATCGGCGCGCCCGACGTTTCGAGTGTGCTCATGCCGACTGCACCATGTCTGGATCGAACAATTCGATGATGTTGATAAGCCGCGTTACCTGCGCCTCGTCGGTGAACACGCCGTCCACGCCGTCCGAGTGCAGTTGAGTGAACGGCGCTTCGTACAGATCGTCGAGGCTGAGCATCCCGTGATCGGTGATGTGCTGCTTGACCAGGGAGAGGAACTGGATTTGTTGCGCCGTGAGCGTGGAGAACGCGTGCACGAACTCTTCGAACGCCTTTTCCACGGCCTTGGACTCTAGGCCCACGATGCTGCGGATCACGAATTGGAGTCGGTTCGTGGCGTGTCTGGAGTCGGCCGCTTCGCTATCGGCCCTCTCCCCGTCGGCATCATCCGCGGCGGGCAATCCTTCCTGCGCGAACAAGCGCCCCAGATCTGCACCCGGGTCGACGCTCAATACCAAGGTCGCGAGCTTGCGCACGTCTTCGTCAGAGACGCGGATGTTCGAGCGGATCTTGCGCAAAACCAGGTTCGTTTCGAAGTGTTCGAGCAACGCCTTCTTCACGCGCGTCTTGTATTCGACGAGCTGCAGGCCTTGGAGTTTGGTTTGGTAGTAGCTGCGCTCGACCCCCGAGTCCCGCACGTCCAGGCGCAGGGGCTCGTTGAGCAACGCGGCTTGATACGTCTGATGTTTCATGATGCCGCGGAGCTCGCCCCGCAGCTCCTCGAGCTCCGGCAACGTCGCGGCTTGCCAAAAGGCGCTGCTGCGCACCTTTTTGATGGCTTCTGCCTTGGCTTTGACCGGGTTCAGGTTCATCTGCAATTGCTCTACCTGCTCACACACCGCCGCCTTGCGGCCCTCCCGCTCGGGCGTAGCCAGGAGCTGCGCCTTCTGCAAGTGGGCCAAGGTCAGGTCGAAGCGGTAGGCCGCGTCTTCACCCCGTTCGTGGATGAGGTGCATGAGCGGCGCCGCCACCATGCGCAGCTTTTCTTTGGTTTTGGCGTGCCAGCTGCCGACCACTTGCGGGTTGGCCAGCTCGTCGAGCTCTTTCCAATGCTCCTGCGCGCTGATGGCGCCGGTGTTCTGAACCGCACGCACCATCTGGGTCAGCTGAGTCACGCAGCGATCCACGGTTGGCTGGTCGAGGGCCTGCACGGCTGCGTCGGTGAGCTCGAGGCGCGCCTCGAACACCTGCTGCAAGAGCGAGCGGCTGACGCTGGCTTGTTTCTCCTCGTAACGCTCTTCGAAAAACTCGAAGTTACCCCAGTGGTCGAAGATCAGAAATTCCGTCTTGTGTTGCCCAGGGCCGTACAAGTCTTCACACAAGCGCGTGCCGCGGCCCACCATCTGCCAGAACTTGACGTAACTCTTCACCGGCTTGGCGAACACCAAGTTCACTACTTCCGGCACGTCGATGCCGGTGTCGAGCATGTCGACTGAAATAGCGATCGTCAGCTCCTTGTTCTTGTCTTTGAAGTCGTCGATCAGCGCTTCGGCGTTGGGGTCGTAGTTGTCGATGACGCGGCAGAATTTGCCGCCGTATTGGGGGTACAACTCGGCGAACACGTCCGCCATCAACACCGCGTGATGGTGGTTGCGCGCAAACACGATGCTCTTGCCGGGGCGACTGCCGCTGGCGTCGCGTAGCCCGTGGTCCATCAAGTTGCGCAGAATGATGCGGTTCGTGTCCCGGTTGAACACCTGCTTGTCGATCTTTTCCTTCTCGAACTCGACCTCGTGGGCGTTCTCGAGATCTGCCTCGAGCTCTTTGCGTTCCGCCTCCGTCATCTGGCTGTAGCGGATGCCTTCGCGCAAGAACTTGGTGGTGACGTTCACGACCTTGAACGCGGTGAGGTACGGCGGGTCGTTACGGATCGCCTCTTGGTATTCGTAGTTGAAGGTGGGGTCGCGGTCCGTGCACTCGAACAGACGATAGGTGTTCCGCTCCACGAACTTGACGGGAGTTGCCGTGAGGCCCACTTGCAGCGCGTCGAAGTACAAGAACAGGTCGCGGTACTTGTTGTAGATGCTGCGGTGGGACTCGTCGGCGATGATCAAGTCGAAGAAACCCGGGTCGAAGGACTGAAACACGTTCATCATCGCCGGGTATGTGCCCACGAACACGCGGTGCGTCGTATCGCCAACCGTCGCCTTGTCGATGACGGTGCGCGGCTCGTTGGGCAAGTGATCTTTGAACGCGTTGAGCGCTTGTTTGCGGAGCTCGCGCCGGTCACACAAGAACAAGATGCGTTTGGCCCAACGCGCACGCGAGAGCACGTCACACAGCGAAATCGCGACCCGGGTTTTGCCCGTGCCCGTCGCTTGCACGATCAACGCCTTGCGACGTTTGTTCGCGAAGCGTTCGGACACGCGTTTGATGGCTTCCACCTGGTACATGCGGCCGGCGATGGTGGGGTTTGGCCCCACGCCGCTGAGGTCTAGCTTCTCGCGCCGTTGAAAGTGCAGGGACTGCAAGCTGCTCTTGGAGTAGAAACCAAACAGCTTACGCGGCGGGTAACCTTGCGCGTCGTCTTCGATGAAGATCTCTGGGCCATTGCTGTAGAAGATGACCGGACGCTGACCGTACTGCTTCTCGAGCGCATCGGCGTACATCTGGGCCTGCGTGCGTCCCACACCGGCGTCTTTGGCTGTGCGCTTGACCTCGATCACCGCGAGCGGCTTGCCGTTGTCGTCCCAAAGCACGTAGTCACACCGGCCCTTGCCGTTTTTGCCGGTGGCGTACCCCGGTGGCAGGCCGGAGACGTCCACCTCTTGGCCCACTTCTTCCGTGCTCTTGCCGTTGTGGCCGACGTTCCAGCCCGCCGCGACGAGGGCCTCGTCGATCAAACGCTGACGCGTTTGTGCTTCGTCGAGTTGAAGAATACCTGCGACGCGTTCGCCTTGTTCGCGGATGGCGGCCAGCTCTTCTTCGGTCTTGACGAGTGCTTGTTCGACGGCAGCTTTGGCCGCTTCCGCAGCGGCCGCCTTCTCGCGCTCGAGGTGCAGCGCTTCTTGCAGTTGCTGTAGCTCCGCTTCGCGCTGGGCGTCGAGAGCACGTTGTTTTTCGAGCTCCTCTTGGAGCGCCTTGGTCTTACGTTTGGCCTCGGCCTTGGTCGACTCGGGGGGCGGTTCTTGAAACTCCGGGGGTCTCGCCGAACCGGGGGCGAGCTTGGTGAGGTAGAACCAGCGGGCCACGTTGTGGGCATCGGCTAGACGTTGCAATACGGCCTGACTCGTGACCGGAATGGCATTGGTGTGGGCTCCCAAGTTGCCCAACTTTCGGAGGCCGTGGAGCTGCATCAGGATCACCTTGGGTGTGGCCGCGGTGAAGTCGTGAGCCTCCAGCAGATCGACGAGGTGGGCTTGGTAGGGGCGCGGAAGACGGTGGCGCTGATAGAGCTGCTCCACGAGCTCCTCCAAAAAGTTGCGGAGCTTAACCGCTGCACTCTTGGGATCGCTGAACGCGTACTTCTCGGCGAAGCCACCCAGATCGGCGAGTAGGGCTACGTGGGGCCGTAGGAACTCGAAGTTCAACGACTGCACGAGGGCTCCTTGCTGCACGAGGTGAGCAACGTGGAGGCCGTCGTCTGCAGTCGGACTGGTCGGTGGTTGAAGGTTGCGCGTTGACACGCGAGATGCGATTGCAGGTACTGTGCCATGCGGTTTGACGTGTTTATCACGAAGACAACCCCAGCGCTTCCATTCGGTTGTTCAACGTCTGGCGGCTGGCCAGGCCAAGAAGCTTGGCGGCTTGGCTTTTGTTGTCGCCTGCTTGTTTCAAAGCGGCACGGATGTACTCACGGCTTAGCTTGGCGAGGGCGTCATCAAGGGAAAAGCCTTCGTCCAACGGCTGAAGACGTGCTGCGTCGGACCGGGTTGCTGGCTCATCGAGGAGGGCTGCGCGCATATCACCTTCCGTGATGGTGGTGCCTTCGGTCCAAACGGTTGCTCGCATCAGCGTGTTTTCGAGCTCGCGAACGTTGCCTGGCCACGAGTGCGCGAGCAGAAGCTTTTTTGCGCCGGGAGAAAGAGTTTTACGTTCGTAGTGGGACTCCTCTTTGGCCGCGAGTTCGTTCGCGCGTTCTAGCAGCACCTCGACCAGCGGTCCCAAATCTCCCTGCCGTTCGCGCAGTGGGGGAGGGCGCAAAGTGGCAATCGCCAGGCGATAAAATAGGTCTTCCCTAAACCGTCCAGCGTGGCATTCTGCCACGAGACTACGGTTGGTAGCCGAGATGATCCTAACGTCGACGGCGTGGTCCTTGGAGTCACCCAGGGGGGTGACCTTCTTCTCCTGCAGTACGCGTAGCAACTTCACCTGAGCTGAGAGCGGTAGCTCCCCGATCTCGTCGAGAAACAGCGTGCCGCCGTGCGCGTCACGGAAGTAACCGTTGGAGGGCTTGTCTGCCCCAGTGAACGCTCCTTTGACGTGGCCAAAGACAAGCGCCTCGACGAGATCCTTCGGGATGGCGCCACAATTGACGGCGATGAACGGCTTGTCTTTGCGAGGGCCTTCCTGGTGAATTGCACGCGCGAGGAGCTCTTTGCCGGTCCCGGACTCGCCTTCGATGAGCACCGAAACGCTGCGCATGGTGAGCCGGCGCGCACGGCGGATCAGCTCGTCCATCGTGTTGCAGCGGTAGACGATGTCTCCAAAACGAGGCTCTGCAGGTTGGACGCCTTCACTGCGGGCCGCCAGTGAGGCATCGGGAGCTCGGAGCAACTCGGGCACCAGGTCGATGAATTCGGCGGCGATGTCTAGCGGGACGGAGGTCGTTCTCAGGCCCGCCTCCTTCGAAGTTTGAATCAATTCGGCGGGGTACTTGGTTTTGCCGAGGATGATCCAAACGGCCCCCATTACCGGAGTACCCGGGCTCACGTGTAAGGTGAGGTCGACTGGCGTTCGCCTCGGACCTTGATTGCAGACTTCGCTCAACGTCTGTTCGGCGAGCTTGTACACCGAGTGAAAGTGGGTTGGGTCCGACAGCTCGACTTGTTTCAGCTCGACCTTCGCTGACGTCCGTTGCTGAGCCCAGCGCACGTACGCACTGCTCTGCGCTTTGGCGAAGTTCGACAACAACACCACGCGCGTGAACTGGCGTTGCGCCAAGGCTTGCCCGATTGGGCCCAGTCCCGGGTCAGCGCCACCCTTGGGCAGGCGTTGACCCGCGGCGTCCAAGTCCGTATTCCCAATCCACGAAACCAAGATGCTCACGGCGGCTACCGTAACAGAGTTTTGCGAACCGTAAGAAAACTTACCTCCAGCCCTTGAACTTTTTACTATTGCCCAGCGCATCGACGAGCCGCGGACCGGGCGCTCGCTTGCACAGTGGTTACCGCCCGCTGGGCTTGCCGCTCACTTGAAGAGCTCGCCGAGCAAGTCGATGTTGCCGCCGACCGCAAACGTGCCAGCCCACACCGTGCGGTGGAGGCCCGAATCGTCCGGAGTTTCTACACTCGCCACGGTCGCTCCGGCCAGTAGCGTCAGATACGCGTGCGGGGTGTAGCCCAATCCAAACGCAATGTCCGGCTTGATCTCACGGGACGTGCGCGTGTCAGTGGAGTTCAGCTTGGTCGTCACCTCGTACGCAGCGGGGAGGCCCACCCAAATTCCGATGCTTCGCTTGAGGCACGCGCCCCTTGCTGACCAAGTCGGGTGCCAGAAAACGAAAGAAACTAGGGCATCTAGTAGCTTCGCCTCCTCCGTTTCCCGCTGCGCAGGTGTGAGACCTCGCAGTTGGTCGATCGCATCAATGGTCGAAGCAGCCCAAGAGTGGAATTCCTCGTCGACCGTGAACACGTCACTCTCGGAGAGAAACTTACTGCGGACGACCTGCTTGTCGACGCCGGCTGCCAAGTTCGCCTCGATGCTGGCGAGCAGTTGGCGCGCTGCATTGGTTGCAGCGGCCTTGGCTGACGAATGCGCAGCAGAGTCAGTTCCTATTCCCCAAGCGGACGCGCAATACTGCCTGAGGGGCTCGCGTGAACCGAAGTAGCCTGGCAGCATGAGCAAGTAGGGCATGGCCACGACGTCCACTGTTTGTTGACCATACCTGCGCAGTGGCGTTTGGACGGCAAAAGCAGCTCCGCCCGTAAGGCCTATCGCCATTAACTTACCGTTCTTGAGAAGGTCCTTCTGCGACTCCGCAACTTCCGCTTTGTTCTTCTCTTCTGCGGCGACTCTCGCGCCATCCTTGGCGAGCTCAGCCAGCTTGTCTTGGGGGAGCTTCTCGATGTCCTCCTCCTTTATCGCAGGGACGTCCTCTAGCGCAATTAGTCGCACATCCTTCTGTGTCTCCCCCTCGATGGTCTTTAATGTCACCACTCCGTCAGGCGCGGCCTGAGGGGCCGGGGCGGGCGCCAATGCCGTTGGAGTCGCCGCGGGCGTTTGAGCCGCTGCTTGCGACGCAAACAAACATAAGCCCAACGCGACCGAACAAGTCGTCTTCGTTGTCACGATCTTCTCCCTAGTTTCCATTGCGGGCGCTCGATTGCGCGCAATGTCCAGCAAACTCTAACGCGGGATTCGAGGGGCATGCAAGGTTCGGTGAATGGGTGTTTGTCTTTGGTTCACAAAGAAACATAGTAACTTGTTCGCCCAACGTCTTCACAGTTGCCCAAGTGAGTGCCGTTATGCCTGCCGGGAGCTCAGCGAACGGCAGTAGTCACCTAAAGACGTGAGGTGGCCTTCGCGTCGGCTTCGGATCTCGAGGCGTGCCAGCGAGACGCCGTACGTGCGCTGTTAACAGGTGGCGTGCCGGTGAGAAGTGGTGGAAACCTCGAGGAAGTGCCGGCGATGGAGGAGCTCATCCCTAGAACGTCGCCCGCACCGAACATGGGCGCTATTCCGGGGATGTGTATTAGCGTGTTAAGAAAGCCGGTGACGCGAGCGGTGGCGATTCGCCGCAGCCGCGTGTGGGCACGAAAAGCGGCGAGTTTTCCGTGAGACTCCGCCACAGGCCATTCTGTATTTGCAGACGTAGGAAATCTACTCGACGAGCGGTCGAAAGGTCGGAAGCCGTGTTCATTTGTGACAGGCAAAGTTGCTTGACGGTCGAGGGGTGCCTACCGATACTCACCGTCGCTGAAGGGAAGGCAACAATGAAGACGTCGATGGTGCGTAAGTCGTTAGCTTTGGTTTCATTCTTGTTCGGGAGCAGCGCGGCGCTACTGGCCGCAGGATGCGGCGCACCGGACGAATCCACCCGCGCTGCGGGCGGTGAGCAAGCACACGGTGAACAAGCACTGGGTGATCAAGCGCGGGGTGAGCAGGCGCTGGAGGATGTGGGCGTAGAAGTAGGCGAAGTGGGCCAAGCCATCACGGGTGGTTGGCAGGCGCTCAGCCCCATCAACGGGTGGACGAACTACTACGCCAACGGCGCGCACGCGCCGTCGGTCGGCAAGGTGAACGGTGTGGTCACCTTTCGCGGCGCTCTCAAGAACACCACGACATCGAACACCGAGGCGTTTCTCCTGCCCGTAGATTACCGTCCAGACGAGGCCGTGAACCTCCGCGTGGTAATGAACGGAAATTCCGCGGGTTCGTTACAATACAACTACTTGACCGGATACGTTCACATCCTTCAAGACGGAGCCGACGGCGTCGGTGCAGATGCGAAGACGCTCACGTCGCTGGAGGGCGCTTCGTTCGATCAGGTCGAGGGCAACGTGCTCACCAACAACGAAGAGTGGGATCCCCTGTACGGGTTCCGATTGTTCGATCAGGACCGAGGCGCATACGTCAAGACCGTCGACAACTTCGTGCGCTTCCAAGGCTTCCTGTTCAAGTTGGATCTCGAGAACTACGACGGCTACCTGTTTACGCTGCCATCGGCGTATCGTCCCAGCAATACGGTCTTCGTGACCGCCAACTTCGGTCTGCCCGCAGGGGCAACCGGGCAGCTCACCATCTACTCGTCGGGTGACGTTTACACCAACGGCGATTTGGCGGCGGCCAACGAAGGGGTGTCGTTCGAAGGCGTTTCGTACTCCAAGACGCTCGCCGGCAACATCGCGCTGCCTCTCGCCCCGGGCTGGGGCGCATATTCGGCGCGCTCCGTCAAGGTGGGCAAGTACGGCGACGTGGTGCGTTTTCAAGGCGCCATCGCCGGCGGCACCAGCGCGACGATTGCCACGCTTCCGACCGGTTACCGTCCTGCCCAGACCGTGCGGCTCGCGGCGACCGCCAACGGCGGCCTACCTGCCAAGATCACCGTCGCCACCAACGGCGTCATGACAGTGAGTAGCCCCGGTGGGGTAGCCAATGTCTCGCCGATGTTGTCCTTGGATGGCGTGTCCTTCGCGCTCTGAGCGGCGACGCGACTGCCCGCCGATTGAATGGGACGTGTCGCAAGCTGGCAGCCCCGCCGGTTAGGAGCTATGCCTGCCTCGCTGGGCACAGTCCCACGTCACTTCTTGACCCAGAGTTCGGTTCAGTTGAACCGGACTCTGGCGATGAAACAGTTCCCATCGGCTGTAACTGGACGCGGCGTGTTCACGACGTTAACACAAGCGCCGTGGCTCGCCGCTCGTCAAAACCTCGTGTCGCCGAGTTCGAAGCGCACGAGTTTGTCGCTGAGTTGGGGGAAGAGGAACGCGCCGAAGAACGCGTCGTCGCTGGCTGCGACGATGGTTTGCATGCAAGAGGCAAACTGGTCTACGCGTGCAAAATTGGGGTAAACGTTATCTGGCCAGCGAGCGTCTGTAGCGCGCTGGAAGGTGAACACAACGGAACGCGGCGGTTCGATGTGGACTCCCGCGGCGGACTTGGTCGCCTCGGGTGGGACAAACGAGAATTGGTGAGCAATCTTGCCGGCCAACGCTTGAAAGTTGCCGTGTGCTTGCTTGAGCACTTGGCGAGCCTCTTCGCCAGACGTCTTGCCCGCCAGGCGCACGTCGTAGCTCAATTGTGGGAGGTCTCGCGCGGGGACAGACCAGGTACACACGCGTTCCGAGCCCGTGAACGTCTCGACCGCGAACAATACACGCTCCCCGCGCTCTACTTCCAACTCGAACTCCCTCGGCGCTGCGTCAGGGGTGACGTTGGCGATACGTTGGACCTCGGGGTCCTGCTCGGTAATTTGGAGCGCGAGTTTGGGCGGAGCCGACGCCGTGGCCCGCACGGCCTGGTCGAGCAGCTTGTGAATGAAGATGCTCTCGTCTTTGGAAATCACCTCGCGGAAGCGGATCCGCCAGGTGCCGTCCTGCGCTTCTATCTCTTCGACCGGCGTAGCGACGCCGGCGGTGATGCGCTCGATTTCGACGCGCGGTACCTCGGTGCTGACGTACAGAGTGAGCTCGCTGTGCTTGCTACACGCGGCGAGCAGGCCTGTTAGCAGAAAGATGGTGAGTGCGAAGCGAGTTGCCTTGGCTCGCCCGGAGTTGGGAAGAGTAGCTACACACGTCACGCGTGGGCTAGGTGAGACGAACTGACGCGAGGTGACGCGAATCGATGTATGGGGGATGTGAGGGGAGGAGAGACTTGCGGTGGACGACACGTGCGTTTTGCCTTTCGACAGCGACGCGAAGTGAGATCACTGCCCGCTTCGCCAAGTTACGAGCATTCGTCCACGCTCGATCTCGGTTGCTGCATTGACGCGAAGAAAGCGAACCCGCCCAGGCACCTGTTGACGCAGGGGCGGTGAGAAACGCGGGTTCGAGTTCTTGTGGAACTCGAGCGCCTCGAGGTGGCGACTTCACGCGCGCACGCCATCGTCATTGTGGTGGCGAGCCCAGGCTGCTCGAAGCGAGCGCTGCTCCGAGGCCGAGTGCAAAACGCCGCGCCAGATGCGGCTCGTGAACGCGTCGTGCGGCGTCGTGGAGGGGGCGGCGAGGTAGCGGCGGTTGTTTTGCCCTTGGGAGCCGAGTCTGGCCCTGCAAACGACTTTGTGCGTTCGCCAGCCCAACGAGAGCGTCCTTTTCCGGAGCGCCCATTTCCCGAGCGCCAAGTGGATCGGCAACCCAGATCGGCAATCGAACGCAGAATTGTCACCTAAGTATTCGAGTCTAATGCAGTAATCGGCTACCATAGATCGGCAATGAGCCCCCTTTTGGAGAACGTCTCTCGGATCGAGCCCTGCCAACTGGCGGAGCTGCCCGCGGCGATCGCCGACCGGGTAGTGGAGCTCAACGTCAAGGCGTCCCGGCTGGGGCGCGCCGTGCCCCCTCAGGCGGCTCGGGAGCTTGCGCAACTCGTACGCGTGATGAATTGCTACTACAGCAATCTGATTGAGGGCCACAACACCCGCCCGCGGGACATCGAGCGGGCGCTGTTGAACCAATTTGACGAGGCCGGGCGGGATTTGCAGCTCGAGGCGCGCGCTCACGTCCGGGTTCAGGCGCACATCGATGAGGCCTTTGCGTCGGGCACTCTGCCAAATGCCGCTAGCGTCGCGTTCATCCGTCAAGTGCATCGCGACTTCTACGACGGGGCACCGGAGGCGCTGCTGCGCATTGAGCATCCGCAGGGAGACTACCTGATGACTCCCGGCGAGTTCCGCAGTGAAGCCAAACACGAGGTGGTGGTGGGACGGCACCAACCGCCGAGTGGGCACCGCGTTGGCGAGTTCATGCGTTACTTTGAACAGCGCTGTTCGGTGACCGGTCTGGGCGCCGCGAATGCTGCGGTGATGTTGGCTATTGCCCATCACCGGTTCAACTACATCCATCCCTTCCCCGACGGCAACGGGCGGGTCAGCCGCTTGATGTCTCACGCCATGGCGCTGGAGGCCGGTGTGGGCGCGCGGGGTTTATGGTCGATCTCGAGAGGACTTGCCCGCGGGCTGAAGGGCCCTTGGGAGTACAAAGCGATGATGGACTTGGCCGATACCCCTCGGCAGGGCGATCTGGACGGCCGAGGGAACCTGTCATTGAAAGCGCTGCACGAGTTCGTGGCGTGGTTTCTCGACGTGGCACTCGACCAAGTCCAGTTCATGACGGACCTCTTCGACTTCGACGGGCTGCGGGCGCGGCTCGAGACGTACGTCCTTCGCGATCTGGGGCTCCGCACCGAGTGCACCAAACTCGTTCACGCGCTACTGGTGCATGGGGAGGTCAGCCGCGGTGATGCCGCCACCATCATGAACTTGAAGCCACGAACAACGACCGAGACGGTTAAACGCCTGATCGAGTCGGGGCTGGTGACCTCCCAGACCCAGAAGGGCAAACTCGGCCTGCACTTCAGCGCAGAGGCGGCGGACGTGCTTTTCCCGCGGCTGTTTCTGACGGAGGTGGGGGGAGGATGAGGACTGCACTCGACCAAGCCTCGTCCAACGGCATCTGAGCTCTCATCGTTGCCAAAACTATTGGTCGTTGGCAGCACAAGCAACCTGTGACGAAGATGAAACTTCTTTAGTTGGCTCGCGTGCGTTCAAGGCATGGGCAGACGAACACGCAAGATCACCTCTCGGTTTAGCTGAGCGCTGAGGTGGCACGGAGTGGACGTCCCGGTGATGGCGCGTTCAGCCGCGGCGCCGCTGACGAGATGAAAAAATCTTCGCTTCCTGCGTGCGGGTACCGCGCGATAAGGTGAAAAGCGCGCTCACTGGTGCTCCACCATGAAGACCCTCCCCTTTCGATTCTCGTGCCCGACGTTTCTGTTTGCCTCCGCGTTGTTGGTGGGTGCCTGCCAAACCGCAGGCGGTTCGGACGCGCCGCCTGGTAACACTACTGCAGACCACAGCACAGTGGACGGTACCGATGAAAGCGCCCAGGCGTCGAGTGTGGATGTCGATACTGCCACCGGCGGGCCCAGCGCTGCCCCAACATCGGATACTGATTGCGGGCAATCGGGTACGACCACTGCGGGTTGGACTAGTCACGTCGCGTGTGCGGACGGCGCTTTGCCCCGGCTCACCAGGCTTTTTGCGACGCCGGGTGGCAAAGTGCTTGCGTGTACCTCGGGGTTCGAGATGTGGCGCTCGTCGGAACTGGGCAAGCCTTTCGAAAAGACCCACACCGATTGTCGCGAGCCCGTCGGTCAGTTGCCGTCAGGCGTGCTTCTTTTCGCGTCGGGGAACGGCGGGCTTTCGTATTCGGACAATGACGGCGAAAGCTTCCGAGAGCCAACCGCCAGTGAACTTCCGTTCGTTCAAGCGCTGACAGTGCACGGCGACGCCGCCTATGCCCTAGAAGCCTTCCAAGTCTTGCTCACTCGTGACGGCATGACGTTCGAGCCGTGGGCTCAAATTGCGATTGAAGATTCCAGCCACGTGCTCGTCGATCTGCAAGGTCGCGTGCACGTGTTCGGTTCCCAAGTGGTTCAGCACCGAGGCTCGTCGAATCAGCTTGGCTGGGGCGAGGTTGGACTCGAAGGCGCCACCCACGCCGCTGTTGCCTTGTCGAACGGAACGTTGGTGAGGGCAGGCGACTCGAATGTGTATCGGTCCATCGACCACGGCGCGAGCTGGCAGGTCAGCGAAGGGATCAGTCAGGCGCTGCAGTTCTTGACGAACAGTAAAGGCGCGCTGATCGCTCGCAGCGCCACTGCCATTCATGTGAGCACGGACGGCGCAAAGACGTTCACCCAGCTCGTTGCCTTGTCGGACGTCCCCTTGGAGACGCTGGCGATGCTTCCGGACGATAGACTAATCGGTTCGGCTGGAGATCCGGCGCAGATCTATGTGAGCCCGCCGTTCACTGACGTGAGTCAAGCCAACGATGCACCCACGGAACCCCCTTCGACGTGCAACAACGCCGAACTCGACGGCGACGAAACGCGGGCAGACTGCGGTGGGAGCTGCTTGCCGTGCGACGATTGGGAACACCTCGTGACGGAAGGGCCCGCTTACGTCGCAGAAGACGGCACGTGGTATACCTCCAGCGAAAGACTGCGACGCTCAGCGCTGGGCGAGTCGTGGACGGACCTCGGTGATAGCAAGACCATTCTCGATGACCACGCCGGGATTCTGTACGCAGTGGACTACAGCTCTACCCCGATCTATGTCTCGGAAGACCGCGGTCAGACCTTCACTATCCATGACGCGCCCCTCGTACCTGGCTACGTGGGGCTGCTGTCCGTCGGTGATACCCGCACCTACGCCTATGACAAAGGTACGAACGCGGTCTATTCACTGGACGTTGGGGACTCCGAGTGGACGCTGCGCATGACAGCCACCGAGGGATCCGCCGTCAAGTTTGTCAGAACATCTAGCGACGTATACCTGCTGATGTTAGGAGTTACTGGTGGTAATCTTTTGCACGCAAGCGTCGACGACTCGAGCTGGACGCCAGTGGGTGATTTGGTCGCCAACGACGCGGTGGCAAGTGCAGACGCCGTCTACGCCTACGTACCGAACGTCGGCATCGCACAAATCCGTGGCGAAGCAATAACGATTCTTCCGAACACGCTGGACGTCACGGGACGTCTAGCAGTGAACGGCCGCGGCGTGCTCTTCTATCAGGCGCACGACGGCCGCTTGATGTCCCATTCGAGCGCCACCGAAACGGACGCGGTGGTCCTCGGCCCCCTCGGTGAGGGCTCGAGCAACGGCTGGACCTTGGTCGACGATAGGCTGCTATTTTGGCCTTACGTGAGTCGCCCGCTCGCACACGTTGAATGAGGTAACCGCTTCGCGCGCAACCTGGCCGTTGATGCACGCCACTGTGGGTCGTGACTCGAGTGACGGCGATGGAGCGGCAGTCCCATCTGGGCGAGTAACGCGGGCTGCGGTGAGGTGGATCACAGCGAACGGCCGCAGGCACCTCGGGACGTGAGCGGCCCTTCGACGGCTATGGGCAGTCTCGGTGAGTGCCAAAGCGTACAAGACGTGGGGGCGAATCGTCCGCGGGTGTGCGGCCAAGGGGAGGGGCTGCCGGTGAGAAGTGGTGGAAATGTCCGAGAGGTGCCGGCGATGAGTGGCGGGCGTTGCCGGGTGAGGGGGGCGTTGCTACGGTGAAGGGTGATGATTTTGGGGTTTGCGTGCAGAGCAGTCTCTTCGGGGGCGCTGCGTTGGTTGGGAGAAAGTAACAGCGCCGAACGTTCGACGGGGCGCGCGACGTCGTTCGGTCTGCGGCGTGTCGGCATGCGGCGCGTCGGTCTGCGGCGTGTGGACGCGCGGCTCGTTAGGGGAGGCGCACGTGCCTAGAACGGCCCCCGTACCCAACATGATCGCGATCCCTGGGATGTGTCCGGGGGTGTTAATCAAGGCCGGTGGCGCGGGCGGCGGCGGCTCGGGCGCGGGCGGCGGCAAGGGGAGGGGCGGGAAGAAAGGGGCCCGTACCAAAGGCGGCAAAGATGACGCCGAAGGCGGCAAGAAGAACCAAGGTGCGTGTGGCACCGGGAGCAACGCCGATGGCGGCTGCCCCAATCCCAAACACGGCTCCGGCGGACATGTAACGGCAGGCGATCCCGTCGATGTGGTAACCGGACGCGTCTTCACCGTGCCAGCGGTCGACCTCGTGTTGGGCGGCCCGTTTCCGTTCATCTTACGCCGTACCTATTCGACCTCCGCCGTCGAACGCGACGTGGGGCTGGGTTTTGGGTGGTCGCACACGTTCGCGTGGGAGATCCAAGTCAAGCGCCGCCGGTCGATCCTCTGGACGTCGGCGGGAGGCAAAGGCGAGTTTGCGACGATTCAACCCGGTGAGTCGGCGCAGCTCGACGTGGGGGCGTTATCGCGGCACGCGTGGGGCTTTCTCTTGTGCACACCGGACGGCGTGTTGCGTTCGTTCGTGGAGCTCGAGGGGACGGGGCGGTACCTGTTGGCCGAGGTCAGTGATCGCAACGACAACCGGATCCGCTTGACCTACGACCGCGGTGTATTGGTGGCGCTCACCGATTCCGTCGGGCGGGTGGTGCGCGTGCGTCGTGAGTTGGGCGGACGCATCCACGCGTTCGAAGCCCCCGTGAATCCGGAGGCCACCCAGTTTCATAGCTTGCGGACCTACCGCTATAACGCCGATGGGGACTTGGTCGTCGCGCGGAATGCCGATGGGGCAGAGACGAAGTTCACGTACGAGGCGCACCGACTGACCTGCGTCGAGCGGCCCAGCGGGCTCGTCGTCCACTACAAATACGACGCCCAGCACCGCTGCGTCGAGACGTGGGCCAACTACGGCGACCAGCCCGATCCGAGTTTGGACGAAGACGTTCCCGAGTTGCTGGCAGATCGCATAACGAAGGCCAAGGGCGTCCACCACATCCGGATCGAGTTCCTCGCGGATGATTACGTGGAAGTGGCGGACTCGCGCCAGGTCAAGCGCGTGTTCACCAACGCGGACGGGACGGCGGACAAGCTGGATTGGGGCGGGGCGATTCACTCGAACCACTTCGATGAGCACGGGGAACTCGAGCAATACACGGACGGTGAGCAGCACACGTGGCGCTGGGAGCGCGACGACGAAGGCCGTTTGCTTACGGCGCAGACTCCCGACGGCAGCCGGTTGGACTTCACTTACCATCCGAGTGGCGAGCCGGAACTCATCTCGGGCCCAGATGCGGACTTCGTTCAGTATTCGCGGGACACCGTCGGGAACCCGTTGCTGGTCTCGGATCAAGTCGGGGTCGTCGTCCAATACGAATACAACCCGCAGGGCCAGTGGGTGAACGCCGTTCTGCCTAACGGCGGGCTCACACGCTGCGAATACGACGCCTGGGGAAACCGGATTTCCGTCACCGAGCCGGACGGGAGTACGAAGTTCATCTCCTACGACCATTGGGGGCGGCCCGTGTCGTTGCGAGAGGTCTCCGGGCTCGAGACTCAATACTTGTACGACGATTGCGGGCGCCTCTTCTGCATGCGTACCAACGCAGGGACCGAGCGACGGACCACGTTCGACGCGCAAGGGAGAGTCCGTCAGATGATAGGTCCCGACCGGCGACCGATCACGCTCCACTACGGTGGGCTCGACCGTGTCGTTCGCGTGGAACGCTCCGACGGCAGTCACGTCGACTACCGTTATGACCGCGAGGGCGGCCTCGTTCGCATCATCAACGAAAACGGTGAGCAGCATCGGTTGCTACGGACGAGCTCTGGATACATTCGTCAAGAGCTGACGTTCGATGGCCGCACGGTGGACTACACGTACGACGCCAACGGCGAGGTGCGGTCGAAGAGCGACGGCCCAACCAAGGTGGACGTCGTTACTGCGCCAACCGGCGAAGTGCAGCAAAAGGAATACGCCGACGGGACGGTCGACGATTTCGAATACGACGTGCGGGGCAGGCTGCTGCGTGCCCGTAACGCGCACTCGGAGGTGCTGTACACCTATGACGGACGCGGGAATGTCATCGGTGAACAGGTCATGTTCGGAGAGCGCGCCTACACCGTGCGCAGTGACTACAACCTGGCGACGGACCGCGTGTCATGTATCCTCGAAGAGCCGCGGCCCCTTGAGGAGCGCGGGCGTTTAGAGGGGAGCCGGCGCTTCGAGGAGGGCCTGCGCTTAGAGGGCAGCAGCGCGGAGGGCGATGGGCCGAACGTCCTCGAGCTGGAACGCGCAAAGTACGATCTCATGGGCAGGACTACCGAGGTCGTGCTGCCCGGAGGTGACGTGCGCAAGACGTACGATGCCGCCGGCAATGAGCTCACGCGCCGTTACCACGGTGGCGGCACCGTGCGCAGGCAGGCGGACTTGTTCGGGATGCCGAGGCAGTGGGAGGTGTTCGCCGACGGGTCGTTCAGTGGTGGCGCTGGTCAAGCGGCGCCTCCCGGTTCGCCGAGCTGGTATCAGTCTTTCTCGTACGACGCTGCGGGCGACGTAGCGGAGGTCGCCGAACCCGACGGTCGCACGCGTTACGAACACGATGCTTTGGGGCGCCTCGCGCAACGCGTGACGAAAGTTGGGGCGAGTGAACGCTACCAACACGATGTGACCGGCAACTGGTATCCCCAAGGGCACCGCGAGTACGGTGTTGGGGGCAGGCTGCTCCGGCACGGGGACGTCCGGTTTACTTACAACGAGGCGGGGTTCGTCGTCGAGCGCACGCGCACCCTTTCGGACGGCGCGACGCTGACCACGCAGTTTTCGTGGAACGGCGCGGGACAATTGACCTCAGTGACGGAGCCCGATGGCCGTCACCACACCTTCGTTCACGACGTGTTTGGACGCTGCTTACGCCAAGAGACGTCTCTGGGCGGAGCGACCGAATCTTCGACGGTGTTCACGTGGGACGGTGAGCGCCTGGTGCGCGAGCAAACGATGCGTTATGCGCCGGACGGCGGTCAGGTCGAGGACCAACGCCACTACGCGTACGAACCGGGCACCATTGCGCTGCTCGCAGAACGCCGTCAGCGGTGGACGTTGAATACGAATGGCGACGGCACGGCCTCGACCGAGAGCGGCGGGGCGCCAACCAGAACGCTCACTTCGGACACAGCCTGGCTCTTTCACGAGGCCGCTCACGATGGCTCGGTGGGCGTGTTGCTGTTTCCCGATGGCCGCGTCGCCGAACACGCCGACATCGACCCATGGGGACGGCTCGGTCAAAACCACCGCTCCGAGACGTTGTGGCGCCGCCAAGGGCAATACCAAGCCCCCGCCGGCCTGTACTACAATCGTCACCGCTTCTACGACCCCGAAGCCGGCGTTTACCTAAGTCCAGAACCGCTCGGGATCGGCGAGTCACTCAAGGCGTACGCCTACGTCGACAACTATCCGCACCGCGTCGTGGATGTGGATGGGTTGAAGCCGAGGATGCGCAGCACGGTGACGCGCAAGGATGGGACCACCGTCGGCGGAGTGAGCGGCAAAAAGGACGCCAACGGGAAAGACAAGGAGCTTCATCCCGCGGTGGTGGCTGCTCTGCCACCGAACAATGCCCGCGATCAGGGGGACCCCGTCGAACCAAGCGTGTGTTCGGAGCCCCACGCGCTCAGTGAGCACATCAAGGACTGGGAGAAGCGCAACAAGACCCCGCCTCCACCCAAGTCATGCGCACCGGGTGACGACCAGTGGCGGGAAAACCTGAAGTCAGCAATGGGCGAAGTGGACCAGATCAGCTCCAACCACGACAAGACTGGACCTGCGGCGGCCTGCCCCAACTGCAGTCAGACAATTCCACGTCTCGCCAAATTGGCGGATAGCGAACCGCCGAAGATTGGCAAGGGCAAGGACTATTCTGTTGAGAGTAAGCGCCGCCCGGGCGAGCATAGTACCTCCCTACCGACGGACGCGTTTCTTGGGAACAAGGCGAATGCCAAGGCAAACACAAAGGGCCTCACACCGACGCAGGCAGCGGCCGTTCAGGACATTGACCTAGGCATTCACTAGCTTGTTGTGAGTTGAGGAAAAATGGAAATCGAGATTGGTTACCGGCTGTCACCTCTTGCCCAAGCATATGTTCGAAGTCGTGCGACTATGATTCGCGACTCGGACCGAACATGCGGATCGGAAGCACTGACCCGTCTTCTCCAAGCACATGGTTTACCGGTTTCGCGCGAAATCCTGGACTTCGAGGCGAACCTCGGAGGCTGGTGTTCCAGTCACTCACTTAGCGTCAGTGGATACGGGGTCTATCTGTCACTCCAAGACGGGGACGAAGTTTCGCTCGTGTCGAGAGAGCTACGTGAACGCGAGTGGCTATTCGAAGGACAACGCGATGCGGTCGATGAGGAAGGGGAGACGTCGCCGCTTTGGGGCACCGGATATCCACGTGCGTTCTTCATAGACCGCCCGCTCGTGCCTGGTGGAATGCTTGGTTTAGACGTCCACTATTTTCTTGGAACTGGCGGTGAAATCTACTGCTGGTCGCTGCCGCTGGACGAATTGTTTTTGGTTTCGGGATCCGGGCGCACGATGCTAGAGGTTTCGGGACTGCGGCACTGCAGAGGGCAAAGTTGGTTCGAAGTTCATATATGCGCTGATGTAGCGGAGTTTGTACGAGAGCATTTGCAGTTATCCCGGTACGAGACCGCTTCCGACCACTTGTTCCAGTGGTGGACCAATGATAGCGCGCATGTTTGTCTAGTACCCGACTATGCCCCGTGCATCATGGGGACACATCTGGCGTGCAAGGACGAAGGGGAATTTGTCAGCGTCATGCGCGAATTGAAGGCGGCGCTTAACGTAGAAAGGATCAGAATCTGGAAGGGCGCGAATGCTATCGTGGACCAGGGCGGGATCGACGCGTTGTCGCGCGCCGGAATCGACTGCGAAATTCTGAGCGGGGCCGGCCCGGGACACGGCAGCGATGCGTACGACGTCTCCCTCTGTGAGCCGAAGAACTGGACTTGAGTGATAGGGCGTTGCGGTGAGGTGAATCTCAGCGAACGGCCGCGGGCACCTCGCACCGCAGGCGGCCTTCGAACACGCGCACTACGAAGCTCGTTGTGTGTTGAGCTCTAACCGCGCGACAGTGCGGCAAGTGGTGCAAGGAATGGAGCTCGGTATGTTCAGTCGAAGGCAAGGCGTATGACCCTTGACGCTGAGATTTTAGCAGAGCTGTCCCCGCGGGCGCACGCGTGGCTGAACTCGCGGCCGTTGACTCGAATGCCCGAGTGGCGGCTAACGGATACCGAGTTGCGGAGTATGCTCGAGGCGTTGGACTTGCCCTGTAGCGAGGCGATGGCTGACTATGAGCGCCGCGTTGGCGGTTGGCGTCACGCGGAGGACGCGGAGCGGAAGGGGTTTGGATTCGGTGTTGCGCTGCGGCAGGGACCCGGTCGGCGGAGTTCGGCCATCGCCAAGGAGCTTGCTACATGGCGTGACGTGTTCGACGGACCCACCAGCGCCAACGACGACGGAGCGTTGATAGGCTTGGGGTATCCTCACGTGTTCTTTCAGGACACACAGCTCGTGCCCTTCGGAATGTTAGGGGAAGAACACGCCTACTTCGTGTCCGAGATTGGTGCGATTTATCGGTACTGGACTTTGGGCGATACGTTGCGCATTGAAGCGGACACGTGTCTTTCTTGGCTCGAGAGCTGTGCTCTGGAGGCGGAACGCATGTCATGGTCTCAGGTTCATATTGCTGGGGACGTGGCGAGTTTGGCTCTGGAGCTCTTGGAATGTGGAGGTATCCCAGTGGTCAGCGACGGGGTGCAGACTGTTTGGGCGAGTACTGATTCGCACGTTGCGCTCGTCAGGGACCGTGCTCCCAACGAACACGGGACCATGATTGCAAGCAAAGATGCGAGGAGGTTTGCAGACGCCTTGAAGAAGATCATTCAGGAACACCCGGGGGTCGGCCTCAGTGGCTTCGCGAACGGGATCCAGGGGGGACGTGCACGAGGAGTTCTCGCAGCCGTGGGGATCGATTATTGAGCCGCTCAGTACACACGCGTGAGAGTCGAATCAGCGTGGGAGCTAGTGCGGGAGTGCGAATTTGTGCCGAATGCAAGCCGAACCCTAGAAACCCTGACCCGACCTACCCCCTGGCAAGGCACGGCAGTCGACGCCAAATTCCTATCCGAGGTGGACGCCACTGAACGCGTCGCGCGAACGCGCTTCGTTGGCGGGACTGGTTCGATTGTCGAAGATCTCGGCCTTCTCACCCGTTGTGCGTTGGTGCGAAGCTCGCTGCATCGCGTGATGCACAATCGTGGCTCCTGGTCGAGGACGAAGAGGTACGAGTCACTGAGAGACCAGGAAGAGCGCGCAATCGCCTTGGGCACCTTCGCGTCCAGACTTTCAGGTGACGCCCGCGCAGAAACATTGGCAGCGGCCCTCACGCTTGCCAGGCGCGCCAGAACCACGGGAGAGGCGCTGGGTTACCTGGTTCCCTTGGTGGACGAGTCACAACGGGCTGGGAATGGCCGCGTCTCGGCCGCATTGCTGCGAGCTTGACGACGTCAATCGTCGAGCAACTCTGGTCGTGGTGCACTCGACTCGCGCCCGCTGAGGGTCATCTCATTCAGGGAGCGCTTTGTGCTGGGTTAGCACCGGAGCGCCGCGGAGCAGCCGCCGTAGAGGTGTTGGACGATGTATTGAAGGTACGCGAAGCCGGGCCTGCGCCAGACAGCTGGTGGTTGCGGCCAGCAGCTTGTTGGAGCGCCTATGCCGTGAGGCCCTTCGTCCCGGTGGAGGGGCTCGAGCGCATGTGCGAGGTGATCGAAGCGGCCGATGGCTTGGCGGCAACTTTGGTCGTGGCCTTCTGCGCGCGGTTGGCGGGCCTGGGGTTGGTTGAGCGCGCTGAGCAGTTGGTCGACCGGGTGCCAACGCTCCACGAGCGCGAGCAGGCCTGGTGCAAGATGTTGCCACACCTGCCTGAGTCACTGCGACCGGAGTTGTGGCGCCGACTGAACGATCACGTCGGGGCCGATGCGCGCATGTGGCGATATCTCGACGAGAACATCGAGGCGTGGCTCCCTGCCGTGGGTGCGGAAGAGTGCTTGGATTGTGTTCGCCGCGTCGAGCAGCTTCCCCACGGGGCTGCGACATCGTGGCGTTCACTCGTGGCTATTGCGGAAGTATCTCCTCCCCACGGACCGTCCATCACGACACAGTTGCTCGACGAAGCCAGGCAACTCGATCCGGACGAACACGAGGCGCTGTTTCGCTTGCTTCCTCTGCGTCCCTATCTTTCGAATGAGTCTGCGAGGTGCTTGATTTCGGACTTGTTAGCGTGCTTGTCGCGTTGTCCGCGCCAGGATCTGCTCAACAATTGGACGGGTGAGAACCTGCGCGCCCTCGTCCCGCTGGTGCAACACGCTGCTGGACAGGAAGGAGCGTACGCAGTAGCAAAACAAGTGATTGAGATTGGGGAGTGGCTCCCGTGACGAAATTCGCTTGCGATCCAAGTGCCCCCTTTGACGTAGCTCACCAGCGCCTCGACCGATGGCTGACCTCGCCGTCGCAGGTGTGTCTGCTCGTTGGCCCCGGAGGGAGCGGCAAGACGACACTGCTCGGCCAATGGTCGGCCAACGTCCAAAGCAGGGTGCAGTGGCGTGTCGTCAGCTTGTTCATCTCTCGCGAAGTGGGAAACTGGTTGGCTCGCGACTGGGTACCGCTGCTACAGGCCCAGTTGGAGCAGGCCGGCCTCGACTGTTCACCGCCGCAGAACTGCAACTGGCGTCAAGTCTTGTGTTCGATGGGCTACGAGCTGGCGACGGACGGGTTCAACGACGGTGCACAGACGCTGGTGATCCTCGACGGACTGCTCGACTCGCCGTCGGCTTCGGAACTGCCCGCAGAGATATTCGGACCCACGCTCGCCCCGGGCCTGAAGGTTTTGCTCACGTCCCGGCGCGACAGCACACCTTTGTTGGCGTCGCGCCAAGACGTGATCGTGGTTCGGCAACCCGACTGGGATGCGACGTCGTTGCGCGTCGAGTGCGAACGGCGGGGAATTGCATCGGAAGTGGTCAGTGGCTGGGCGCGCGTCCAGTTTCGTTCCGCCTTGGAGGCCACTTTGCTGCTCGATGCCGTGGCGCGGGGGCTTTTGGAGCTAACGCCCAATCTCGTGACCGCGCGCGCCATGTGGGAGGAGGTTTTTCAACGCGCGTCGCGTTCGGGGTCTGAGTTGCTGAGCCTCTTGGCGAGCTGTCTGGCTCCGCTCAGCCGAACGGACCTCGAGGCATTGGTTGATGAGGAGCACCGCACCGCACTGGAGGCTGATCCGGTCGTCGCGCTTCTCACGACGACCAATCTCGGAGGCGCAGTGTTGCGCCACGAAGCGCTCAACGCGGTGGTTGCCGATGTGGTGGGGCTCGACTGGGGAAAGCGACGGCTGCAGGAGCGGTGCCGCGCCGAGAGCGCGATGGTAGGGGACGCGTACGCGTTCATATTTGGCGCCTATCACTGGACGCCGGCGGCAGGGATGGATGCGCTCGTCGCGTTGTTGGATACTCATCGGCAGCGAAAGTGGAGGACGAGTCCTGCCCGCTGTTGGCAGTGGGCCGATGAACTGCGACTCGTGGTGAGACGATTGCTCGACGTCCTGGTCGACGCCGAAGAGCCGATGTCCCCCGTCATCGGTGCCATCGTCTTGGGCACGCTTCTAAACGCGAGCGTTCACGAGTCGTCCGAAGGCGTCGTCAGTGGGGAGTCGGAACAATGGTTGCCTATTGACGACGAAGACGTGCTGGCGGTCGCTCTTGCGAGGTTGAGCCGATTCGCAGATGGACCAGCGGCGCAGCACATTGCCCAATGGGCGTTCGATGCCTGCAAAAGCAAGCCCGCGACAGAGGTCGAGGTTGCGCTGACCTTGCCTGCTTCCTTGCGAAGAGCGACCCTCGCTGCAACCGTGCGTGGGCTGACTGAAGTGGTTGACCAAGGGGACGACAGCGCGTTCGACGTCGTCCTCAGAGCCACGAGAGCGCTATTCAGGGACGACGACGCGGCCCTCGAGACGTTGCGTTGGGTCTTTGAAAAACATCGCGAGCCCAGGTTCACGGCCGCTTTGGCGAGACAAGTCGCGGCGTTCCCGACGCGCGCCAAGCGCTACCTCGACGATTGGCTGATGCGAGACAACGTGCAGAACACGGAGCTCGAGGCGGCGCTGCTCGATGCCATGGACGAACTGCGTGCGGGGAACGCTGCGCTGCGAATCCTCTCGTCGCGGGCGTACGAGAAACTGAGCACGAGAGCAGTGGGAAGGGCGCTACGTCATGTGCCGGAAGCTGCGCTGCCCCGCTTCGCTGTTGAGTTCGCAGAGTCGCCTTTCGCAGGTGATCTGGCGACGCGATACGCGTCTTTGGGCCGTTGGGAGGCGGCGCTGGAGTTGATGTCGCGCACACAATCGTGGCGCGAAGCGGTGGCAACAGCGGTGCTTCTGGGGGCACCATCCGGCGAAGCGCGGTGCAAGGACCTACTGCGATCTCTCGAGCCCGACGAGCTTGCCCGAATGCTCGAAGGCAAGAATGCGAGCGCCTTGATGGAGAGACACGGCGAGGAGACGGTCTTTTCTTGGGCCAAGGACCTCGATGTCTCGCTGCGTTGCCTCGTGGCCCTGGTTCGTAACGCATCCGCCGCTCCGCCAGCCAGGGCTCTCGAGCGCCTGCGGTCGCATGCCGACGGCAGCACCAATCCTGCTGAACTCGCCAACTGGCTGGCGCTCGGTCCCTGGTCGCGAGAGCCCGAAGCTCCCGCGTGGGTAGTCCAGACGCTGACGAAGGAGCAGGCGCGGCGGTATCTCGGCAGACTCACGGAGCCTCTTCTCGAGGCCAATGGGCGACGGTTCGTGGTGGATGACGACCCCCACCTCGACTTGATCGACCTGATGCCGCTGATCCGAAGGATAGAGGGAGCGCAGGGCATCGTTAATGTTGCGCAAGCACTTCGAACCGCTTGGTGCGCGGCGGAACGGTGCGTCGGCTCCGACGGCGAAGGCGCCGCCAGTGAGGCAGAATGTCCGAACGACTCGAAGTGACCTACGCGTTGTCTCCTTGGGGTCGAGAGTTTCTGCTGAGCCGGGAGCACGACTCGGTTCCGCCGTGTTACCGCCGCAGGCATCGGATCCGTCCGGTAGAACAATTGCGGGCAACATTGGCTCTGGCTGGGTTGCCGTTCACCGATGCCATTGCGGAACTCGAAATCAACCTTGGAGGTTGGGCGGTAGAAGACACGCGTACACCTTTGGGGCTTGGCGTGTTTCTGTCTCTCGATGACGCGCCGGACTGTTCACCCGTTGCTGCTCGTTTTCGCAAAAGTCATCGTTTGTTCGCAACGGACGAGGAGCGTCGCAGTGGACCAGAGGGGTGGTCGTACCTTCCGCTGCATGGGGCGGGCTACCCGCGCGCGTTCTTTCGAGAGCGCTCGCTGGTGCCTTTCGGCATGACCGGCCAAGAGCACGTTTACTTCGTGGGTGAGAGAGGCGAGGTCTACCTGTTCGTGACGACAATCGATCAACTCTTCCTGGTTGCGGGTTCCGGACGGACGCTAATTGAATGGTGGGGACTGGTTCATCGGCGAGGCAATAGGACGCAGTGGGAGGTGCACCTCTGTGAAGATGCGGCAGCACGCATTGCAGAGGAGCTGCAGGCGCCGAAGTTTTCGCCCGCCTGCGACGATTACCAAACCGTCTGGGCAAACGATGCAGCGCAGGTGAGGTTAGTGCACGACGTGGCACCCAACGTATTCGGAACTCACCTGTCCACTGCAGAGCCGGAAGTGCTGCTGCGCGCCATCCGCGCCGTTCAGGAGACTCGCCGTGTTCATCAGAGTCGCAGTGTTCATCAGAGTCGCCGTGTTCATCAGAGACACGCTGGCCAACCTCTGCGGGTTTGGGCCGCAGCCAACAACATCGACGACCTTGCCGGAAGGACCGCACTCGAAAACGCAGGCATCGAGTTGGACGTCCGCTTTGGGCCTGGGCCGGGTAACTTCGACTACACGGTCGATCCCGATACCGGTGAGGGAAGTTACGTCGCTAGCACGTACGATGCCAGCGAGTGGAAGTGACTTCATGCAGCGACTGGCTGCTGCTGCAGTCCAGGAACGAAGATCTAGGAGCCGTTTTGGACGAAGTGAATGAGTGAGTTGCAAATAGGTTACGAGCTGTCGCCCTCGGCACAGGCATACGTCGCGGCACAGCGCAGGTCGGGAATGCGTCGTGATTCTGCGCGCACATGTTCTCGTGGAGAGCTGGAGCGTCTGCTTGCCACTCATCAGCTTCCAGTATCCGATGCGATCTGGGACTTCGAGCGGAACCTCGGCGGTTGGTGCTCTGAGCAAGCGCAAAGTACCCATGGCCTGGGGATCTATTTGTCTTTGCAGGAAGACGCATCGGCCTCCGCAGTTGCTGCGGAGTTTAGACGAACGAGTTGGCTGTTCGACCGTCAGCAGGACGAGGCAGACGACGACAATGACGTCACCCCCATTTGGGGCAAGGGCTTCCCGAGAGCGTTCTTCTTAGACCGCGCTCTCGTCCCCGCGGGCATGGCCGGAGAAGATGTCATCTACTTTCTCGGCGAGCGTGGCGAGGTCTACGCATTCATCCCACCGCTGAATGAGCTCTACTTGTGCGCTGGCTCTGGACGCACGCTGTTGGAGCGTAACGCGTTGGGTCATGTCCGCGGCGCAGCGTGGTTCGAGGCACATGTCTGCGCGGATGCAGCGCAGACGTTGGCCGCGGCGCTCGATGTTGCAGTGTACGAGCCCGCTTGTGACGAGCTGTTCAAATACTGGGCAAACGATGAGGTGCATATTCAGCGGTGTCCCGATGTCCCGCCATGCATCTTTGGCACGCGGATCTCCTGCAAATCGGCGGCCGACTTCCTGTCCGCTATGCGTTCGGTCGCAGGCCAGCTAGGTCCGGAGACGATGCGTCTTTGGCGCAACGCGAACAATTCGGTAACCAACAGTGGTATCCACCTGCTATCCAGTCACGATATTCCTTATCAGGTCGTTGTCGGCGCGGGCGATGGTGAGCATGCTTGGATCGAGGCGCCAGACCCCCACGACAATCTACTCGTTCGGTATGCGGGAGGTCGCTTCGAAAGCGTGACGCGACCCGAGCATTGAGTCGCGCGAATTCGTGTGGTGTGCAGCGGCAGCGCAGAATGTGCAGAGCAGACGTATCGCGGCCACTCAGTTGTTCGGCTGCGTCAGTGACCACTTGTGTGTGAGGTAAGTGACCGCCTGCGTCGCCTCTTCGGTCGTCAATTCGCGGTCGAAGAAGACCGCCTCGCCCAGATCGCCCTGAAACGCGCAATTGACGGCATCGCAATTGCCCACGAAGAGCGGGGTCGCGGGCGCGACGGGCAGATCGTCCAAACTCGTCTGCGTCACTGACAATCCCCCCCACGCCGTCGCGAGCAGCTGCGTGCTCGTCTCTGCGAAAGAGAATTGCCACAAGTATGGTGTGTTGGCGCTCACGCCTTTGTCGAACCGAGCGTCGTGCCAGCCGGAGTTTGCCGTGTAGCAATTGGGCCCAGAACATACCGATACGCCGTTGCGCGCCCCAACCCAACTGTGGCCGTGATTGACTTCGACGTTGCGTGAGTTGCCGAACAATGTGCTCTTGAATGTGGGAGGGACGCGAGGGCTTTGCCAAACGACGAAACCGTGGAACGCGCGATTGGGCAACGTCGAGGCTGTCTGAAGGGCGTCGTTCGAGCCGTCGAAACGCACCGCAGGCAAGCCGCCGATGGCGTCGT
Organism: uncultured bacterium; assembly: GCA_966249405.1. Lineage (GTDB taxonomy): Bacteria > Myxococcota_A > Polyangia > Polyangiales > Polyangiaceae > SZUA-265. Next base: position 36,330 of record CBINDO010000003.1, on the reverse strand, counting down.
CCACTCGCGTCGGCTGCGCGGTGAGCCCCGTTTGCACGAGATGATTGTTGTTGCCCGAGCGGTCGTTCCACGTGGCTACGGTAACTCCTGCACCAAAAGAGGCGTCGTCGGCGGCATCGAACCACACGAGCAAGCCCCTCGCTTTGGTGAAGAAGGATGGTGGGCCGTTGGGCTCTGGTTCCGTCTCACCGTCGGAGCTCGTGCCGTCGTGCGTCGAAGCGTCGGGCACCGATACCGACACCGAGTCTGTGTTCGAAGACCAGGAGCCTCCCCCAGACGATGCAGACGGCAGCGGAGGGGGAGAGTCATCCACTCCCGAGCTCGGCGCAGGGGTGGCATGAGACGTTAGAGCGAGAGAACTCTCGTCCGGCGTCGAGCTTCCTTCGGACGTATTGGACGACTGGGGATCCCGCGTCGCCGAGGAGAGACCGTCCCAGGGGACCGAGGAGAGGGCGTCCGAGGTGAGCGAGTGCGGCGCGTCCGAGGTCGTCGCAGAAGGCGCGTCCGAGGTGAATGAGGAAGAGGCGCCCGTGGTGAGCGAGGACGCGGTGTCTTGGCTGCTCGACGGCGAGTCAGCCGATGACCCCGACGGCGTGCCGGAGGTGCTGACGTCACTGAGGTGCGGTTTCGTCGTAGCCGGAGCGCTCGAGTTCGAGGGTGAGGTCTGGTTCGCTTCGAGGTCGTCCAATTTGGTGAGGCAAGCAGGAGCAAGCGACACGAATGCGAGGCTGACGAGCGTGTACTTCGACGCACCAAGCGAGCGCTGAACGACGGGAGAACTCACGGGACCGAGCAGGCTTCCCGATCTGGAGCGGGAGAGCAATGATGCGCGCTGTTCGCACCGGGAGATCGGCCGATTGGTCACAGGCCCGGTGTTCACTCAGGCGCCGCTGCACGCTGCAGCGCGAACACTTCCGTGACTGCGTAACGGAAGCCGTTTGTGAAAACGCTACCACTCTTGGGGAATCGTTCCCGGTGATTACCCGACACGCGCACGCCGTCTGCCGGTTAGGCGAGTGGGGGCGATCGAGCAGCGGAGACCACGGCCTCCTGGGTGCTCGAGTGAGGTCTCGTTCCCGTCGCTCTCTGCACCATTGACTGCGGCCTGGAGCTGGAGCGAAGAGCGCCGTGTTTGTGCTGCGGTGGCGTAAGTGAGCGAACCCGCCCTGGCACCTCGCGACGCAGGGGCGGTCGTGGTCGCGATGGGTGAATGCCAGCAAACCGCTGAAAGTTTACGCTTCTCACCACGTCCAGTCATCGAAGCCTCGACGTCGGCGTGAGTTCGAGCTAACCGTTGCTCTGGCGCGGCAACATGCCCTCGTACGCCTGCTCGCGGGTCACGCGGCGGCCGGTGCACGTTTGGCGCAGCAACACTGCGTCGACGCGCCGTGTTTGCTTCACGAGGGCACGTTGGATCCGTGCAGCGTCATTGAGTTGCGCTCCGGCGAACGTTACGTCGCTGCTGCGCCGGTCGTCCCTCGTGTTCGCGTGGAATCCGCCGGACATGGAGACCGTCGCCTAGTCGCTTCGGCTCACGGCAGAAAGCCTCGCGGTAACGCCCGGAGGCAAACATAAGCAACGCCAGCTATCGCTGCGTTGGGACGGAAACGCCCGGGGCATGGGTAACTTCGTCGCGCGGTGAGACGTGGTGGGTCCCGTCGCCAGCCGGGGGCCTTCGACAGGCCCAACCACCGCTGACGTCAGGTGACGCTCCTGGTGTGGGATAGGCGCGGCGAAGCGGTTCGGGCGTCATACCCCATGTTCCTGGGATAGTGAAGGCGTGGCCTCTGCGCGTATTGAGTCCGTCGAGGATATTCCAAATGAAGATCACAAGAACTGCACGTAGTCGTAGCTCTCTCGGTTTGCTGGCTCTATCGTTGGGCGCGCACGCTTGCGGAGATGACGGTTCATCGAGCTCGGCCGCTGGCGATGCCGCGGTCGACGCGTCGAACGTCACGCAGGGAGGTGAGAGTGAAGAATCGGAGGAGTCCGCCCTTAGCGGTGAGACGAGCGAGAATACCGGCCGTGCACCGACGTCCGCCGTCGCGACGACGTCGAGTGACGTGACGTGGGACGTCGTGAGCAGCGGCGCGGCGACGGATGGTCGCGTTTCGACGGACGGTGACACCACGATCGATACCGGCACGGCGAGCGAAACCGGGAGCACCGCGACGGACGGCAGTGTTGCGTTGGGTAGCGACGGCGGTGAGGGGTCTGACGCGGCGTCGCAACCGAGCTGCGACGACGGGTGCGTCATCGACGGAGATTGTTACGCCGATGGCGCGCGTAACCCGGAGGATCCCTGCGCCGTCTGCGCGCCGTCCGCAAACGCGAACGGCTGGACGATCGCCGAAGACGGAGCTTCTTGCGAGGACGGCTTCGCGTGCAACGGCGTCGACACGTGCCAGCAGGGCGCGTGCGTGCACGCGGGGTCGCCGTGTGGTGATCACGAGGCCTGTGACGAGGTGGAGCCCGCGAGTTACGAATGCCAGTGTGCGAGCGCCTGGACGGGGCCCGAGTGTCAACGCTGCTTGCTCTACGTCTCACCCGAGGGCGACGACGCCAACAGCGGCGGGAGCTGGTCTGCGGCGCTTGCGAGCGTGCAGACGGCCTTGATCGCGGCTTCGAATGGTGGGTGTGAGGTCTGGGTAGCTGCGGGAACTTACCGACCCGTGCCCGTGTCCAATCAAGATCCCCACTACGCCACGTTCGAGCTGGTGAGCGGAGTAGATCTGTACGGAGGCTTTGCGGGGAACGAATCGCTGCGCGAGCAACGCGACGTGGCGGCGCACGAGACGGTCCTCTCGGGCGACCTCGCCGGGGACGACGACGCGAGCGAGCCGGACACGTTGCTCGAAAACTCCTACCGCGTCGTTACGGGCGCGGACAACGCGCGCATCGACGGCTTCACCATCACTCAGGGTAACGGTCACCCCTACAAGATGGGCGCCGGCATCTACATTCTCGAAACCTCGCCCACGGTCGAAAACTGCCGCATCGTCGGTAACTCGGCATACGAAGGAGGAGGCGCGTACATCTTTGACGGCTCGCCGACCTTCATCGACACCGTCTTCGAAGACAATCAGGCGCAGCTCAACGGCGGCGGGGCGCTGGTGACGGGCGCTGCGAACCTCGCTTCTCCGACGTTCACCGGCTGCAGCTTTGCCGACAACACGGCCCAGCGCGGCGGCGGCGTTGCCGTGCAAGACGCCAGCATGGTCGTCACCGGGAGCTCGTTCGAGCTGAACGTCGCGAGCAACGGTGGTGGCGCCATCTCTGGCTCGAACAGCACCTATTCGATCTCTGGAAGCTCGTTCGTTGCAAACTCCACCCCGCAGACCGGAGGTGCGATCCAGGATTTTACGAGCGTCCTCCAGGTGACCGACTCCACATTCTCGGAGAACACGGCGACGATCTTCGGCGGGGCCATCAGCGCTGACAACACGTCGCTCTGGCTGACCGGCGGCGTCTTGTCCGGTAACAGTGCGATGACCGGCGGCGCGGTGTTCGTGAGCGATGTGCTCGCGGCCGTCGACGGCAGCTCGTTCGATGACAACGCGGCGGTCGGCGGCGCGGCACTGGCAGTGTTCGGGGGAGCTGACACCCGAGTCGTCGGCGCGAGTTTCACGGGCAACACGGGCGGCGCCTTGATGGTCGACGACAGCGAGCTGACGCTGGTGGGGACGACGTTGTCCTCGAACGCGAGCGAAGACAACAGCGGAGCAATCGCGGCCACCGCGGAGTCCACTGTCCTGCTCTTTGGGTGCACCCTCGAGGGTAACTCCGGTACTTACGGAGGCGCCATCAGCGCGCACGCGTCGACCGCCGTAGTGGAAGGAAGTGTGCTTCACGGCAACACGGCTACTTGGGATGGTGGCGCCGTCTACTTTACCGCCTCGTCCGTTGCGCGGATCACCAACTCTACGCTTACCGGCAATAGCGCCGCGTTGCGGGGCGGCGCTGCGGCCTTCACAGCGTCATTCGTCAACATCGCCAACAGCATCTTTTGGAACGACAGCTCGGGCGACACAGATCCGGAGATTTACGGAGCCTTCACATCGGTCTACAGCGACGTTCAGGGGGGCTGCATCGAGAACGACAACTGCGCGAGTGGAAACTGCAACGTCGACCCGCTGTTCGTCGACCCCACCAACGCAGACTTTAGGCTGCAAGTGAACTCACCGCTGATTGGTGGGGGCGACATTCAAGCGCTCGAAGAGGACGTCGCCGATCTCGATGGCGACGAAAACACGACCGAAGACGTGCCCTTCGACCGCGCCGGTAACCCACGCATCTGGAACGAAGCGGTCGATATGGGCGCTTACGAGTTCTCGCTCTGAAGTAGCGAATGAGGAAGAAGCGACCGCCGCATCCGGTTGGTTGGTCTAACCCCAGAGTTCGGTTCAGTTGAACCGAACTCTGCACACAGCCGAACCGTGGGTTTACGGCGCCATGACTTCCCAGTGCCGGCCGGGGTCCGGCGCGCCCGTGTCCTCCGACGTATCCGTTCGCACCGTCGCGTGACGCCAGAAGTCTGGGTCTTCGTAGCGTGCCATGTCTGCGTTGAACGGCGGCTCCAGAAACTCTGCGACCCGCGCAAACAAGCGTTGGCGCGAGGCCTCCAAAAGCTCCGCATCCCCCGCATCGATGCAGGGGTGATTGGTGGCCAACACTCGATCGGGCGTCGTCAATGAACGTTCGAATCCGGCCGTGTCGAACGTCGCGCAGTTGGCGCTTTGTTGATCCAACGGCTCAACGGACGCCTCGAGGGGCGTGAGCGGGTCGGGTCCGGGAAACTCCTGCTCGTGCCCAGCGAACAGCGTGTTGTGCACGATTCCTTCATTGTTTATCGAGACCTGAGCGACGCAGATGCCGGGCGGGTGTGGAACTGCGCCACAGATGGATTGAAAGAACGTACTCAGGGCTACCTCGACGGAATCGGCTTCGATCGCCGCCGCGCCGCTGTAGTAACCCCCAATGAAGGCCGCGTCCAAGCCAGCGAACGTCGAGTCGAAGACGAACAACGACGTGGCGGTGATCGGCGCTAGTCCCGTCCTCGTGTCGAGCAACGCACTGCCCACCAATGTGAGCTCACCCGTCGAGTTGATCATGTTCGTGCGATCGAACCTGCCGCGCACGATGGTGCGGTTGAGGAAGACCTTGTTCCCATCGCCGAGCGAAAGCGGTCGATCGCTCACCACGTCCTGGAGCAACACGCGTGAAGCGACCGCGTAGAGGTAACCCCCGCCGAAAGGAGCTCCGTCAAAAAAGCCTCCGGATAACGTCGTTTCAACGATGGCCAGATCCGTCTCGTTGACGGCGATGATCACTCCGGTCAGATTGAGGTTGGATTGCTCGATATGTACCTTCGACCGGCCGAAAAACAGATGACTCCAAATGCCGTTGGCTTCAGTTGTTACGTTGCGCAACACAACGCCGGAACTCCCATCGACAACCAAGGTCGCGTCTTCCTGGTTCCCGCCCGTTTCGGCGATTGCAATGCGCTCTAGCAACACGTCGTCGACCCCAGAAATCTGGAGCAATGGCGAGACCGGAGTGGCGCCCTCCGCGCGCTTCAGCCACGTTCGTTCATGGTCGGGGTCACGTTGGTCGGGCGTCGCCTCCACGCCACTGAACCCGCCGAGCAACGACACGTTGCCGGGAACGTCGATGAGCGTCTCACCATTGCTGGTCAGCCGCGTAAAGCTGCCGCCCAGCACCCACACCGCGCCGCCGCCAGCTTCGCTTTGTTGGTCGAGGGCCGCCTGCAGGTCGTTCATTGGATCAGCCCAGCTCGTGCCCGAGCCGTTGAGCTCAGCGTCCGGGGCGACGCGCAGCGGTGCCGGTCCTGTTTGTCCAGAACACGTCGCGTTGCACTTGTTCGGCAAACCGTTGAATAGGCCATCGTCACACGTTTCTTCGGCCTCGGTAACTCCATTGCCGCACAACGACCCCGGCACGACCTCGAACGTCACCTCCACGTCGCCGCCCTCGGGCGCGGGCGCAGGGGCCGTCACGAAAGTAAACCGTGCGGTGCTGGTTTCACCTGCAAGAACCGTCACCGAGAGCAACTCTGTCGTTGGTTCGGCGTCCACCGTCGACCACGTTTCGTCCTCCGCTCGGTACAAGCGCCAATCACGCAGTACGATCCAATAGACTCCGGGCGGCAGCTTGACCTTGGCTTCCGGTTCAGCGCGTTCAGGTGGTCTGGCACTGAGCAGCGTCAAGAGTGGTTCGTCCGCCGTGTCCGAGGAGACCTCATGGTCGAAGAGCAGAAAGCTCGCTGCAAGTCGATACTGGTCCGACGCCGATTCGTACGTCAACGGCAGCGTCAGTTGGCCCAGCTGTTCCTGCTCGTCTCGCGTGTTGACTGCGGACCGACTGCTGCACGCGCAGATCTGCGTCAGGAGCAAGCTCAGTACGACCCACCAGACACGGTTCGACGATGAGTGAGTGGCTCGATTATCGTCTCTCGATTCGAACATGACACGAAGCCCTTTCCCCTGCCGCCCCCTCGATGACGCACACCACGCGCGCTCTCGGTGGGGCGATTCGCTCGTTGTACGAGCTGATGAGGTGGTCCTTAGTTTGTGCGGTCGTCAATCACTAGCGGTGGGGAGTGAATTCGACTGTCTGTGCAAGGTTGACACAGGCGAAGGTCGTCGCTGTTCCATCCCAACTTCACGTCGTCAGTGCAGCGTGGCGAAACGACCCGCCGTTGGGCGCGGCTGTGATGTCCGAAGGAAACGCTATCGAAAAGACGTTTGAACGCGGGTCGATCGAGCCACGGACCCACGGCGCGCCGGCGTGCCGCCGTTGCTGCGCCGACGCGAGCAAACGAACCCGCCCGGGCACCTCCCGACGTAGGGGCGGTTGATGCGCGCGAAACTGCATTGGGCAAGCGCAGGGAATGGACGCCCAGCGGTCGAACCCTCGAGTCCGTTACCCGAGCTCGTTGGCTTTCCGATAGCGTCCTTCGTAGTCGAACAAACGTGTCTGCACGCGCCAGTAGTGATTCACCTTGCGAGCCACGACGAAGTCTGGGTGTTTGAGTTGTCGTGCGAGGTGTACTGCGTCGGCGGCGGTGTCGACGGGCGAGCGCGTTTCGGGGTTCGCGGCCGTGTTCCAGCGGCGAGTGAACACGCGTTGGAACACGGCGCGTTGACCCGCGTGGCTGAAGTCGAAGAACTCCCGGAGCTCTTGCCCGTCTTCGTCGTGGTAGGTGATGCACAATCGTTCGTCTTGGGCGCTGAACGTCATGCCGGCGACGCGGAGGACGGTGGCATCCTTGAGGCGCAATGCGGCTCGGAGTTGGTCGTCGGGATCGACGAGCTCGTGTTCACACTCGGGGCAACTGCGGGCGGCGATGTCGCACTCGGCGCCGCATGCGCCGCACTCCTTGAAGCGGAAGCGGTAGGTGCACTGGTACTCACGCGACGTACGCATCGCCCGTGGTTGCGGACTCGAGTGCTCGACGTTTGCAGCTTCACCGTCGTCATGGCGCAGCAACGCTTGGCAACGCCTGCCGTAGTGTTCCACCACGTGACCGTCGGAGTCGGCTTGGCCCCAGAACTGATTCTCGTGGCCGCACTCGGGGCAGGGGACGACGACGGCGACGCTGCCGGGCGGGCGCCGTCCGCCGACTTCGGGTTGGAACAGGTTGAAGCCGCTGCCGGCGTAGTCCACGATCAGACAGTCGCTCTTACCTGGATAGAGTCGTAAACCCCGTCCAGCAATCTGTTGAAACAGACTGACGGACTCCGTGCGACGCAGCAGCGCGATGACATCGACGTGGGGCGCGTCGAACCCGGTCGTGAGCACCGAGACGTTGACCAGATATTTGAGTCGCTGCGCCTTGAAGTCGGCGATCACGGCGTCACGTTCGGCGCTCGGAGTGTCACCGAGCACCAGACCCGTCTGTTCGGCGGGCAAGTACGACGCGATCTCTTTGGCGTGGTCCACGGTCGCTGCGAACAACATCGCCCCGCGCCGATTTTCGGCGAGTTCACGCACCTGTGAGACAATCGACTCCGTCACTCGAGCGTGTTTGACGAGCAGCTGGTTGACGGCCTTCTCGGAGGCGTGACCATATCGGTCAGTGGTCAGCGAGCTGAAGTCGTACGAGGCGATGGGCGCGTCTATGACGGTCGGCTGCGTGAGGTAACCACGCGCAATTAGGTGTTGCAGGCCGACCTCGTAGACGCAGCGTTCGAAGGGCGGCGGTTCCTGGCTGTCCGTGTCGCGCACTTTGCCGCGATGGTGGTACCGGTAAATCCAACCGTAGCCCAGGCGGTAGGGGGTAGCCGTCAGCCCCAACAACTTGAGGCGCGGCGACCGCTGACGCAGGTGACGGATCACTTGTTGGAACTGGCTGTCCTCCGCATCGCTCAAGCGATGACACTCGTCGACGACCAACAACGAAATCGGTGCGACGAAGCGCTCCAAGTTGCGATGCACCGACTGCACACTCGCGAAGGTGACGGCGTGCGCCTCCTCCTTTCGTCCCAAACCCGCGACGAACAAGCCCGCTTGCAGTCCAGAGCGCGAGAACTTCTCGTAGTTTTGTTCGCACAACTCCTTGACGTGCGCGAGCACGAGCACACGACCGCGCGCCAACCTCGCGAGCTCGGCGATGACGAGGCTCTTGCCCGCGCCGGTCGGTAACACGAGACACGCCGGCGCGTCACTCGCGCGAAAGTGCCGTAGCGTCGCCTCGACCGCCGCTCGTTGATAGTCGCGCAGTTCCCACGTAGGCGACGCGGGCGAAGGAGCGTTGGACGTCGGGGTAGTAGGCACGAATTGACGGCGGTGAGGTCGAGCGAGAGGATTGGTAAGCTAGCCGTTGTTGGCGGCGGGCGATACCTTTACACGCGGGTGGGACGCGAGATGTCCCACTCGAGAGCCCGAGCCAGTCGCGCACGAGCGGTAACCGCCAAGCGCTTCCACTCTCGACCGCGCCCGCGTCGCGAGGTGCCTGCGCGGGTTCGTTCGCTGCACCCGCCGCAGCCCGCCGAACGCCTCCCGAAGCGGAGACTACCGCCGCCCCATGAACAAGTTGAGCAGCACCGTGAGCACGACCGAAACCACGATGCTCGTCACTATCGGGAAGTGAAAAGACACCTTCTCACCGCGGTAGCTGATGTCCCCGGGCAGGCGACCCAACCCGAGTTTCTCCCCAACCAGGAACAGTACACCTACGACCGCTAACGCGAGTCCAGCCACGACCAGAAACTTGCCGATGGGTGCCATACCGAAGCTCGGCGGATCTCGAGTTTCGAGACCCGCCCCTGGTTTTTTCAAACGATGTGAAGGCTCAAGCCGCGCCCTCGACTACCTCTTCCGCCGGTTTGCTGATGGCGATCGGCGCCGATCTCACCATGTTCTTGATCCCGAGTGGCCGCGCCAGCTCGAGGAAATGGTCGACCTCCGCCTCACTGCCCGTCATCTCGACGGTGAACGCTTGAGCGGAGAACGAGAGGACGCGCGCGCCGACGAGGCGGAACAAGCGCTCGGCCTCTTCACGACCGCCCGGGCCCTTGCAGCCGATGGTCGCCAACACGAGCTCACGCTCGAGGTGGCCCGAGCCCTGGACGTGATGCACCTTGTGCACGCGCACGAGTTTGTTCAGCTGCTTGGTGATCTGCTCGACGACGCGGTCGTCGCCGCGCGTCGTGAGTACGACGCGAGACTTGTCGGGCTCGAGGGTGGTGTTGACCGTGAGCGAATCGATGTTGAAGCCGCGGCCGCTGAACAGACCCACGATGCGCGCGAGCTCACCAGGGCTGTTTTCGACCAAGATGCTGATCAAGTGACGATGTTCGGTCATTGGCCCCCCTTGGCGATGCGTTGGGCGCTCGTCGATTCACCTTCGAACACTTCGGGATCGATGGTGATGTCGTAGTGCGCGGCGCCTGCCGGGATCATCGGGAAGACGTTGGACTCCTTGTGCACGATGATGTCCATGATGACGGTACCTTCGGTCGCGAAGCCCTTCTCCAAGGTGGCCCGAAGTTCTTCGGGCTTTTCTGCGCGAAGGCCGGTCGCACCGTACGCCTCTGCGATGCGCACGAAGTCGGGGAAGTATTTCATGCCCACCTCGCTGTAGCGGCGCGAGTAGAACATCTCTTGCCACTGGCGCACCATGCCGAGGAAGTTGTTGTTCAAGATGATCACCTTGACGTTCAGCCCCTCGTGCACACAGGTCGCGAGCTCTTGGATGCACATCTGGAAGGAACCGTCACCGGTGACGCAGATGACCGGATCTTTGGTCGTGAACGCCGCGCCCATGGCTGCCGGCAAGCCGTAGCCCATGGTGCCGAGACCACCCGAGGTCAGCCACTTCCGGCCGTGGTCGGCGGGGTAATACTGAGCCGCCCACATCTGGTGTTGGCCCACGTCCGTCGAGCAGATGTACTTGCCGCCGGTGAGACGTGCGACTTCTTCCATCACCTTCTGGGGCTTGATGGACTCGGCGTCTTCCTTGTAGGCGAGCGGGTACTTGTTGCGCCAACCGTTCAGCTGCGTCCACCAGTTCTTGCGTTCGGGCGGCGGTGCGTCGGGGAGGTGTGACAAGATCTGTTGCAACACCGTCTTGGCGTCACCCACGATTGGCACGTCGACCTGGACGTTCTTGTTCAAGCTCGTCGGGTCGATGTCGATGTGGATCTTGCGCGACTTGAGCGCGAACTTGTCGAGCGCGCCAGTGACGCGGTCGTCGAAGCGCGCGCCGATCGCGACGATGAGCTCGGCCTCCGCCATCGCCATGTTGGCGGCGTAGGTGCCGTGCATGCCGAGCATGCCGAGGTTCTGAGGGTCGCTCGGCGGGTAACAGCCCAGCCCCATCAACGTCGGGGTGACCGGCGCGTTCAGCCGCTTGGCGAGTTGCATCACCTCGGGCTCTGCCTGCGACGCAGTAACGCCGCCGCCAACGTACAACACGACACGCTCGTAATGCGCGATCATGTCTGCGGCTTTCTTGACCTGCAGGTTGTGGCCGCGAATGGTGGGCTTGTACGACGGGATGTCGACGCTCGTCGGGTAGTTGAACTCGTGCAAGTGCGCGGTGATGTCCTTGGGGATGTCGACCAACACCGGACCTGGGCGACCGGAGCGCGCCAGGTAGAACGCCTCCTTGAGCGTCTTGGCCAGATCTTTCACGTCTTTGACCAAGTAGTTGTACTTGGTGCACGGACGCGTGATGCCGACCATGTCCGCCTCCTGGAACGCGTCACTGCCGATCAAAGTGGTCGCCACCTGGCCGCTGATGACGACGATTGGCGTCGAGTCGAGCATCGCATCTTGCAGGCCCGTCACGACGTTGGTGGCGCCGGGCCCCGACGTCACCATGCACACGCCGACTTGACCCGTGGCGCGCGCGAAACCTTCAGCCGCGTGCACCGCGCCTTGCTCGTGACGCACCAACACGTGGCGGATGCGCTCTTGGGCTTTGTGGAGCGCGTCGTACACGTGCAGGATCGCGCCGCCGGGGTAACCGAAGATCAGGTCGACGCCCTCTTGAATCAGGCACTCGACGACGATCTCGGCGCCCCGCATCGTCTCACCGGTGCGGTCGAGCTTGGGGCGAGCACCGTTCACGAGCGGGCGCGGGCCCGCTCCGAGAACACCACGCTCCGTGAGCATGGCCTTGTGAGCCTCGTCCTCCAACATGGGGGTATTGGATGGGGTTAACGGAGCGCCTGACATATCAAATCTCCCATTTCTTTCGTGGACAAGTTACCGCCCAGATCGCGGGTGCGCGCGCCGGACTCCAAGGTTTGGTCGATCGCAGCTTCGATGCGGGCGCCCCACTCGGGCATCTTGAGCGAGGTGTTGAGCATCCACGCCACCGAGCCGATCGAACCGAGCGGGTTGGCGATGCCCTTGCCGGCGATGTCCGGCGCGGAGCCGTGAATCGGCTCGAACAAGCCCGGTCCGTCGCCGAGGCTGGCGCTGGCGAGCAACCCAATCGAACCGGGCAACACGGCGGCTGCGTCGGTCAGGATGTCGCCGAACAGGTTGGAGGTGACGACCACGTCGAACCGCTTCGGGGCGCGGATCAGATCCATCGCCGCCGAGTCGACGTATTGGTGCTCCAAGGTCACGTCCGAGTATTCGGCTTGGTGCAGATCCTTGACGGTCTGGCGCCACAGCTGCGAGACCTCGAGCACGTTGGCCTTGTCCACGCTCATGACCTTGTTGCGGCGTTTGCGCGCCGCTTCGAACGCGATGCGGGCCACGCGCACGACCTCGTGCTTGTAGTAACCCATGGTGTTGAACGCGTAGTCACCTTGGATGCCGCGGGGTTGGCCGAAGTAAACACCGGAGAGCAGCTCACGCACGACCAACATGTCGGTACCTTCGACGATCTCGCGCTTCAGCGGCGAAGCGTCGATCAACGCCGGGATCGATCGGACGGGGCGCAAGTTGGCGTAAACGCCGAGCGCCTGACGCAAATCCAGCAGACCCTTTTCCGGACGACGATCGCCCGGCACGCCGTCGTATTTGGGCAAACCCACGGCGCCGAGCAGCACCGCGTCCGCCTTCAAGCACGCATCCCGAGTACGGTCGGGCAAAGCCTTGTCGCCAGCATCCAGCGCAACACCACCCATCGGGAGCTCTACGACCTCGAGGCTGCGACCGGCGAGCTTCATTACTGCTTCGAGGACGCGAACTGCCTGACCGTTGACTTCGGGACCGATGCCGTCGCCGGGAACCGACACGACTTTGATGACGCTGCTCATGGGACTTCTTTCTGGTTGGTTTTGTTGGGGGGAGTTTTGGCTCCGAAACTGGGAAGGGACCCGCTGGGGGCCGAGAGTTGGGGCGCTAGCGATAGCGCGGTCCGCGACGGGAACCTAGGTTTTTGAGCTGCCGCCGTGCTTTGAAGCGTCGCGGCAGGAGGGCTCCAGGCTCGGTTGGACCGGCGGCTCCGGGCGAGCAACGCGGTTGTCGAACTGCTCATCAGAACCGTGACCACCGTCGTCGCGGCAGCTGAGGTCGAGCCTGGAAAGAACGGCCCATCGGGCCCGGACTTTGGGGGAACTAGCGACGCACGACGACGCTCACCCCGACTACGAGTACTGGGCTTTCTAGTCCAGTACATACTGGGCCGTCTTGGGCTGCTACTGGGCTGCTCATTCGTGGCTCCTGTTCGTCGAAGGGTGGGTCGGGCGCTGGTATCCAGCCGGCGGAAGTATGCCTGGGTCGTTCGGCCAAAGCAAGCGACAAAACCGAAAAGCCGCGGCGGAATGGACGCGTCCCCGGGCATGGCGAGTCGCGGCGATCGCTCACCGGGCGAAGGAGCGGGTCCGGCGGCTCCGTCTCGTGATGTTAACTTGAATTGGTAACCACTTCCGCGCGCAAACTCGAGCCGGTGCGTGAGCGCATACCCGAGACCCTCCAAACGCATTTCGTTTTGTGATCGCGGGTGAGCGATTTGCGAACGAGTGCGATCTGTCAGGGGTAATACCCCATGAATTTCAGGTGCCGTTCGAGTCGCTTTCGTCAACACGTCGAAGGGCGTCGAAAGATCTCCAGCTCTGCGTCGAATTCGCGTAGCCAAGCGCCCAGAGTTGCAGGAGGCGCAACGCCCAAGCCTGGCCCGATACCGTGGTCGATGGCGGGCGTTGCTTCGAAAGTCGAGTTCAATGATGTTCGATGTAGCAGTGCGTTGGGTAAACGAATTCCCGTCCCGGACGACCTGGGGACTATTCGGGGCGGTGGTGGTGTTCGCGGGCTGTCAGTCGGCGGCCGATTGCGGCGCCGCCGGGTGCGCGCCGTTGGAGGCCCGCCTGCCAGCGTCCAAAGGCGCGTCGGAATGGGCGAACGCGGGCTCGGAGCTGCGCGCCGAAGGTCGCTTCCTCACCCAGAACGCGGCGCTGGGGGCATTTACGTTGTTTGCTGGCGGTCAAGCCGCGCCAATCTTCGTGTCCGCGGGGGACTACGCGGGCGTTACGCGAGCGGCCAAAGACCTGCAAGCCGACGTGAAGCGCGTGAGCGGTGTGGAGCCTGCGCTCACGGAGGCGGACGCCGCGACGGGCCCGAGCGTCGTGGTCGTCGGCACCGTGGGCCACAGTCCGCTCATCGACGGGCTCGTCACCGCAGGCAAGCTGGATGCGACCGCGCTCACCGGCAAGTGGGAAAAATTCGTGATTCAGACGGTGGACGCGCCGATGGCGGGCGTCGAGAAGGCGCTCGTGGTCGCCGGCAGCGACAAGCGCGGCACCATTTACGGCATCTACGAGCTCTCCGAAGAGATGGGTGTCTCACCTTGGTACGACCTGGCGGACGTCCCGCCCGCAAAGAAGAGCGAACTCTACGTGCTCGACGGGCAGCACACGCTGGGTGAACCCGCCGTCAAGTACCGCGGCTTCTTCATCAACGACGAGGCACCCGGGCTGACGGGTTGGTACGCCAAGACCTACGGCAACACTGGGCCGGGTTTCAATTCCGAGTTCTACGTCCGGGTGTTCGAGCTGCTCTTGCGCCTCAAGGGGAACTACTTGTGGCCAGCGATGTGGGGCAAGTCGTTCAACGCCGACGACCCGGAGAACCCGCGGCTGGCGGACGAATACGGTGTCGTCATGGGCACGTCTCACCACGAGCCCATGACGCGCTCCGAGCAAGAGTGGTACGACGCCGGGCACACCGCCGACGATTGGCGTTACGACACCAACGGCGCGACCTTGCGGTCCTTCTGGGAGGGCGGCATCGAGCGCATGGGTGATCGTGAGACACTCGTGACCGTGGGCATGCGCGGCAGCGGCGACATCCCGAATCCGAGCGCGGGGATCCCGTTGCTCGAGCAGGTGGTCTCGGACCAGCGCACCATCTTGGGGTCCGTCACGGGCAAACCGGTCGCCACGATCCCGCAGGTGTGGACGCTCTACAAGGAGGTCCAGACTTACTACGACGAAGGCATGGAGGTACCCGACGACGTCACGCTGATCTTCGCGGACGACAACTGGGGCAATGTGCGGCGCCTGCCACAGCGCAACGCGGCGCCCCGCCCGGGCGGGTACGGCGTGTATTACCACTACGACTACGTCGGCGGTCCGCGTAGCTACCGTTGGCTGAACACCAACCCGATTCCGCGCGTTTGGGAGCAGATGCGGCGCTCTTACAGTCTCGGAGCGCGACAGGTGTGGATCGTGAACGTCGGGGACATCAAGCCGATGGAGTATCCGCTCCACTTCTTCATGGACATGGCGTGGAACCCGGAGAGCTGGACGACGCCGAGGCTCGTCGATTATCCGCGCCGCTGGGCGGAGGCTCAGTTCGGGCCGGAACATGCCGAAGAGATCGCTCATTTGGTTTCGCAGTACTCGAAATTCAACGGGCGTCGGAAGCCGGAGCTGCTGAGTGGCACCACGTATAGCGTCGAGAACTTCCGTGAGGCCGATACGGTCGTGGACGAGTACAACGCCCTCGTCGCCAAGGCCGAGGAGATCGACGCCAAGCTCCCGGAAGAGGCGCGTTCGGCGTATTTCCAGTTGGTGTTGTTCCCGATCCGCGCGTGCGCCAACTTGAACGAGATGTACGTCTCGGTTGGTAAGAACGACCTCTACAACTCGCAGGGCCGCGTCTCGACCAACGCCATGGCCGATCGCGTGCAGGAGTTGTTCGACAACGACGCCGTCATCACGGAGCAGTATCACTCGATCAACGACGGCAAGTGGGACCAGCTGATGACGCAAACCCACATCAGTTATACGTCCTGGGACAACCCCGAGGTCGACGTGGTGCCGACGACCAAACGGCTGCAGGCGAGCGGCCAAGCGGCGATGGGCGTGGCAGTGGAAGGTTCGCGCCAGGCCGCGACCACTGGCGCGCTCACGTTGCCGGAGCTCACCGTGTATTACCCCGAGGAAGACCGGCGCATCGAGGTGTTCAACCGCGGCGCAGGATCGTTCGACTTCACCGCCACGAGCGACAAGCCTTACGTCACGGTGACGCCGGCTTCCGGCACCGTAACCGCCGACACCCGCCTCGGCGTGACGGTGGATTGGGCGCAGGTTCCGATGGGCGACACCAGCGCGGCGATCGCCATTGCAGGCGGCGGCGCCACGGTGACCGTGAACCTGCCGCTCCGCAATCCGGAGACGCCGCGTCCCGAAGCGGTGATGGGCTTCGTGGAGAGCAACGGTTACGTCTCGATCGACGCGTCTCACTTCACGGAACGTGTCGACGGCGCCGACGCCCGTTGGATCCAAGTGCCCGACTTGGGGCGTACGGGGTCGGCCGTGGTTTCGGACCCACCGAACGCGGCTCCCGTCACCCCATCGGGGAACGCGCCGCACCTCGACTATCAGATGTACCTGTGGAAGACCGGACAAGTGACGGTCGATGTATACTTGTCGCCATCGCTCCCTGTACACGGGACAGGCCTGAAGTACGCCGTCGGATTCGACGGTGGGCAGGCGACCACAGTCGACATGCACACCGAGCTGCCAGCGAACTTCACCGATACGGCGCCGGCGTGGGAAAAGTGGGTGAGCGACAACGTCATCGTCAAGTCCACGACGCATACGATTGCCGCTGCGGGTGAACATGCCTTGAACCTGTGGATGGTCGATCCTGGCGTGGTCGTGCAGAAGATCGTCGTCAAGACCGGCGCCGTGCCCGCTTCTTACCTGGGGCCGCCCGCGCGTCTGCCGCTGAACGTGGAGACCGAAGTCATCGCCCCCGAGGTCCCGCCTGGGGACGGCCCCGTCGATCCGACGACGTCGGACGACACCGCGACTACGCCCACCGGCAGCGGCACGGGCACCGCTCCCAACACCAACGACCCCACCACTGGCGGCACCAATCCAGGCACTCCAACCAACGGCACTTCACCGACCCCAACCAGCGGTGGCACGACGACACCGGATGCGACGATACCCGGCACTCCCCCGGGGCAGCCGGGCACGTCGACCAGCCCCTCGGAGACGGCCGCCACGACCAGCGCCCCGTTGGGCACGGACGGCGCGCCCGTGGGTACGCAGCCCGGGAGCGACGGTTGCGGCTGCTCCGTCCCGGGTCGCCACCGAAACCAGAGCGGTCTGGGCCTCGCCGCCTTCGCCGCGTTCGGCGTCCTTGGGTTAACGCGGCTGCGTCGTCGCTCCTTTGGTTGAGTCGAGCCGTTCCATCGGCGTTGGAGCAGTATCGGCGGGCGCCGCACCACGGTGCGTGCGGCGTGCGCGCCGGGTGGCCGTTGGACCCCACCTTTACGAGCTCGGGCTCGTGGTTATCGTGAAGGAATCGGCCGGTGTTCGGTGCGCCGCTCCGGTATGACCAGCGAGGAAACATGATCGTTCGATGTTCGGGGTGTGGTGCCAACAATCGGATCCCTGCGGCACGTTTGGATGAAGCGGCCCGTTGCCCCAAGTGCAAGACGGCGCTCGCGCCGATGGCTGCGCCGCTGGAGTTAACTTCCGAGGCGGAGTTCGACGATCTCGTCGCCAACTCGCCGCTCCCGGTCGTGGTGGACTTCTGGGCTGAGTGGTGCGGACCCTGTCGAGTGGTAGCGCCCGAGCTGAAGAAGGTCGCCGCTCAAAAGGCGGGGCACGCGGTGGTAGCCAAGGTCAACACCGACGTGCTGCGCGGCGTTGCCCAACGTTACCGAATCGAGAGCATCCCGACGCTCATCAAATTCAGCGGGGGCCGGGAGCAAACCCGGCTCAGCGGCGCTCGGCCCGCACCCGGCATCATATCGGGGTTGGGCTTGTGAGCTCGACGCAGCGGGCTGCTCGCGTTCGCCGCCGCGATTGATGGGTGCGGTTGCGGGGCGTGGCTTGCTGGATGTGGCCTCGCGCCAGGCGTCAAAAACCAGCGACCGCCGAAAGCTTGTGCTACGCAGCCGCCCATGAGTAGTGCTTTCGTAACCGTGGCCACGCGCAAGAGCGCCCTCGCATTGGCCCAGGCGCGTGCTTGGATGGCCCAGTTCACCGCGGCCACCGGCGTAGAGACCCGCGAACTCCACGTGACTACGACCGGTGACCGGATCCAGGATCGCGCCCTCAATCAGATCGGCGGCAAGGGCCTGTTCATCAAGGAAATCGAGGAGGCGCTGCTCGACGGCAGCGCGGACGTCGCGGTCCACTCGTTGAAGGACGTTCCCGCCGAACTCGCCGCCGGCCTACGTTTGGCTTGCATTCCGACGCGCGAGGACGCGCGCGACGTGATCAAGACGCGCACCGGGGTCCGGTTCGAGGAACTTCCGGCGGGGGCGCGGGTGGGCACGTCGTCACTGCGGCGTGTGGTCCAGTTGCAGCGACTGCGACCGGATCTTTCGTTCGTGCCGCTCCGAGGCAACGTCGACACCCGCTTGCGCAAGTGCGAAGAGGGGGAGGTCGACGCTGTCGTGCTCGCGGCCGCCGGCCTCAATCGTCTGGGGTTCCAAGCGCGCTACACGCACGTGCTGGAAGCGGAGGTGTGTCTCCCCGCCGTTGGGCAAGGCGCCCTCGGCATCGAGATACGCGTTGGGGACGAACGTGCCGAGGCGCTGCTCGGCGCCGTCAACGACAGCGATACGGAGATAGCGGTCGCGGCTGAACGAGGCGTCATGTTGGCCGTCGAAGGTAGCTGTCAGGTGCCCGTAGCCGCGTACGCGGTGCGTCAGGAACAGAACGGCATGTGGTTGCGTGGGCTGTTGGCCGAGGCGGATGGTTCACGACTCCGCACGATCGAAGAGCGCTGCGTTTGGCCGAGCCGAGCCGCTGATGCTTTCGAATTTGGACGTGATCTCGGCCAGCGATTGAAGTCACTGCGCTGAGCGCGCCGCCCCGACCGAGGCATTCGACTCGCAAGTTCTTGCGAGTCTCGGGTGAACTCTGGGTGACGTGGCCGAGTCGTCTTGACAGGCGTTGCGTCGCCCAATAGAGGGCGCGCCGTGCAGTTTAACCTTGTGAGCACACAGGCTGCGCAAGGCAACGACCAGGAGGGAGCTCGCTGGCTCGGAGACCTTGCCCGAGCTCTGACCAGCCGTGGTGGACGTGTCGATTGGTGGATGGTTTCGAGTGAACGACTCGACGTGCCGTCGAGTGGCAGTCGCGATTCTAAGTTTACGGCTCATCACGAACCCGACGTAGCCGCGGGCGCTGCCTCGGTTGCCGGCGAACGGTCCGCCGAAGTTGCAGCGACGCACCCGGAGCTCGCCGAAAGTGAGCAGCGCGATGCCGCGGAGACGTCGGCCGGCATCGCTGGCGTGGTCGTGCACCGCGCCGTCGAGGTCTGGCAGGCCGCCTCCACCATGCTCCAGTCGCACCTGCTCTCCGAACTGCGGGCTGACGGTGAGGTCGTCGTACTCGCCCATGGTTGGGAGGTCGCGCCGGTGTTGATGGCGCTCGACCAGCTCCTCCGCGCCGAACACGCGAGGCCCCAGGTGCTCCTGGTTTGGCTCGCTCCCGGCTCGCTGCGCGCCGACCAGCCGCTGCCCGGTTTGGATTGGGAACGCTTGAAGCGCGCCTGTAGTATTATAGCCACCAACCCCTCGGTTCGGCAGAAGCTGCTCGCAGAACGGGTGGGTTCGATCGTGATTGAGCAAGGCGCAGACGGAGCCCGCTGGTTGTCGGCGCGATCAGGACGTCCCGCAAGAACCCAAGTCAAGCCGGCCGAGAAACGCAGTGCGCCATGATGTCACGGCGGACCGAGCGTCGCGCTGTCGCCGAGTTCGTCCCGACTTTGGCAGCAGGCTGCTAGCGGCGTCGCGATGATTTTGTGCTTCCACTCTCGCGGGGCGACCCGCTACGGTGGACGCATGGCTGTAAGACGGGGTGTGTGCAACTGGGTATTGATTGCGGGGCTCGCGGGTGCGGCTCTATCCGTGGGCTGCAGTTCTCAGCCCGAAGTCGTCAAGGCAAACGTTCGTCCGGGCGCGATGCCGTCGGATGGTGACTGGCGTGGCGTCTATTACGACACCGTATACGGCTATCTGCACATCACGACCTCCGGCGACTCCGCGACCGGCAAGTGGCGCACGGCCGCTGGCGACAAGTGGGGCGAGATGAGCGGCAAGGTCGACGGCGATCTGTTTACTTATGACTGGACCGAGCACCGCATCGGCATCGTAGGCCCCGCCGCGAACTCGAGCGGCAAAGGTTACTTCAAGTACGTGGTGCCCGATGGAGACAACGTCGACCACGAGATCCACGGCGAGTGGGGCATGGATCAGAACGAAGCCGGCTACCATTGGAACGCCGTCAAGCAACGCAACATGAAGCCCGATCCCAAGAGCGTCATGCCCGACGAGACGCAGACCGCCGTCGAAGGCGCTGACTGGGACGGCGACAAGAAGAGCAAAAACGCGTCTGGCTCCGAGAAGAAGAAGAGCGAAGGCGAAGAAGACGAGTGGGAATGAGCACCGACAACACGTCTGGGTCCGGAGTCACCGCGCCAGGTCGGGGCAACGCGCCGACCCCGCTCCCGTTGGGAGCGGCTCCTGGTCTGCAGTTTCAAGAGCCGTGTATCTTCGAACTCGGCACCCCGGGGCGTCACGGCGCTTCTCTGGGGAAGCTCGACGTACCACAGGTTTCGAGTGAACAGCACTTCGGGTCCGCCGCTCGCTCGGCCCCTGCGGGCCTGCCCGAGGTCAGTGAGCCAGAAGCCGTACGTCACTTCGTGCGCCTGAGCCAGTGGAACTTCTGCATCGACAGCCAGTTCTACCCGCTCGGTTCGTGCACCATGAAGTACAACCCAAAGGTGAACGAGTGGGCCGCGCGCCTACCCGGCTTCGCCAACCTGCACCCATACCTGCCCGAGAGCGAAGTGCAAGGTGCGCTGCACCTGATGTACGAGCTCGAGAAGATGCTCGCCGAGATCGCAGGCATGGACTACGTGTGCCTGCAACCCGCAGCTGGTGCTCAGGGCGAACTCACGGGTCTGATGATGATCCGCGCCTACCACACCGCCAAGGGGCGCAGCCCGCGCAAGGTGTTCATCCCAGACAGCGCGCACGGCACGAACCCGGCGAGTTGCTCGCTCAACGGCTTCGAGACGGTCGGTGTCCCCACACAAGGGGGTCGCTTGCAGCCCGAGGCGCTGGCGCGGGCACTCGCGGAACACCCGGATGACGTCGCGGGTTTGATGGTGACCAACCCGAATACCCTCGGGTTGTACGAGACGGCGATGCCGGAGCTCGCGGCCATGGTCCACGAGCGTGGTGGTTTGGTCTACGGCGATGGCGCGAACATGAACGCCGTCCTGGGGCGCGCGCGTCCCGGCGATGCGGGTGTGGACGTCATGCAGTACAACCTGCACAAGACGTTCACCACGCCGCACGGCGGTGGTGGCCCGGGTTCCGGCCCAGTCGCGTTCAAGGCGTTGCTCGAGCCGTACCGACCCATCCCGGTGGTGCGCCGCAGCGCCGACGGCGTGTATTCGTTCGAACACGAGCGCGCCACCAGCGTCGGTCGTGTGCGGTCGTTCTTCGGCAACTTCGGCATGATGGTGCGAGCGTACACCTACATCCGTGAGTTGGGGCCAGAAGGGCTGCGGCAGGTGTCGGACATGGCAGTGCTCAACGCCAACTACGTCGCCGCGCGGCTGCGCGAGCACTTCCCGTTGGCGTTCAACGAGTCGGTCATGCACGAAGCCGTGTTCACGGACCGTGAAATCGAGCAGCAGACGGGCGTCAAGACGTTGGACGTCGCGAAGCGGCTGATCGACTACGGCTTCCACCCGCCCACGGTGTACTTCCCGCTGGTGGTTCGTGGCGCGTTGATGGTCGAGCCGACCGAAACCGAAACGAAGGCGACGTTGGACGCCTTCGTTCAGGCGATGGTCCAAATCAAGCAAGAGGCCGAAACCAACCCCGAGGTCGTGAAAACGGCGCCTCACATCACGCGTTTGAACCGCGTCGACGAGGCTCGCGCTGCGCGCAAGCCGCGCCTGCGCTGGACCCGCGACGGTCGGGACAGCCTCGGCGACTGAACCCGCCACCGCTTGCGTCGATGCGCAAGCTCGTTGAATTGCAGGGGGGCCGTTTGGTGCCCCCTGCCGTACCTACATGCAACCAAACTCCCATGCATGTATGGATCGCTGCGTGCCAGAGTGGGCCCCGGAGCTCGGGCCACCGCAAAGCAGTGAGCGAAGCTGCCACTCCCACCCGGGATCTGCTATCTTCGCAGCCTACTGATGGAGTACCCCGACGCTCAATCGCACGCGCAGCCCCGTGTCGGCGACGTGATCGCAGGAAAATACCGGCTAGACCGCATCTTGGGTGCGGGAGGCATGGGCATGGTGTTCGCAGCCACGCACATGGAGCTCGACCGCTTGGTGGCGGTCAAGTTCGTGCACGGAACGTACACCCAGAACCCTGAGGTGATCGCCCGGTTCGTGCGCGAGGCGCGTGCGGTAGTGCGGATCGAAAGTGAACATGTCGCCAAGGTCATCGATGTCGGCCACACCGACACGGGGACGCCGTACATGGTGATGGAGTTCCTCGACGGCGAAGATCTCAGCGAACTCCTGAAGACGGGCCCTTTGTCCGTGCCGGATGCGGTGGACTACGTCGTGCAGGCTTGCGCCGCCATGCAGGAGGCGCACGAGATGGGGATCGTGCATCGAGACCTCAAGCCGGCGAACCTGTTCCTGACTCACCGTCGTGACCGCACACCGCTCATCAAGGTCCTCGACTTCGGCATCTCCAAGCTGAACGATCCGGAGCCCAACCAGGCGGCGCTCACCAATCCGGCGATGCTCATGGGGTCGCCCGCGTACATGTCGCCGGAACAACTCGCGAACCCGCGCGAGGTCGACCCGCGCACCGACTTGTGGTCGTTGGGGGTGATCCTGTTCGAGTTGCTGACGGGCCGTCCTGCCTTTCAAGCTCAGAGTTTACCGCTGCTCATGGCGGCGATCATGCAACAGCAGCCCGATGACCTGTTGCAGCTGCGCTCCGATGTCCCACCGGGGCTAGCCGGCGTAGTCAACCGCTGTCTCGAGAAGTCGGTCGAGCGTCGCTATCAAACGGTCACCGAGCTCGCGACCGCGTTGCTGCCGTTCGCGCCTCGTCGCTCTCACTGGAACATCGAACGCATCGCCAAGTCCGGCCATCCTCCGTCCATGAAGGTGACGCTGGGCGGCGCAGGGATGAGCAGCGGCTCAGCACTTGGCTCTGGAACGAAATCCAGCGGGAGTTCGACCGCCCCTGCGGCGACCTTTGGACACTCGCCGATCCCGCGAGACGGGACCAAGGGCGAGTGGTCGCGCGAGTCGGATCCGGCGCCGAAGCGAGGCGTTTCGACCGCCTTGATCGTCGCCGCCGCAGCTGGCGTCGTCGCGCTGGGAGTCGGCGTTTGGTTTGCCGTGGGTCGCGACTCCGGACAGGCGCCGACTACGGACGGCACGGCCACGCTGGCAGCGACGCCGTCGGCGCCGAACGCACCCGCGCCCCATGCCCAAGTCACGGCCACGCCCAGCCCGGCACCTGCTCCGCAACCCACGTCTCACCAGAGCGCGGTGGCGCCCACGGAGGTCGTTCCGGCCGTCAACAGCGCCTCGCCAAACGGCGAGGGAGACGGCGACCCACGGCGCGGTTTCACCGGTCGCCCAAACAACACTCCCAAGCCGAACGTTGGCACCCCAAAGCCCGCGCCTGCCGTCGAAACGAAGCGACCGGAGCCCGAGCCCCATCGCAATCCGCTGCAGATGGACATCAAGTGAACGGCGTGGGTATTTTCTCCGCACATCGGTGAATATCCTGAAAAACCCGCTCAATCCTTTATATGCCTATGCACATGTTCGAGACCAAGCGAGTATCAGCTAGCTCTCTTTTGGCGGCATCCGGTGTCGCGCTTGCAGTGAACGCCACGGCTCTGACTTGGGGCACCGCTGCGCTTGCAGCGCCCCTCGCCGAGAGCCTCAGCGGCACCGCGAAGGCGGACTACGAGGCCGGGCGCATCCTGTACTCCGACGGAGACTACGCCGGCGCGGCGCTGAAGTGGGAAGTCGCATACAAGGCCAGCAACGACGCTCGGTTGCTGTGGAACATCGCGGCTGCGCGCAAGGCCGAGCGCAAGTACGCCGAAGTCGAGCGCTTGGTGAAGCAATACCTAGCCGAGGGCAGGGAGCTCTCCGACGGCGATCGCGCCGAAGCTCAACAGCTGCTCGGGACGATCCAGTCGTTCGTTGCCGATCTGACGGTCCAAGTGAACGAGGCCGGGGCCCAGGTCATCGTCGACGGCGTCGCCGTCGCGCAAACGCCGATGACGACGCCGTTGCGCGTCGACATCGGTCAGCACCTGATCGTCGTGGCCAAACAAGGGTTCGAGCGCGCCGAGGTCAAACAGCAGGTGACTGGCAACACCACCGTCCCGATTCGGCTCGTACCCGAGGTGCACGAAGGGCGTTTGCGCGTGATCTCGCCTGCAGATGCTACGGTCACCATCGATGGAAAGCGCGTGACGAGCGGGACGTGGGAAGGTGTGTTGCCCTCGGGCGTGCACCGCGTCGAGGTCAACGCCCCCGGTAAACTGCCGTATTCGACTGACGCTCAGATCACCGACAACCAGAACGAGGTGTTGCGGGTTGCTTTGCAAGACGCAGACCCATTCGCCAACGGAGCACGTCCACCAGACATGGAGCGTGAGTCGGAGTCCAGCTCGACTTGGCTCTGGGTCACCTTGGGCGTATTGGCGCTGGCCGGAGCCGGGGCCGGTGCGTATCTCTACCTGCAACCCAAAGACCAGAAGCCTGCACCTGCCCAAGAGGGCACGCTGGACACGGTCTTTCTGAGGACGAGCTTCTGAGCATGAGTGCGTCGAACGTCCAAACGGTTTCCAAAGTGGTGGCGATGATGAACAGGCGTTGGCTCGATTGGTCCAAGGTGTGGCGTGTATTGTTGGCGTGTCTGGCGTTCACTGCCTGCAAAGCAGACGATCCCGAGGTCCGCGGACAACTGATGGTCGTCCTTCAAACGGACATGAGCCTGCCCAAAGACGTGACCCAGGTGAAGATCCTCGTCAAACTCGGGGGCAAGCCATACCACGACAAGAACTACATCATCGCTCCCGGCGAAGACTGGGTCACCAAGCTGCCAGCGACGTTGGCGGTGGTCGCTAGCGTCGACGACCCGACGCCTCGCGTCGAAGTCACCGTGATCGGCTTGCGCAGCAAAGAAGCGCGAGTGTTCGCTCAGGCCGTTACGACGATCCCCGAGGAACGAACCGCGACGCTGTTCGTCCCCATCCAGTGGCTGTGTGATGGACAGGTCGAAGAGCTGCCGAAAGACGCCGGCTACGTGAGCTCGTGCGAACCCAAGAACGGGCGCGCCCAGGTGTGCCGCGCCGGTAGTTGCGTCGACGTAACGGTCGATGAGGACGACCTGAAGGACTACGACCCCTCTGACGTCTTCGGCGGTGCCGACGAACCGAAAAACGGTCTGTGCTTCGACACGTTGAAGTGTTTCGAGTCGAGCTTCCGCGTCGTGCCGGACGAAGACTGCATCGTCGAGGTAGGGGTGCCCGAGGGCTACGAACTCAACCTTGCTCTGCTCAACCCTGAAAACGGTGACGGCATCTGCAAACGAGCGGAGGAACCTCCTTGTTACATCCCCCTCGACAAGAACAATACCTTCGGCTGGAAAACGGCCACGGGGAGCAAGCCCACCTCGGTTCGCGCGCAACTGCCGGCTGCGGTTTGTACCAAGCTGGGCGCCGGAGAAGTCGCCGGCGTCCAAGCCACCTTGGCGTGCGCGACCAAGACCCTCCAGTTTCCGACCTGTGGCCCGTGGTCGAGCGTCGACGACAGCATCCAACTCGACGACCCGCCACCTGCCTCCAGTGGCGGTGAAGGCACGGAGGGTGAGCAGGACGCAGGTCCCCCGCCCACTGAGTTGATCATCGACTTTGCCAACCCGGGAGACGTGATCGAGATCGGTGAACCGGTCCAGCTGCTGTTGACCGCCGTCGATGCCGAAGGCAACGAAAGCGATGCCACGAACGAAGCGACGTGGGCTTCTGACGACAGCAGCATCGCGTCGGTCGAACGTGGCATGGTGACGGGTCACGCCGCTGGGCAGACGCGCATCACCGCCGAAGTTCGTGGCAAGGTGGCCGAGTTCGAGATCAACGTGGAGCACGGAACGCCCGAAAGCATCATCGTGACTGAGCCGTCTGCGGGCGTTCCGGCGGGACGTTCGATTCAGCTCGTGGCCACGGCTAACTACCCCGAGGACAACACCGATAACGTCGCTGCAGTCGGCGTGTGGACGTCGAGCAACCCTGAAGTCGCCACGGTCGACGAGACTGGAGAACTCGAAGCTCTCGCCGAGGGCACCACCGAGATCACCATCGAACTCAACGGCACCACGTCGGAGCCGATCGTCGTGCAAGTGACGCCCGCGGTTCTGGACGAGATCAACGTGACCAGGACGGCTGCAGGTACCAATCAGTATCAGCTGACGGCGACTGGTGTGTACTCGGACGGCAGCGAGCGAGACATCACCGACCAGGTGACTTGGGAACAAAACTCCGGTGAAGAGTTTGGAACCATCGACGAAAACGGGTTGCTCACCGTGTTGGCGGCGGGCACGGTTGGTGTTCGCGTGAGCCTAGGCAATGTTGCGAAGCAAGTGAATATCAGGGTGACGCCACCGGGATCAGGCGCGGACGCCGGTTGAGCTGGCTCGTCGCGAAATGAAGAAAGGCGCCGCGTGACGGCGCCTTTCTTCATTTCGACGACTCACGTCGAGCAACGTCAGGGAACGCTCACGGCATCTCGACGTTGCATAGGGCGCTGCAGCCGTCACCGTCGTCGAGATTGCCGTCGTCACATTGCTCCGGGTCTTGGACGAGGGCGTCGCCGCAGTAACTCGGGAGTGGTGCCGTGGTGAGCGGCGGCGCGCCGCTGGGTGAGAGCGAACCAGAGGGAAGAGGGGGAGTGGGCGTTGGTTCGGCGGCGCAGGTGCTGTTGCAGCCGTCCCCATCGTCGACATTGCCGTCGTCACATTCTTCGCCGTCTTGGATGATGGCGTCGCCGCAATAGGTCGGGGGCGTGGCGGTGGTGAGCGGCGGCGCGCCGCTTGGTGATCCAGAGCTCGTAGGAAGAGCAGGAGTGGGGGTTGGCTCGGTGGAACAGGAGCTGTTGCAGCCGTCGCCGTCGTCGGGGTTCCCGTCGTCACACTCCTCGGCGGGATCGAGGACGCCGTTACCGCAGGCACCGAATGTGCCGGCAGGTGACGGCGATGTGGGGGACGATGGCTCGTCGCCGCCGGGGTCCACTAGTTCTCCGTCGACTCCAATGTAGAGTCCCTTGCTACCACACGCGGAGAGGAGACCCAGCGCGGTTATCCCCAGCGCGTACCCGAACGCGTGTAGGGTGAGGGAACGAGCACGATTGTTCTGGTTTGGCATGAATATCTCCCTGACGACGCTCATCATTGTCGAGTCGTCGTTCCTTGAGTGCGTTCGTTGGGAGTTGGCGGAACGGAAATCGCATCGAGTCGACACTCTTTGCGCAAGCCCGGAGTGAGGAGGGTTTCTGGGTAACGTTCGAGGTAAGCAGCTGCAGACCGTGAACCTGCTCCGCTGCGGCAATCGCTCAGCGCTCGGATCCCTGCCACTTCGGGTGCAAGCTCACCTTGCGCGAACTTGCTCCGATGAACGCGAACCAGCCGTTGCACTTCGGGATGGTCGCCGCGTGTGAGCGCGTTGCGGGCGGCGACGACCAACTCGAGTTCGGTGTCGATGCTCCGATTCGGAGTGTTGGCTCTCGAGCTGCGTTTGCTCGACTCTTCGCGTCCCGACGTCGCCGGTTCCACCGTTTCCGTGGGACGGTCGCGCGCGGCAGCGCTGAGCGTTTGCGACGTGGTGCTTGGGGTGGCGTTGGGCGCGGCGTCGACCGAACCGGGGTCGTGGGCCTGTGGTGGAGGGGGTAAGAAGGGCGCCGAAGTGGCCGTCGAACCGCGGGATTGACCGCCCACGCTACTCGGCAGCTCCGCGTTGGATTGCCGTTGGATGAACGATGGTAATACTTCGGTCAATTGTCTCACCGCATCTCGGAGCTGTGGACTCGCCACCGCACCGATGCTGCCGGATACCACCAACGCCGCCAGCAACGTCGCCCGCCATCGCGAGCGCCAAGCCGGAATAGACTTCGGCGAGGCGTTCGCGGAGCTTCGCCGCACCAGCTCCTGAGACCCGAGGCTGCGTTCCTGTTCGAGGAGAGCGCTTTTGATGCGGGTATATTCGGAAGCCGTTGGAGCCTCGCCGCCGCGTGCGGCGCGGAGCAGCGAGCGCGCGTCCTCGGTCAGCGAATCTTCGTCACGTTCGAGCATGAGCTCTTGGCCTCCAGGTGGCGGTTTTGAGCGCGCGTTCGGTCGACTGCCGCATTGAACGCCTTGCGGGCGTCGCGCAGTCGACCTTTGGCGGTGGAAAGTGACCACCCCAATACGTCGGCTGCGGGCTGCAATTCCAACTCTTCGAGCTCCACCAGCACGAATATCTCGCGCAGGGAGTCGGGCAGCTCCCGAAGTAAGCGGTGAAGCAACGCAGCAGCGGCCCTCCGTTCCGTTTCGTCCAAAGGGCTCGGCCCCGACGTCGCAAACGGCGCGAAAACGTCGGCGTCCAAGGGCAGAAGTTGCGCTCGTTCACGTCGTGCTCGACGCCGGTAAGCTTGCGCGGTGCGAAGCAGGATGCCGAAGAACCACGTGTCCCACCGGGAATCCCCTCGAAACTCGTCGCGGCGACGGTGGAGGACGAGCAGCGCATCTTGGGTCGCGTCCTCCACGGCATCTCGAGGCACGCCCAGCCGCAACAACGTTCGCCATGCCCGCGGGATGAGCTCGGCGCGCATGGTTTCCCAGTCGGGCTGGCTTGTGGCAGGAGAATCACGGAAAAACACGGGTCGAGGGTTGGCTTTCCAGTGAGTGTCGGCGAGCACGCGCCGCGGAACGAGAAAAACACGGCCGGTCGAGGCGCGTAACCAATCGGGTCACCCCACCTAGCCCTGATTCACATTCAGAGCGTCCAACGTGGTCCTAGCCAAACCCGTCCAGCCACGGGACCCAACTCCACGAGCTTACCGCGGCCCTCGACGAACAAATCGGCGCGGTGCGCGCGGACGCTCAGTTCCAACCTGGTCACCCACTCCCAGCGGTTGGTCAATTGCACGGCGAACTCGCCGTCGAGTCCTGCGCCAGGTAACCACGTCCAGTCGGCAGTTGGCTGCTCGACGTTGGTAGCCGTGGCGCGCAGAAAAGTGACGAAACCCGCTGCGCACACTGCCCAACGCAGCGTGCCGTTCCAGCCATGACACGCCCGGAGCCGCGGCTCGCCGAGCCAAACCTGCACATCGACGCCAGCCATCGCCGCAGTCGTCAACGACCTACTTCCGGTAACTTGCAGGGATCCTCGCCACGCTCCGACTCCCATGCTCACGGCGCCTCCCACGCCCGCGGTAGCCCACTGCAGTGAGTCCGTGCCGGCCCCAATCACCAAACCCACCGTTTCGACGAGCGGTAACGAAGCCGTCTCCCCG
The DNA here is from genome assembly GCA_966249405.1 of uncultured bacterium. Classification (GTDB taxonomy): domain Bacteria; phylum Myxococcota_A; class Polyangia; order Polyangiales; family Polyangiaceae; genus SZUA-265. The sequence continues at coordinate 6,873 of CBINDO010000003.1, read as the reverse complement.
TCCGATGGCGCGTCAGGGACCGTTTTTTCTTCACTTTTGGGCGCCTCTGCTGCGGCGGGCGCCCTTGGCAGGGCCTCCGCCGCGTTGGCCGAATCTGCCCTGGTTTCGGCCGCGACCGGAGTAGGGTCCGGAACCGCACCGTTTGCCTCGTTCGGCAGCGTGGCGGGCAATCCCGGGTCGAGATTGGACGCGGGTGGAGGCGACGTTGAGGCGTCGTTGGGCGTTGGGTTTGGAGCGTCTGACGGTGCCGTGACGTCGCCAACGACGGGCTCGGTTTCGGGGGCCGAGCCCACCGGAGACAATTCCGCGGTGCCGGCGTCGAGCAGCGACAGCGAAACGAGCACTGCGCCGTTGATCTCGTCACAGGTGCGCGCGCTAAACCTGCGCGTTAGCTCGTGGCCACCCCAACGGGCCAACATCACCGCCCCAAAACCGCCCGTTTCGGTCACGACCACCACCGACGGCCCGCGCTCGAACGTCGCGGCGGTACGCATAGAGGGTAGGGGTTTTGGAGCGGGGCAGGTCGGAGGAGCCTGCCAAGTTAGCTGGGGAGTGAGGTGTGCGTCCGGCGTTTGCCCGGTGATTGGCTCAGCGTTTACCCGGGGGACGGATAACCACCATACCCCCAGCGCGATGGCAAAGACGATTCGACGCACTTGGCCGAGGTTTAACACGGCGGGCAGGGCCTGGGTACTCAACCCAGTGACGGCGCGCCGACACCAGGCTCGGCGAGGAGCGTCGTCGAGCGCGTTGCCCAACTTTCACCGCGCATAACGGCTCACTCTGGCCACCGGCGCTCACTCGTCGCGGAAGCTCGGCGGAGCCGCGTCGCTGAACTCCGGCCTCGCCAGTAAACGCCGCAACCTGACGCCCAGCTCGTCGATGTCGGCCTTGGTCACGTTCAAGTGCGGACGCAGCCGAATCGAGCGTGTGCCGGCTCCGAGCAACACCAGCTGCTCTCGCTGCAGCGCGAGGCTGACGAGCAGGCCTTTGTGGGCCGGATGACGCATCGAGAACCCTTGGTAAATTCCGAGCCCACGTACGTTGTAGATGAGCTCGGGGAACTCCGTGTTCAGCTGCTCCAGCACGCCCTGGAGATGCGCGGCCTTGTCTGGCACTGCCTCGATCAGCCGCTCTTCGCGGACGATCGTCATCTCTTGGACGAAGCGCACCATGTCGGCGAGCGTGCCGCCCCAGGTGCTGTCGAGGATCCCGCGGTCCGTCATGGTGCGCCGCATGTAAACGACGCCGTTTCCGAGCTTCTTTCCCGTGGCCACTGCCTGAGGTGGGAATGGCAGGTCGAGGCCATCGATCGCGAAGAAGGTGCCGGTTTGACCTCCCGCAGTTTGGACTTCGTCGAAGCCGAGCTGCGTTTCGTAGCGCTGACACAACGCGGACAGCTGCGGAAAGAAGCTCGCGGGTGCGACGCGATGCCCGCCCGCCCCCTGTAGCGGCTCCACGATTACGGCTACGACTTCGTCTCGGTGTTGACGCAACACCGCCTCGATGGTCGATAAGCTGGCTTGGGCCCTGGCTTCACTTTCGGCGGGCGGTCGCGAGTTGTCGAGGTAGGGAAACGGCACTTGCACGTTGTGCGGGATGATGCCGTGGAAGTCTTTCGTCATCGTCGGGTCTTGGCGCAGACGCGTGACGTTGAGCGCGAAGACCGTACGACCGTGGAACGCCTGGTCGAAGTAGACGAACCGTTTGGCCCCTTCCGTTTTGCCCGCAGCCTGCAACCGTTCGCGGTGGAGATTGATGAGATACTTCATCATGTTCTCGACCGCTTCGGCACCCGAGTTGACGGCATATACCTCGAGCTCGGGCCCGAGCATGCAGCGCGGCGCGAGCTCGTAGAGCAACCGATAATAGGCGACGCATTCGGGCGTCAAGAAGTCGGGATTGCCCACCTTGTTGTTTGCGGCGGTGAGTAAACGCGTCGCGTAATCTGGTTCGTAGAGCCGCGGGTGATTGTGGGCGATTAACTTGGATCCGAAATAGCCGGCCCAGTCGAACAGCTCTTGCCCGTCTACGGTAACCAGATACATGCCGTGGCCGCGCTTCAGATCGAGCGCGAACGGCCTCGGCTCGGCGCGCACGTAGCGGTCGAGCTCAGCAAGCAACACCGCGCTGACCGGCCCCGGAAAACGCGGCGTGTCTCCGGTTGTTGGCGTTGCGGCAACGGTGGCCGGGGTCGAGGCTGCGGACGGCGGGGGCTCGGAAGGCGTTTGCATGGGTCCTCCTCTCCATTTTCCCCGCAAATCCGCGCGGCGCCAAGTTCTGCGTGTCGTGTGAGGTGCGACAACACGCAGCGCGCGGCAACGGGCACACGCTGCGCTCAATAGTGCGGCGGCTTCTGGTGCCGGGACGGGTCGACCTCTATGCCCACGCCTTTCAGTTGCTCGGTAACTACCTTGAGCTGCGCTTGCAGGCGCTCGATGAGTTGCTGTTGCCGGAACACGATCTGGTTGAGTTCGGACAGGTCTTTGTCGTGGTAGGAGACCTTGGTTTCCAAAATACAAAAGCGCTCTTCCATGGGCTCTCCTAGTCGCGCGGCGTTGGCATAAACGGCGCTCGGGGCTGGGCAGCTACGTGAACGGCCCAGCCCGAGTGCTCCTCAGAACAGTTCTACGGTTACCACGTTGTGATCTTTGAACAGGTTGGTCGGGATCAGGTTTCCCGTCACGGCCTCTCCGTTCACCACCAACGACTTTACGTCGGTACCGTTCTTGCCGTTGACGATCTGGATGTCGAAGCGGCAACCCCGGAACGTTCGTGAGACGGAGACCTTCGGCCACACGTGCGGCAAGCACGGAGCGATCCGCAAGCCATCGTAGTCGGGTTGAATACCCAAGATGTGTTGAGTCGCGGCGAAGTAGCTCCAAGAAGCCGTGCCGCTGAGCCACGGTAGACGGCTCGCTCCGAACAAGCCGCTGTATTTGCTGTGCGTCGACTGACAGTGCACGTACGGCTCAATTTGACGGATCTCTGCGCGGTCGTTGTAAGCCGAGGGCATGTACGCCCGATAATACGCGTACGCGCGGTCGGCGTTGCCCAGCATCGTCTCGGCGATCACGGCCCAACCTTGTGGATGGCAGAAGATGCCGGCGTTCTCCTTCTGGCCTTCGTTGAGCACCATGGCGCGGATCACGCTCGTCTCGGCGGTCTTGTAGGGCGGGTCACAAATTGCCAGCCCGTAGTCGGTGGCCAGATACTTGTTCGCCGATTGCATCGCCTTGTCCGCTTGGGCAGCGGTCGCGGCGCCGCTGAGCACGCCCCATGACTGGGTATTGAGGAAGATCATGCCTTCCCCACAGCTGCGAGCGCCGATGACGCTGCCGTTCTCGTGATACGCGCGCACGAACCACTCGCCGTCCCAACAGTGCGTTTGGATCGCCTTGTCCAGCCGCTCGAGTTGGCCCTGAGCCCACGCGACCTCGCCCTCCCGCTTCAGCCGCGTACAGATCTCGATGTACGTCTTGAGACCATACCTGAGCTGGAACGTGACGAACACGCTCTCGCCGCGCTCACCCAAGCGCAAACAGTCGTTCCAGTCGGCTTCGAGACCGCACGGTAACCCGTGAGCACCACTGCGCTCGATGTTGAACTCGAGCGCGCGGCGCAGGTGGCCCAGCACCGTGGCCTCACCCTTGTCCGAATACGGCAAGACCTTGTCGTAAAACGCCATGTCGCCCGTCTCTTTGACGAACGCAGGCACGGTGTTGAACAGCCACAAGCAGTCGTCGGAGCGGTAGTGCGTCGTCGGCGCCTCGTGACCAGGCCGATGCGCAAACGGCTTCACCACCGGCATGGCTCCGCCGGTCGAGTTCTGACCAGTGATCATGAGCTCCAGACGGCCCCGCGCTTCTTCGGCGATCGCCGGCAAGACACCGAGCATGTCTTGAACCGTGTCGCGGTAACCCAGCCCGTCGCGTTCACCCGAGTACACGAGGCTCGCGGCGCGACTCCACGCGTAGGTGATCAAACAGTTGTACGCGTTCCAGACGTTGATCATGCTGTTGAAGTCAGCGTCCGGCGTCTCGACCGTGAGGTTACCGAGCCGCGAGTGCCAGTAGTTCTTGAGCGCGGCCAAACCCTGCTCGACCTCGCTCAACGTCGAGAATTTGACCTTGGCGCGGAGCCCAGCGTCGCTGGCTTTGCCCACACCCAAGATCACCCAGAATACTTTCGTCTCACCGGGGTTCAGCTCGAACTTGGTGTGGACGGTGCCGCAAGCGTTGTCGCCGTGAGCCAAGCTGCCTTTGCAGGCGCCCTCCGCGACGACGAGCGGATCACGATAGGTTCGGTAGGGGCCGAGGAAAGTCTCGCGAGACGTGTCATAGCCGACGACCTCGCTGTTCACGAGCGCCAAGAAGCTGTGACGGCTCTGGTCGCGGTTCTCGAAGTTCTCCGGATCGGCGGGGACGTTGTCCAAGATCCCGCACTGCACGATGCCGTTTTCGACGGCCATCTTCACCGTGTATTGGCTGAACTGCAGGTTGACCTGGTCGTGGTAGTGGTGCCACTCGTTGGCGAACTCCAAAAAGGTGAAGGCGCTCAAGCGGCGCTTCGTGTTGCCGTCGTTGGTCACCTTGACCAGCCAAATCTCGAAGTCGCAGCCGAGCGGAACGAAGTACGTCGTTTCGCTGGTGATGCCGGAATAGGTGCTGGTGATCTTGGTGTATGCCGTGCCGTGACGGCATTCGCTCTTGTATTGATCGAGGGGTTTACCAACGGGCTGCCAACTCGCCGACCAATAGTCGGCGCTGTCGTCGTCGCGGAGGTAGATGTAGCGACCCGGCTGATCCATCGGCACGCTGTTGAAACGCAGACGTACGAAGCGACCTTGGGCTGCAGACTTGTAGAAGCTGTATCCGCCGGCGTTGTTGGTCGTGATCGCGCCGTATTCGGTGGAGCCGAGATAGTTCGTCCAGGACCTTGGAGTGTCTGGACGCTCGATCACGTATTCGCGGTTTTCGTCGTCAAAGTATCCGTAACGCATGGCTTTGTGTTGGTTTGGGGTTAATTGGGTCGGAGGCGACCGAAACTTGGGCTAGAGGCCCCCGTTCACGGCTGCGTCGACTTCGCGCAAGACGTATTCGGTGACGTCGATGTGCTCTTCGAGCAGGCGCGCTTGCGCTTTCTTGCTCTCTTCGATATCGGGAGGGGACGCGAGCCACTCGCCCACCGTGCGCAGTGCGGTGCGCGCATCGGTGTGACAGGCGACGAGGTTGTACCGCATCTGGATATCGTCGAGGTAGCCGCGCGAGGTCGTATTCAGATACACCGCTGGCACGCCCAGGCACGCAGCCTCGGACGCGGTCGACGCGCCCTCGGTGACGACGAAGCGCGCGAACGCGAGCGCATCGTGGTAGTAGTCGGGGCGGATCTTCATGCGATACGCTTCGTATCTGGGGTCGAGGATGCCCTTCTCTGGCACGATCAGCACCTTGTACTTTGCGAGGGCCGCATCCATGAACTCGCCTAGCGCAGAGCCGAAGCCCGATTGGCCCACGTCGTGAAGAGTGTCCCACGCCGAGACTCGCACCACGATGTATTCGTGCTTCGCGACACCCAGCATGTCCAGTACCTCTTCGCGCGGCGTGAAGTACTTGGGATGTAGGAACGCGAGCTCGTGGTAGCCCTTGTACCGCCTCTGTTTGGGGCCGAGGTCCTTCCAGAAACACGTTGGCGTGTAGATGCGAGTGGCGAACGGGTGTGCGATCCGATGGTTGAAGTGCTGAAACTCGCTGTCGGTGAAGATGAAGCTCGGGACTCGTAACAGCGACGCGGGTTGGGTATAACTGCCCATCAAGCTGAGCACGAGGTCTGGGCCGAATTGATAGATCTCTCGTGCTACGGTGGCTTGACGTTGCAGCATCTCCTGGAGCGGAAAGTGACTGTTTTTTTGCTGGGTGGTCGCAATCGTGCTCGGGATGTAGTCGTACGCCGTCAGCAGTTGCTTCATCACGTCCCGGTCACGGCCCAAGAGCTTGACCTGGTCACCGCGCGAGACCCACGCACGGATGGCGTTCTTGAAGAAGTGGATGTGCGCCGGATGGTGAGCTTCGATGAGCAGCCGCATGGGGCCAGCAGTCAAGCTCAACCGGGTAGGCAATGCAATCGAAGCGGGGCCAAAGCCCCCTTTTTCGGGCGGCGCCGCGGCTCCTGGTCGGGATCGCGTTGCCGTAGTACGCAAACCGTCGCCGACCTGGTCGCGCCAAGGTTCCTGCCGCGTCGGTGGCGACCATGACCGGGAGTTCCACGTCAGGAGAGCTCGTCCAGATACGCCTTTAGGTCCGCCTGGATGAACTTCTCGAGCGACCACGGCGCGGGGTCGAAAAGACCGGCAGATTGTGCACGCAACACGTAGCAGCGCGCGGGGCGCGTTTGGCCCACTATCGTCACCGTCACCTCCGTCGGGTCGTAGAGCTCGCCTTCGTAAGCATCGAGCAACCGCCACTCCGACGCCTGCACTGAAAGCAGAACGGCGCCCGACACCGACGACCCAGCACGAGGGACTATGGCGGGGTAAGTTTGGCCGCGGACGTGGCCGCGCACGAACCCGTGGAGTTCGGCGCTCAGCATCGCCGGCACGCGACCGAGAACCCGCAGCAGCACCGCCGGAACCTGCAACGTCCCATAGACGAAGGCGTCGGAGGGAGCGCGGGGTTCCGTGTGCGGAAGCTCGCTCATGTCGCACCGTCGTTCGATATTACCGGTAGGCGTCGTCGACCATCTTCGACGGGGAGCGCCTGCATGTGACGCGCCGTCACCTTGGGTTGAGGGTCGGGACGGATCTCTGGAGCACGGCCGTGCCACGCCGCGAGCACGTCTCGATCGAGCAAGTGGGTAGGCCGCACGTTGCCGATC
>CBINDO010000002.1:0-78928 GCA_966249405.1 uncultured bacterium | reverse complement strand
GGGTCGAGGGGCCGGCAACACCTGGCTGGGGCGCGAAGTTGAGCGTGGGCATGCGCGCGCGGACCCAAAGCGAGCACGGCGCGCACCTCGAGTGTTATGACGCGTCTGCATATCGAGGCCTGCGGTTTCGCGCGAGCGGCACCGGGATCGTGCAAGTCGTGCTCCAAACGGCGGAGAGTATTCCCGTCGAACTCGGCGGGAAGTGTACCGAAAAGTGTTGGTTCAGCAGTTCCCACGCGGTTGCGCTGGACGCAACGTTTCGAGACTTCGAGATCCCGTGGCATCAGTTTGGACCCGAGCGTACGGAAACAGCCGTCGTTCCACAGTTGATGATGGTGGACTTCGTCATCCAAGCTACCGACGCTCCGTACAACCTCACGTTGGACCACGTCGCATTCATGGTCGACACTGACGATCCCTAGCAGTTCGGCGGCCGGGGCAACGCGACAGATCTCGCGACTGGTCACGGGAAGACGCGCTCCGCGGTGCCAACGGCGCAATGAAATCGAGGTGGGCGGGAGACGACACGTGCCGCCATGGCGCTGGGCCCAACCCCCAGCGGCGCTCGAGACCGACGACCAACCAAGGCCACAGTGCCGGCCCGAGCAATCTGGGTCCGGTGGACTCGACGAGGCGCGTGTGCCGGTGGGCGCTTGGCGTCATTGAACGATGCCGCGACGTAGGATAACTTGAATCAATGGCTCATCAAGTCTGGCGGTTGCACGTTGCGGGGCTGCTCACCGCCGCAGTGGCGCAGTGCGTGCCATACCGGGGCCAGGCGAACCCCTTGGTGAGCGCGCCCCATGACTACTCCGGCGCCTTGGTTTTCGCTGCCACGGGCGTTGCGGCGGCGAGTGGATACCGTGCAGTCAACGGCGGGTGTTATTCGCAGTGCGCGAACGGTTACGCTTGCAACGCAACGTCCGGCCTCTGTGAGAAGCGTCTCAAATGTCCCACGGATCTTTCGAAGGTCGATGACCCTGACTGCCTCGACGGCGAGGCGTCTACACCGGCGAATCCCCCAGCCGACCTGACCCCGCCCCCGTTGGAGGCCGACGAAACGAGCGCCGCGGCGGATGCCGGCTCGGATGTGGATTCACCATCCCGCGCAACTCCGACTCCCGCGCGCGTGCCGTTTCGCGTCGAGTGAACGCGAGTGATGACGGAAGTCGGGCCCTCGCTCCGTTTGATCCGTCATTCGCGAGCGCTGGCGACACTGTTGTCCGTGTGAAACCATTCGAGTTCGTTCCCTGCTGCTACCAACGGTCACCGGTTCGCGACGCCTGTCTGCTACTGACTGCCGTTTGGCTGAGCGGCTCCTGCGGCGCGCGGACAGGACTCGACGATCGGCAACGAGCGGTCCGCGAAACCATGGCGCCGTCCGACGCGCCTCGCGCCCACCCGGTCTCCGAGGGCGTACCGACCTCGGCGCCGGATTCATCCCAAGACGCCATGACGGCGGGTTCGGCGCTCGCACCGACTTCGACCTCGTCGGACGGCGCCCCGTCATCGGTCGTCATCGTCACGAATGCGAGCGAGGCGACCTCGACGCATCCGGTGCTTGAACCGCCAAGCATCACGGTGCTCGGTAAACCCCAATCGGAGTCGCCGTATCATCACCCCATTCCCGAAGACGGCGTGCTCGACGACTATACCCGGTGGCTCGAAGACGGCGAAGGTCTCCCCTACCCTTATCGTGAGCTCGAATGGACACCACTCGGGGGCCCTGCGGGTCACTCGATCGCCGTTGGCCCCAAGAACGAAATCTACGTCGCAGGAGGAGATGAACTTGCGACGGAACTCGTCGTCGCGCGACACACGACAGAGCTCGGTTGGAGCCGAGAGACGATTCCCATCGACATGGGAGAGTCCGTGCCGACCGTCACGGAGCTGGAGGTTACCCGAGACGGTACGGCTTGGGCGGCGACGAACACCGGATTGTACAAGCGGACGGACGACGGGTGGGAGCCGGCCCCGGGCTGGAACCCTGACTACAAGGACGTGCGCGGCGTGCACTTCGCGGATGACGGCCTCACGGGTGTCGCGTTCCTCCCTCACGACGTGATCGGGTCGACAACGGAAGACGCCTGGACGCGCGCCGATGAGCGTTCGTTTCCGCTGCTGACCCCCACCGCTGCCTATGTCCGGTCGTGGAAGCGGTGGCGTGCCAGCGAATACGGCATGTTGTCCGTCGGTGACGACGAGGTCGTGTGGGCGCCGTGGGACAAGCCGGCCAGAGCCTATTCGCTGTTAGCGCGCGACGCTGGATTCGGCCCCGCGGGTGAGCTCTTGGTACTTGGCCGGACGGCTTTGATGGCGTCCGCCAACGGCGAGGCTTGGGCGCTTTACCCCATCCAGCTCGGCGGGCACCGCGGTGGCAGCTTTCAGCTCGACGTTTTGTCCGTAGCCCCCGCCGGCGACGCCTATGTCTCCGGCGTTCACCACGCCATGTTTCATCGTTTCCCGGACCGCAGCGTCGAGTTGTTGAGCGCGCCGGCGATCGTGTTCGCGCACGATGCGAACGACCGCCTGCTCGTCTCGGTAGACCAAGATGGCGTATGGGTAGCGCAACCGCGTGCGGAGCGCGCCTCGAGTGGTGTATTCGAGGCGGTAATACCGCAATCTTATCACGGAAGCGACACGAGCCCGCGAGCGCCGGACGTGGTCGACATCCCCGTGACTTACGACCGGCCTTCGTGCGTGGACTTGGAGTTGAGCGCCCCGGGCCTTCACGTTGCTCAATTGTCTCACGGCGGTGAGCAGCGTGTGGGCTTTCGTGCGCCTCGAGCGGGAACTTACCAGTTCCGCCTCGAGAGTCTCGACGCACCCTTCCGGCTCGTCGACTACGGCCGGCAGGTCGCGATCCACGTCGACTGCGACGACATCGACGTTCAACAGGGCAACCCGCTCTACGTCGCGATGCATGCGGGCCAATACCTGATGTTCGAAATGCTGCCGCGCGACGCACCCACCGGCCCGGCCTCGAGCGCTGCGTGGCTGTCGATCTATTGACGTGACTCGCACCACGGGCTGCGCGGCGCTCAATCAGCGAACCCGCGCGGGCACCTGTTAGCGCAGGCGCGGTCGCAGGCGGAGTGCAGCGTCTGGACGCCCGATACATTGCGCGTTACGTCTCGATGATGGTCGAAAAACAACTGGCAGGACAGTGCCTGTGCCGCTTCATCCAGTACGAGGTGGAGGGGCCATTCTCACACGAAACTCACTGTGGCTGCTCGATATGTCGACGCGCCAGTGGCGCGCCGGTGGTCCCTTGGGCGACCGTTCAGCGGTCGTCGTTTCGGTTCAAAGCAGGGACCCCGGCTTCGTACGAATCTTCCAAAGGAGCTTGCCGAACGTTTTGCCCCCGTTGTGGCACACCACTGACGTTTACCAAGAGTGAATACCCCGACGAACTAGACTTCACCATCTGTTCGCTCCTCGATCCGGACGCGCTCCGTCCCAAAGACGTGACCTTCGAGCGTTCCTTGCCGAAGTGGTTCGCCGAACTTCCTCATCTACCAACCTTCGCGGGTCAACGTAGCGACTGAGTGTCTCACGCACCGAGGCGAACTCGAATTGCCGCCGAGGTGGTCTGCCGTCTTCGATGAGGCCCCCCGGAGCCAGGTCCACCAACACGGCCACCCCGACGTTGGATACGACGACCCCCGCGCCAAGGGCTCGCGAAACCGACGTAGTGTGGACGCAGGGCTCGCAAACGGCACTTGCAAGGCTGCCCGTGGGTTCGTTTATGCTGCGCACGGATGCTGACCGTCCGCGAGCAACACAGCCACGACTACTACCTTGCGCGGTCGTACCTGCCGGCGCTCGATGGGTTACGTGCGACGAGCATCGTGATGGTGATTTGGCATCACTGTTGGCTCACTCCGCCTCCTGGCATTTGGGGTAAGGGACCGGCGGGGGTGCAGCTGTTTTTCGTGATCAGCGGCTACCTCGTCACGACGTTGTTGCTACGCGAACGGGCCCGGCAAGGCCAGGTCGCACTCGGACAATTCTACCGGCGGCGTGCGCTTCGGATCTTCCCCCTCTACTACACCGTGCTCGGTGTTTTGACGCTCCACGCCATTGCGGGCGAACTGTTCTCCGGGCCGAGCGCCCAACGCGCCCACTTCTTTCACAACTGGCCATACTTCGCGACGTTCACCTGCAACTGGTGGGTGGACTGGACGGTGCCCCATCCCATCACTTTTGCGTTCGCGTGGACGCTCGCGATCGAAGAGCAGTTCTACGCGTTCTGGGCGCCGATTTTGCGTTGGGTACCAGGGCTGCTCGGGCCGGCGCTGTTCATGCTCGGAGCGATGGTGCTGAGTCAACTCTCGACTTGGCCTTGGGGCGCCACCTTGCTCGGTGAGGGACTGCTGCGAACACTGTGTGACGGGTTATCGTCGTCGATCGGGTTCGGAGCGCTGCTTGGTATCGGGCTCCACCATAGGTGGGTGGGTTCGGTGATACTTCGCGTGCTGCGCTGGCCGGGCGTGAGCCTGGCGGCCGCGCTCGGTGCGATGACGTGCCTCGTGATCCCCGTGCCTCATGTCGTGTTCCACGCCACGCTCGCCTGGCTCGTGGGCACGTGCGTGGTCACTTCCGACAGCCTCCTCGTGAAGATGTTGTCACGACCGTGGCCGAGCTGGATCGGTCGACGCAGTTATGGCCTATACTTGACGCATTTCGTGGCCATCGGCGCGGTACGCGCCGCAATCGGCGGCGAGCGACCAATCTTGACCTTCTGTCTCGCATTGCCGCTCGCGCTGGCGCTCGCGCACGTCGTGTTCGAGTCGATTGAACGACCGTTTCTGGCGCGGAAGCGGGGACAGGCGCTACCGTCTCACGGAGCCGCGCCGGGCGTCGACGAACAGGACGAACGCCGCGGGCGTCGGGGAGGTTCCACGGCCTCGACGAACATCGCCCAGTCCACTGAATCCGGCGTGGGTTCGACGTAACCCACTGAACCCACTGTTCGGGCGAGTTGTCCGGCACGGTCCGAGTCCTGAGCCGTGGCAGCCACGCGGCGGGATGTTCACAAAGCAAGAAGAGCGTCGAACCGTTCACCCAAGATTCAGCAGCGCTCGGCTGGTTTGGGGTGGGCCCCGCACCCTTTCGACCCTGGTCGGCTCCCTCCCCCTGCGGGCCGCGAGGAGCAACGAAGGGTTCTGTGTTTGAGCCCCGATGGCGGCTCAGCCGAGCGTGCCATCCTCTACCCCGATGAGGGCACCTCAACGCGAGTGCCGGGCAAGGCTTGGCCCGCGTCGCTCACCGCTCCGAGCAGTCGAGCTCAGAACACACACCGTCGACGCACCGACACTCGTTGGCGTCGCGACACGTCTCACCCAACGCCTTGACCGGGCGGCAGATGTTCGTGCCCCATTCGCAATACAGCCCGGGGTTGCAGGTCGAGTCCAAGTCGACGGAACCCCAGCCACTCGATTCCGCGCATCGGCAGGGAGCCTACCACAGCCTTATGGACACTTGTAGGTTTACGGTCACCAGCTCGCCCTGCAGTGCACTGCCGGAACGCAAGACCGATAGCGCCCCCTCAAAACCCCGGAACCTTGCCCGCCAACTGACGGTCCCAAATCGGCGGGTCGCCAAACTCGTTGGCGAAGAAGTCGATGACGGCGCTCACTCGCAGCGGTAATTCGGCGGTCGACGGATAGGTGGCGATGATGTGCGTGCGCTCCAACTCGTATTCGGGCAGAACGCGGACCAAACGACCTGCGAGCAACGCCGGACCCAACGATAGCGTGGCGCCGAGGGTGATGCCGAGCCCCTGTTCGGCGAAGTCGTTGAGCGCATAACCGTTGTTGGTGGAGAGCTGACCGCTCACTTGCACCACGACATCACCCGACGGCCCGTGCAGCTTCCACTCGTTGGGGTTGGCAAACGGCGTGAAAAGGATGCACTCGTGGTCCGCGAGCTCGTCGGGCGTTTGCGGGGCACCCTTGCTCGAGATGTATTTGGGCGAAGCCACCAAGACGCGGCGATTGGTGCACAGAACTCTCGCGCTCAATCGCGGGTCGAAGGCGGTTCCTGCGCGAATCGCCAAGTCGAAGTTCTCGTCGCGGAGGTCGACGAAGCGATCCATCAACGACACTTCCACGGCGAGTTCCGGATACAGCGCACGCAGTCTGCCTATCGCCGGCGCGACGTACGCAAGACCAAGCACGACGGGAGCCGTCAATCGCACCCTGCCGTTGGGCGTCGCCTCGTGTTGCACCAGGCTGGCCGCCGCCCCCGTGAGCGCGTCTAACGCCAAACTCGTCCGTTTGTAGAACGCGACTCCTTCGTCGGTAAGAGCCGCGGACGGCGGGGGTCCGACTAACAACACACCGAGCCGACCTTCGAGATTCGCGATCAGGCGCTGGACGTCGATTGCGCGGAGACCGAGCTCTCCAGCGGCCTTGGCCCAACTGCCGAGGCGCGCCACACCGTGCAACGCACGTAGCTCCAGGAGGTCGGTCACCGCGGAAGATATAGCTCGGAGGGCCCCCAAACCGCCAGCGCTTCAACTGCAGCCCGTAACGGCGCGTGACGCGGTGGACGCGTTTGTACGATAGTGCGGCCCTCAGTGACGTGCTGCTTGCCGTTTTGGGACGAGCAGGTGCGGCTGCGGCTACGCTGCGTGTACCTGCGATTTCCTCCGGCGCTTTGCTCGACTGCACCGAAGCCATCTACGGCGGGCGCCTTCGACGGGAACGGCCCGACTCGCCACTGCAATGAGATGTTTCCCGATGGGATCCCCTCGAAGGCGCAGTTGACTGGGCGCGGCCACATCCCGACAACCAGCTCGCATTAGAGGTGTCTCACGCCGGAGCCTGTCATCGACACGACTACGCCCGGTGCTTTCACGCGGTCGGCCGAGTCGATCAAGTGTATCGCTTCGACCAGCTCCCTGATTCGCTGCGGGCGGGTGCTTGCTCGTAACGCATGTCCAAGAGATGCAGTGTGCGTGCTTTTCACAGTGTGAAGGGGCACGTGGTGCGCTCACGCCAGCCTATGCTTCGACTTCGGCCGCAGTGTTCGAATAGATTGCGGGTTCGAAGGCCGATCGTGACCGTCCCGCCAAAGAAGGGCCGGCGTCTCGTGATGCGCGAAAGACCTTGGCTCGGCGTTTGCATCGCTCCACGAAGCCCGGCCAAATTACATCGCTCGGCCATGCCTGGTTACCTCGTATGTTGAACGCCTCTACACTTACAATCGCGCTCACCGTTTCGTCGTTCGCGCTTTCGACTTCTCCCGCAAACGCGCAAAGCATGCAGCCGGCCTCCCTCGACGAGCTGCCGAAGCAACTGCCGTACGAGGACGGACCGACCCCCGAGGGCTACGTGCTCGAGCATCGAACTCACTACGGGTTGTGGATTTCCGGGATGGCCACGTTGTTCTCGGGTTGGGTTCCGTTCCTGATCGGCGGCGGCATGTACGGCTACGATGCTTCCGTCGTACCGCTAGTGGGCCCGTGGTTGAACTTCGCAAAGAAAGACCAAGACACCGGCGGCCGTGTCGCGTCGGCGGCCCTGGGTGGAACTCAAGCCGTGGGCGCAGGTCTGATCGTTGCCGGCTTGCTCATCGACAACCCTCGGTTCGTACGTGCAGACCTCGCAGACGTCGAAGTTGGACCAATGGTTGGCCTAGGTGAACTGGGGCTACAGGTGAGCGGCCACTATTGAAGGGCGCGATGACACCCGCTCGAACATACCGCGTCGTTTGGAGTCAAATACCCGCTTCCGATCCGTCGCGGGACGGCGGGTGGGAACCATGGGTTCTGCGGCAGCATCTCACTCACCCAGGCGCAGCCGCTCCAGGTAGTAGGTGGTCTTGTCGTTCAGTTCGGAGAGGCTCCGCAGCATGAGGATGTCGTTGTCCACGGGGTCGAGTTCTGCCGCGTAGGGATACCAGTTGAGTTGCCCACTCATTGCGACGTTGGCGAAACACTTCGTCGCGGAACATGCGCAAACGCTACTGTAAGGCATCGCGCACAACTCTACCCGTCCACAGTGAACACGCCGCTCTTCGGACGCTTCTTTGTCGCTCGCGTAGCAGCCGCTTGTTTCACCGCAAGCATCTCCCGATGTGAATGAATAGATGGGGGCGACCTCGGTGCAAGCGTGACAACTCGGAGCATCCGGCGAGTAGACGGGCTCCTGGAGTGCGCACCACGGGTCCCACGCCTCCACCGTGAGGATGTGGAACGACATCTCACTGCCACTCCCGGTCTCGGTGATGACCGTGTGGTCAAAGCCCGCCTGTGGCCGCAGATGCTCCTGGTCGAACACGTTGCTTGCGTCGGCCGGGCCCGTCGTCGTCAGGAACGTCTCATCGGAAGCGGAAGGAGTCGGGTAATCAGCAGGGTCCCCAAACCGCAGCGTCCCGTGTCCCGATGCATCGAGCGTCAACTCGACCCGGACAAGTCCACCACTGGCGTCCAACCAAGCACCGGCGAGCAATGCGACTTCGAGCGCAGGCCCCTCGAGGGCACTGTCGTGCGCTGCCTCCAGGGTTTCGCCAATGCCGACACACTCGGACTCGTCGGGGGCAGGATTGCCTTGGTTGGGATCGATGGTCGTCCAACTGCAGGCTGCGGGTTCTACAACCTGCATATCATCACCAGTAGACCCCTCCGTCATCATGCTCGGAACTGCCGCCGCGCCATCGGACTCTAGCGTCGACGTAAACACGCTGGGCGCAGCCGAATCTGAAACTCCGGGGTCGACGCCTGCGTCCTGCATTTCGGTCGTTTCGAATCCGGGCGGCTCGAGCATCGGCGCTGCGCCGTCGTCGATTGCGTTCGTTGCGTCCCCCACGACACACACGTCGAAACCCGGCTCACAGACGAGGCCATCGCCGAGATGAGCGCAATCGTCGTTGGAAGCGCACGACCTCGTGCACGTTCGTCGTTCACAGATTGCCTGCGACAATGCCGCGCAGTCTACATCGCGGGTGCAAGCCGATAGCCAGTTGGTTTTGCCTCCGGTCGGGCCCGAGCTGTTGCCTCCGCAAGAAAAGCATGCGGCAAGACCTAGAAGGGCGGCTATCTTGGATGTCATGGTAGTTCCTGAATGAACGCTGGGTCATCGATGTTCTGACCGAAGTAGAAGGTGACGCGAAGTCGTTCGTCATCGGCGATGGGGCACTCCGCGTTGTGCTCGTACACCGCCGCCCAGACTTCGTCCGTGATGGCGCGAACTTCGGACAGCAGGGAAAGCACTCGGTCGAGCTGGGGGTGCGACCGACTCACCTCGAAACGCAGCGTGGTTCCCCCCACGAGGTGGGTGTTAGGTGAATTGGAACTCTTGAGTTGGACCTTGGTACCGATTGCGGTGGCAACGGCTTGGTAATGGTCGAAGACGGCCGCTTCCCAACCTGCTTCTGCACCGACCGGGACCTCGAAGGTCCGGGCGTTCAGGCCCTCGCCCTCCTTGTCGACCCGTCCGTCGTCGATCAGTGTCGAGAGCGCGCGTTCGAGTGTGGCCTCTCCCACGTTCATAGCGACGGCCAGCTGTCCCAGGGTTATTCCGGGACTGCGGTAGATGGCGCCCAACGCCATGCTGGCCAGCGCTTCGTCATCACTCGTCCGCGTCAGCCGCTGACGCTCGGCATCGCTAGTGACGCCGTAAAGCATGCCGGAGCCGTGGCCGCTGCAGTAGAGAAGCCCGCAATGCACGAGCTCGTTGACCACACCCACGACCTCACGCTCGTTGTCGTTGCGGAATCGATCGAGGAGCCCACGCCTGCTGACGCTCCCTTCTTGTTCGACCCACTCGAGGATCGCCTCGAATAACGTCTTCTCGTGAATGGATACGCTGGTCGCGGCGCGGCGCATCTTCTTCTGATAACCGCGGAGCGCTAGTCCGAACATGTCCGCAGCCACGGTCCGTCCCACGCCTTGGGCGTCGAGTTCCCGAGACAACGACAGAAAGACCTGGTCCGCGAGCTGCGCCAAGGGAGCGCGAACCCCGGCATTGGTCGCTAGCTGCGCGATCAGAACGGTGGTCTGGCGCACGATCGCGTCGACCAGTAGTTTGATGTTCATTGCACAGACGTTGTGCCTCGCGGCTCCGCGCTGCGGAAGGCGGCCTAAAGGACGCGTCTTCGTTCCACAGGGTCATACTCGGCGACCTGATGCTGACGCGGCTACGAGGGGTTTCGCTGCAACTAGAACGTTCGACTCTCGACACAACTGCCGCTGCGGTGCGGTGGCCTGACCGACATGTGCCACCGCGTCTCGGCGGCGTGAAGCTGCGCCGCGCGCCTCTCAGAACTCGACGGTCAGTCTCACGAACTCGAAGGTGGCAGACCAAGTGCTGCCCGGTTCTTCACTGCGCGTCAGTGAGAAGGCCTTGGCTTGTAGCTCCGTCCAAGCGGGCGTTTCCGTTTCGACCGACGCCGAGGTGCTCACATCGTCCAACGGGCCCGCGTCCGTGTGTTCGTATACCTGATTGGGCACACCTCCGAACGGCGGCTGTCCGCAAACTTCGTCGCAGATCCAGTTCCTGCAATCCAAAAGCCAGCAACCTGGTTCGGTACCTGTGTCACACGCAGGCTCCGGGCACGCGCCCGAGCAGGCTGCATCTTCACGGCAATCGGCGGCGCACTGGGTGAACGGCGAACAATCCGAAGCGGCTTGACATTGCTCAACGTCGTAGCTGCACGTGTGTTGCAGACATTCGATGCAAGAGGCTCCGACGTAAGGCGGCTTTATCCCGCCGCCATCGTGGTCTCCGCCATACGTTGCCCAGCCAGCGTCCTCGACGTTCGGTGGCTGCGTGGTGGCCTCGCCGCTGACACCACGTTCGTCGCACGCGGCTTCGAGTCCCTGCGCAGAGAACGTGTACCGCGACGGCTTGTTGGCCTGCGCGGGAACTCCGATGGTTCGAATGCTGAGCGTGGTGTTGGCGTCGCCATCTTTCGGCGTGTGCGTCATCCCGACCAGCGAGGCATCGACCATCAAGATACCATCCAGCTCGAGCGTCACCGCCACGTCTTCGATGACGTATTCCTGTGGCGCACGGCACTTGGCGTCGACCACCTCGCTCGTCGAGTAGTACCACCACAGCTGGTCGTTGGCAGGTCGAGTCGTGAGCTCGTAGTTCACCCGAACCGCGCAGATTTGTCCCTCGACTTCGAAGTGGACCGTCGCGACGCCCGTTTGTTCACTCGTCAAACTGTCACGCCACTGCCTGGGCGTCGCCTCTTGGCCCCTCAACGCAACGTCCTGATCACCAATGCCGACCATGCCTCCGGCGCAAGGCGGGACCGGCGGCGTTGCCGTCCCGTCATCCCCCAGCTGAGTCCCACCAACCTCGTCGGGCTTCGATTGCCCTTCGGGAACCGGTACTGGGTTGGGAAGCGCGGCTGGCTTTGGGTCAACGGGCGCAGAATTGCTAGCGGGCGACGGCGCTTGGCAGGCCAAGAGTACGAACACTGCGGCGACGGATGCCAGAGATCGGGTCGACATGCTGCAGAGCGTAGACCTTGGACGCGCCGGAGCAAGCCATACTTCGTCGGTTTCGCATCAAACTCGGGTTCAACATCGCTCGATGCTGTGCAAAACTGAAGTATGCAGATCGCCAGAGAGTTCGTGCGTGCCCTCCGCGGAAAGCGCTCCCAGATGGCCTTTTCCAAGCGACTTGGCTATGCCAGCAACGTCGCCGCCCAATGGGAGGGCGGTCGTCGAATGCCCACCGCGACGCGCTGCCTTGCGATCGCAGTCCGGCTGGGCCTCGACGTGAACGGAGCGTTTCATCGTTTTCACAAGGAGACGGCACGCGCCGCTGGAATTGGTGAGACACGAAACAAGCACGGTATCGATGACGCGCAGCTGGCCGCGTGGTTGCGAGCGCTCCGAGGAACGCGCAGCTCGAGCGAGATCGCGGCCGCGTCGGGGTTGTCGCGTTACCAGGTGGCGCGCGCGCTGTCGGGTTCCGTCAAGCCGCGATTGCCAGAGTTCTTCGATTTGGTGCACGCCCTGACGCGGCGCTTGCCCGAGTTCATCAGTGAGTTCGTCGATATCAAAGCCGTGCCCACCGCCTTCGACGCCTTCAAGCGGAACGAAACGGCCCGCACACTGGTGGTGCGACATCCATGGTGCGCCGCCGTCGTCACGTTGCTCGATACGGACGACTATCGTCGCTGTCGAGACTCCGACGCCGTGTACTTGGCAGCTCGACTGCCATTGCCCGAAGCCGAGCTCGATGAGTGCCTGAATCTCCTCTTGGAGTCGGGCGTGGTACGTGTCGTGGACGGCAAATCGACGCTCTATCGCGCGCTCACCGTGGACATGGCGGGCGACACCGCGCGTCGCCTCCGAGCACACTGGTCGGCGGTTTCGGCGCAACGGGTGGCGGCGCCGGGCGACGGTGATCTGTTCAGTTACAACCTCTTCAGCGTCTCGCTGGCCGATTACGAGCGCATCAAGGCGCTTCAGAAAGACTTCTTCCGAGAGGTGCGCGCCATCGTGGCGCAATCGACGCCGAGTGAGTGCGCGGGAATGTTCGCTTGGCACACGGTCAAATGGTGACGGCGGCTTCCGAACCGAGGTGTGCCTACCCACGAGGACACTCGATTCCGTGCGTCTTCGAAGCCATCGTTTCAGGCACGTGACGTCTGCAGACGCCGCGCCGTAAAGACACTCCAAAAAAGTTCCCCCAACCGGCGACCCAAGTTATGCTTGCCCCCCACTCTACGACACATGAAAGCTCCGCTGCTCTTCGCTGTTTCAAGTTCCACCGCATGCCTGCTCCTAACGGCACCCACTGCCTCCGCGGACGTCGGCTTCCAGGAGCTGCACCCTTTCCGGATGGGCCTGCTCATCGACTTGGGTTATGGCAAACTCGACACGCCGCAAACGCGTTCCAAGTCGATCGGCGACTCGGGCTTCGGGTTTGGAAGCACGCTCAACGCTGACATATTCGACCTGGTTTCCCTGGGCGCCACCGCCGGAACCGTCTTCGTCGAGGACAATGCGGAGTTCGAGCAAGGTGTCGTAAACCAGGTCGGAGAAGAGAGCACGGCCGAATCCACGCTCAACGTAAACCTGCTCGGGTTGTCTGCCGGCTTACGTACGCCAACCCTGCGCTTGGGGGGGACGGCGGTGCAGGCTCTTATTCCGGAATGTGGCTGTTCGCTCGGTACGGAAAGTCTTGGCAAGGGGCGAGTCGATCGATCGCCAATTGTGGCGACTGCGACTCCGAAGACATCACCCTGGGCGACGGCACGTTCTTGGACGCAGGTGTACTACTGGGTTTGCTCAACGACGAAGTCCCCTTGGGTCTGCTCGCCGGCGCCGGCTACCGTCTCTACTTCGACGACGCGGCCGCGCGCTACGCCATCACCGCCAAACTAGGTTTCAGCATCTTCTGAGCTACTCCCGTCCGGGATCGAGCTCGAGGTTCGCCCCCGATGCGGACCGTGCCTCAGCTAACGTTTATACGACTAACCCGCCTCGACCAACATCGACATGCACTACCGACACTCGTTCATTCGTTCTCTGACAACAATCACCTGCTACTTGGGGTTGGCCTCCTGTGGCTCTACCCAAGAGGCGAACGCCCCCGCCCCACCCACGTTGAACTGGGCCAAAGGTGCACCTCAGGCCGAACCGAGCTACAGCGACCAAGATTTGGCCCGGTTGGAGCTTTGCCCTCTCATCTCCACCGCGGTCTTCGTGGCTGGCCAATCGAAACAAAAGGGCATCTCGCTCACGGAGACCGAGCAAGAACTCGCAAAGACCTCTTCCGGCAACGAACAGCTTTCTCAGCTGACGAGCATGTTCGTCAAGCAGACCTACGAGACGCCATTCGATGACTTGCTCGACTACGTCCAGCAGAATCACACTACCTGTGTCGAGCAGCTAGGAGAGCTCACCGGTCCACGCGCCGAGCGTGCGGTGTTCTGTCTCAATCGGCATCTGGTAGTGCTTGCTGCTTATCGCATGCGCGGAGAGGGCACGTTGGAAGCAGTGTCCAACAAGCTGGAGAAGGTCCCCGGGTTTGGCAGCGAGTTCGCCGAGAGTGGCTACGCCGGACAAGGACCAACGCAAGAAGCTTGGTACGAGTGCGTGAAGGATTGAGCGTACCGCAACTTCGCGTCTACGGGGCACGGCTCGGCCCACCGCGTCCGTCAGACGGGCGCTCGTCTCATTGGCCCTCCAACCCGGCCTGCGGCGCGATCCCCGGCATTGCCGCCGCTGCAGTCGGCGTCGGGGTCGCGGCTCTGGGCGCCCGGCAATTGACGTGAACCGAGCCAGATGAGGTTGGGCGCATACCGAGGCGAAACACCTCGTCACTCCCGAGGTGCTCGGAGTGCTCCTTCCGCGATGGGTGCCGCCCTGACGTGACACGCGTGCAAGACTTCCATGCATAAAAGGCAGCGGACCGCGCAGAAGTTTCCGACACGGAATAACACTTGGGTCATCCTCAGTGAGTCAACACCTTTCACCAAACGTTGACATTCCAAACGAAAGGTTAGCTGGAAAGTATGAAGATGTGGTCCACCGCTTCCAACCTAGTGGCGCTGTCACTGGGGGCATGGGTTACGGCGTGCAGCGGCGCCGAAGGCTTCGATGTATCAGAACGAAGCAGCTATGATGGTGCGTCGGAAGAGTCGGCAGGCGAGCCGGCATTCGATGCCCTCGGACAAGAGATCACGGCGTGCGACGATCACCAATACGACCATTGGCGATACCTGTCGGGCCTCGCCGTGGCCGCAGCCAATGAGTTGGGTCGCTGGCACCCGGCGGACTTCACGCTCCAGACCTCCGACAGCAGCGTGCGGCTGAGCTCCACCGGTTTGGCGCGCTGCGGTAGCTACGGATGCCCCAACACGCAAGCCATCCTCCAAATGCAAGATCTAGCGTCGGCGTACGTGCCTCGTCACGACCCGACCCTGCTTCGGAATCTGCTGGTCTCGTACTTGGACCGGCAGAAGACCTTCAACAACTCCACCCCGGTTCCGAACCATACGTTGACCTTGGCGCGCGTATCGAACGATGTGTGCGGCCTGCGCTACCACTTCAGGGTCGGCGGCGGAACGACGAGCGGCACCGTACTCTCGGGAAGCACGGAGCTGAAGGCAGCTCACAGCAATCGTTGCATCGACATCGCAGCGGGCACGATGGCCGACGGCGGCCGTGTGCAACAATACGATTGTTGGGGTGGCGGCAACCAAGAGTTCGCCTTGGACTCCGTCGGCAATAGCCAGTACCGGATCCGCAACGTAATGTCGGGCAAGTGCCTCGGCGTGGCGGGCGCGTCCACCGCCAACGCCGCACTGATCGAGCAGCGAACGTGCGGCGCCAACGATTCTCAGACGTTCAATCTCAACAACAAGGGCTCTGGCAGGTACGAGCTCAAGAACGTCAAAAGCGGCAAATGCGTCGACGTGTCAGGCAACAGCACCGCGAACGTAGCCAACATCCAGCTGTACTCTTGCTCCGGTGGCGCGAACCAAACGTTCTCTGCCCCCGGCATCGTCTCGGGCACGAGTTCTCCGGGAACCAGCCCCGCCAAACTCTTCGATCAGTTGAAGTTGTTTGGTCAGGGTGAGAACGGCTACCTCATGTTCCAGTCTACCGCCACCGAAGTGAGTATTGACCCCATGGGGACAGTAGTCGACGGCGGTTCGTCGGCTGCCAGCGGTGCCTGCTACTCCGGATCGACGGTCTACTCCCAGACCAATATTGCCGGTTCGTGCTGCATGGTCAGCGGCGTCTATGGAACGCTCGAACGTTCTTCGTTCAACGCGCGCATGTTTGTTTGCAGGTAAGTTCCCGTCCTTTTGTGAGTCGATAGCTGGGGGGCCGCTCGTTCCGAGCGGCCCCCCTTTTCTGCATACCGACCGTCACCCCAAGAGCAGCGGCCGCCTCGGACACAAGACGGTGTTCCACCATCCGACGCCCACGTCATGGCACCCAGGGGCGCGTCCCGCTCGAGTTTACGCGTCTCACCGACGGTGGACCTCGGGTTCTGGGGCACCATTCGACGGCGTCCAGCGCGCAGGCCCCAACACGAGCCGCGCGCCGCCAATGCGAGCGTCCCAGAACGCGCGTTCGTCGTCGCGATGCGTCACCATCAACACCGTACTCCGCTGCTGGCTGCACAACGACTCGACGAGGTCGAGCACCCGCTGCCGGTTGTCTGGATCGAGCCCCGACGTCGGCTCGTCGAGCACGAGCAGCGGCGGCACCTTGATGGCGGCGCGTGCGATCAGCACGAGCCGCTGCTGTCCAAATGAGAGCTCGCGGAACGCCGCGTCGAGCCCGGCGTCGATGTCGAGCCACTCGAGCCACGCCCGCGCCCGCATTCGATGGCTCGGTTCGACCACTTGGTAGACGCCGATACTGTCGAACAATCCGCTGACCAAGACGTCCTCGACACTGCCCCCAACTCGGTAGTTGCGGTGGAGCTGCCCCGACACGATGCCGACGTTCCTCTTGATGTCCCAAACCGTCTCACCCGAGCCGCGACGCCGCCCGAACAGGTGCAAGTCGTTGCTATAGGCCTGTGGATGGTCACCCGTGAACATTTCGAGCAAGGTCGACTTCCCCGAACCATTGGGCCCCTCGATCAGCGTGTGTTGCCCGACCTTCACGGTCAGGTCGAGCCCCTCGAAGACCACGTGTTCGCCGTAAGCCACGCGCCCCTGACGTAGCTCGATGAGCGGCACGTTCGGGTCCGGCGCTTCGTAGAAGCTACCGAGCTCCACGGGCGGCGGCCGGTGGCGGTCACGCGTCGCCTCGGTGCGGACTCGCCAGGCCTCTACACCTCCGGTGAAGACGACTCGGCGCTGCTCGAACACCGTCACACCGATCACGCGTCGCGACTCGAACGGCAATTGCTCGGCACGTAGCGCCCCGACCACGACGACCGGAATTCGCTCCGCCACCACTTCGATCGCCCGAGCGAGTTCTTGCCGGGAGGCGACGTCGAGGCCATCGAACGGTTCATCCAAAACCAGCAACGCAGGCTGCCGAAGCACGGCGCGCAGTAGCAACACCTTGCGCCCCTCCCCCGTGGAGAGCAATCGATAACCTCTGTCCCATACCGTGTCGAGCCGCAACGCGCCGACCAACGCATGCCCCCGCGCCGCGTCGCCTACGAGCTGCCCCAACGTAACGCTGGTGTCCACGCCTTGGTTGAAGTTGGACTCGTCGCGCGCGAGCTGATCTTCGTAGAACGCCTGCTGCGACTCGGCCGAAAGCAACTCCGCGCCCGCCACGCGGTCCACGAGACGCCGCGCCGCCGTCGACTTTCCGCTGCCATTGGGCCCGACGATCAACGACAGCCCAACACCCGGAACCGGAACTTCGTACGAGGACATGACTGCGCAGTGTGTGGGCAAGTTGCTCGCTCCGCCAGACCCCAGGCGCGAAACTCCGCTTGGACCGCCTCGAACAGACGACCGACCACTCGAACCCGGCCTGCGTCGCGGTCTCCACTGCCGGGGTTCGTGACGGCGCGGCAGTGTCTCACGGGTTTGGTCGAACCCGACGGCATTCGCTCCGCCGGGTCGACGCGAGAACACCGTAGCTGGTCGCGCGTCCGCCAGGTCGACCTCGTTGCGTCGATCTCTTTCACCCGCACTCACCAAGATCGTATGGTGCGGCCGATGACCGCCCCCGCCGATCTGAGCGTGCCCCGAGACTACGCCGAGCCAAACGCCGTCACCAGGGCAGCGCGTGCGCGGTTACCCTTCGGACTGTTGTTGGGGTTGTTCGTGGTTTCCGGTGCAACGGGCTTGGTCGACCAGCTGTGCTTCTCCAAGTATTTGGGTTACATCGTCGGCGCGACGGCCCACGCCGTGAGCGCCGTACTCGCGGCTTTCATGACCGGGCTGGCATTAGGTGCACACCTCGGCGGCAAATGGTCGTCACGCGTGCGGCGTCCGCTCGTCGCGTACGGCGTGCTCGAGCTCGTGGTCGCGCTCGCCGTGGTCGCGGGACCATTCGGGTTTCGTGCCCTGACACCGTTGTACGCAGACCTGGCTCGTCACGCGCCCGATTCGTTCATGCTGCTTACGGCGCTGCGCTGGGTTACCGCCTTGGCGCTGGTGGTCGTCCCCACGACGGCGATGGGAGCGACGCTGCCTTTTCTCTCGCGCGCGCTCGATGCGAGCCAGGTGGCGACCGACGACCCACAGATTGAGGCGGGGCGTCCCAAAGCGCGGCAACTCACGGCCCTTTACGCCGCCAACACGTTTGGTGGGGCGAGCGGCGCTCTGCTGACCGCATATTGGATTGCCCCGACGTTGGGCATCGACGGTACGCTGTTTGCGTCCGCCGCCGCCAGTGCACTCGTCGGTGTGATCGCCGTTCATCGAGGACGCGACTTCGTCGTCGGCTCGTCACATCGGGAGCACGCGACGCGCCCAGGCGCGGCCGCACTAGAGACTCGAGCGACCCCGGCGTTGGCGGCGGCGGAAACTCTCGACGTGCCGCCGCGTGTCCCCGAAGGTGCTTGGCGCCTCGGGACGTTGGCGTTCATGTCTGGGGCGTTGGTGCTCGCGGCGGAGGTGGTGTTTACTCACTTGCTGTCTTTGATTATCGGCAACAGCGCCTACGCGTTCGGATTGATCCTCGCGGCGTTCCTGAGCGCGTTGTTCTTCGGCGCCCGTTTGTCGCCGGTGGCCGAACGTCGCTTCGGAGCTGGCGCGCTCGGGCTCGGGTTGGCCGCGACAGCGCTCGGCGTGCTCGTCACCCTGCCGGTATGGGACGACCTGCCTCAGCTGTTTCTGGGGAGCGGGCGCTTGTTCACTACCTTCGAGGGGCGCGAGTTCGTGCGTGGCGCGACCGCGTTCGTCGTGTTGCTGGTCCCCACGAGCTTGATGGGCTTGACCTTCCCGCTCCTGCTCTCACGCGTCACGGACTATGCAGGCGTCGGCAGTTGGGTTGGCAAGCTGACGGCGCTCAACACGTTGGGGGCCGTGGCAGGCTCCTTGGCGATGGGTTACGTGGTGCTGCCGCTTCTGGGCTCGCGAGCTTCGTTAGCGGCGATCGGGCTTGGCTTCGGGTTCTCCGCGTTCGTTACCTGGACGTGGACGACTCCGAACATGCGTCGTTGGACGTTTGGTGGCGTCGCCGCGGCGGCGCTGCTTTGGGTCGTCAGTCCGCGCTGGAGCCTGGTCGACTTGACGAGCGGCGCCAACGTGTACTTCGAGTCTCACCAAGCCGTGTCGGGGCTGCTGAGCGTCCGCGAAGACGTCCACGGCGGTGTCACGACGGTAGGGGAGTCGGGCGGCGTCTACACGCTCTACACGAACGGCAAGTTCCAGGGCAACAACGGCTGGGAGATGAATGCCCAGCGCTTCTTTGCGCACTATCCGTCAATCTTCGTCTCGGATTTCGAAGCCGCGCTCGTGATAGGGCTCGGCACGGGCACGACTTTGGGAACGTTGGCAACGTACCCGTGGAAGGCGATCGATGTCGCCGAAATCTCACCCGCCATCGTCGAGGCGGCGCGAAAGTACTTCGCTGGCGCGAACCGCGGCGTCCTCGACGATCCACGGGTTCGCCTGAACCTCGCCGACGGCCGCAACTTTTTGCTCGTCAGTGACCGCAAGTACGATCTCATCGGGCTCGAACTCTCGAGTGTCTGGTTCGCTGGCGCAGCCAGCCTCTACAGCCACGAGTTCTACCAACTAGTCTTGGACCGATTGACCCCCAAAGGTGTCTTTCAGCAATGGGTGCAACTGCACCACATGCGCGAGAAAGACTTTGCGACCATCGTAAACACGTTGCGCAAGAACTTCGAGCACGTGGCGTTATTTTACGGCGGCGGCCAAGGAATCCTGGTCGCGTCACGCGCTCCGCTGCGCGCGTCCAGGCAACGCCTCCAAGGGCTCCAAGCCCGCGCGAACCTGCGGGGAATGTTACCCTTCGACCGCCCGCTCGAGGGCCTACTCGATGACGTGGTGCTCGTAGACGCCGGCCTCGATCGCTTCCTCGCCCAGGTCGCCGCCGACGCTCGAGAGCCGCTCTCGGACTGGATCTCGACGGACGAAAATCTGTACTTGGAATACGCCACCCCGCGCGGGAACGTCTTGCCGTGGAGCTCCCGCGAAGCGCTCGTCGCCAAACTCAACACCTATAGAGAACCCACGAGCATCCAGAGGATGCTCGTGGAGTAAATCCGCTGCACTGACCTCCGCGAGCAGCGGTCACGCAGCGAGGCAGAACCACTGTTCGGTTGTGTTCGCCACGCCGCGGCCCAGACCGTCCCGTTGAGTGCGGGCGGTCGAACCGCGATTCATGCGAGCAACTTCAGCCGGTGGGACCGCTACATTGTTCGGTTCAACTGAACCGAACTCTGGGGTTAAAGCCTAGCCACCTCACCGGCGCTGCTTCAACCTCCCGGGATGCCACTGCCGTCGAACTCGCAGAACGTCCCGTAGTAGGGCGGGGTGCATTGACACTGCGAGCCGACACAAGCCGCACCGTTGAGGCACGGATTCGGCGTGCAAAACGGATCTTGCGGGACATATGTCTCACACATCGGCCCAGAGTAGTCCGGCGCGCAGTCGCAGACATAAGAGTTCACCCCGTCCTCGCAGACACCGCCGTTCAAGCATGGGTTCGGCGAGCAGTCGTCGATGTTCTCCTCACAGTCGCCACCGGTGAAGCCGGGCACGCAATCACACGTGTACGACAAGTGCCCGTCCTGGCAACTCCCCCCGTTCTGGCAAGGGTTGGGGTCACAATCGTCGACACTGACTTCACAGTTGGGACCGGTCCACCCTGGCGCGCACGCGTCACAGGCGCCGTCGCCGGTTACCCCGTAACAGCTCCCTTCCAGGCACGTTCCGTTTTCGCAAGTCACCGGTGTGGAGCAGGTGGGGCCGAAGAACCCGACGTCGCAGGTGTCGCAGAACTCACCGTCGAAGTTGCCGTCACAACTGCAACTGAACGAAACTACACCATCGATGCAAGTGCCGTTGAGACACGGGTTCGGATCACAATCGTCGATGTTCGTCTCACAGTTCGGCCCCGTGTACCCGGGAGCGCACGTGCATTCATAGGTATTTACGCCATCCACGCACAACCCGCCGTTCAGGCACGGGTCGAGTGAACAGTCGTCACCGTCGGGCTCTCCGCCGTCGCCACCGTCTCCGGCGTCTCCCCAACCGGCATCCGACGCGCCAGCGTCGGCGGCGCTGGACCAGCCTACGCCTGCGTCGGGCAAAGTCCCGCTCATCGAAGTGGGTGAACTGGTCGAGACATCCGTCGACTCCAATGGCGCGCTGGTTGGCGCGTCGCTCGTGGGCACATCGTCCGACGATACACTGCCAGTCGAGGTTTCACTCGTCGGCGCGTCGCTCACGTCCGTATCGTTGGGCATCCCCTCGCTCGATGTCGACGAACTAGTTGGCGCGTCGCTGGTCGATGGGAACGGTCCGGTGATGCCCTCAGTCGTATCCGGCTCACTCGTGTTCGGCTCGGACGTGACAGAAGAAGTCGTGCCAACCGACGGAACCCCCTCGGTCTCCGTGGTGGTGCCACCGATGTCGACGGTCAGGCCCGTCACCTGCTCGTCGGTGCTGGTCGTTGCTTCGTCGGGATCACCGGACGTCCGATCTTCGTCGGACGTGGGCACGCCGACGCTGGTGACCCCCGCCTCGACGAAGATCGGATCGTCGGGCGGCGAGTCGTCGTCGGAACATCCGACGACTGCTGCCATCAAAACACCTACGTAAATTGCTCTCGTGTCGATGTGTCTCATCGTTACCTCGCTGGGGTGAATGCAGGGGACCTGCGTTGACCGTTCGACGCTGAACGACGCCATCGCCTCCGAGACGCGTTCAGCGACTACCTCCAATGAGCCGATGTTCGCACGAGCACGATTGCCCATCGAAGCAAAAACCAACGGCGGCAAGTCGACCCGCTCCACATCAATTCGAGTGCACATCTCCGCCACGGCAAACGATCGCAGAAGCGCAGTTCCGCCTCGCGCACGTTGCGTCGTAGTGGCCGGCCGTTGTGGCAAAGCAGCGTCGCCTTCCGTTGCCGGCATAGCTGGCCTGCGGCGCGTTGCACCTGCCAGCGTTCGCTTGGGCCCGGCGCGGTCATCGATCGCCAGAGGACGCGATGGTCGAGCGCGTGATCGACTACTGACTGATTCGTTCGCCGAACCTCACTAGCGCCGTCGGGGCCAGGATCCCGCGCTCGCGGAACGCCTCACTCACACGCAGATGCACGTCGGACCAGAACGGCTCCTCGTACTTGCAGTCGAAGACGTAGGGACGCGCCTTGATGTGGAACGCGACGTGCTCCTGCAAGATCACCTGCTTGGCAAACACTGGAACCGGCTTGTCCAAGAACACGTAGGGGCTCGTGAGACAGGCCTCGCGAACGATGTCCACCGCGAGGCGCACGTCCTGATCGACGGCGATGTAGAAGTCCATCGCCACCTGCATCTCCAGGACGCCGTAGTTACCAGCCGACGTGACGTCGGTAAAAACCTTGTTGTTCGGGATCGTGATCAGGTTGTGATCGAGGGTGTTCATGCGCACGCTGCGGATGCCAATCTTGACGATGTCTCCGTACGTCCCACCATAAGAGACACGGTCGCCCACTTGAAACGGTCGGTCGAACATGATCGTGATGCCCGCAACGAACGATGCCACCAAATCACGCAGCGCGAACCCCACGGCGAACGCCAGCGCGCCGCCGACGACGGTCAGTGCCGTGGAATCGAGCCGAACGCTCAGACTCGCGACGATGAGGAACGCCGCGACGTAAACCGTGAACCGGATCGTGGTCTGGACTTTTTGGATCGTTGGCCGTCGATTCGAGAAGCGCGAGCTCAGTCGGTCGCCGAACTTCTCGACGATCTGAATGACGAACAACGTGCCTACGATGATCGGAATCGAGGCAACCACGCCGCCCCACCGGATGAACTCGGCGAGGCGCCCCAGATCGGGAGTATCCTGCGCCAAGGCCCCGGACGACGCGGACATCGTGGCCAACGCCGCGCAGGTAGCGCGCAACGTCGTTGGGCGAGCGTTCATGACGCCCCCAACAAGCGGCGCCGCGACAGCAGCTGAACGACCGCGCATAGCCACGGCCAGGTCACGCGGACGCGTCCCTCCCGCTCCTCGAAGTAGCCGCGCGTCTTACCGAACCGGAAGTCAACGAGCACCTCGTCGGGACGCAACCTGGTGGCGCGAGCAACGGCATCGACGGTGGTGGGCGCGAGCTGCAACACCGCCCGCATCACGAACAACGACGTGTCTGGCAGGTGTTCGAGCGGCGTGACGTCGGGAACTTGGAGCGGCCGCACGCGCACGTTGCCAGCAGCGTCGCGAGCCAGCGAAGCTCGCCACGCCTCGAGGGCCAAGCCGGGGTTTCCCCCGACGTGATCCCACAACATGCGTTGATAGCCCGCGCGCTTCGCGTCGAGCGCCTCTTGGCGCTCGACCTCGTCGGCCCCCGGCGGCAATTTGTCGAGCAAGTCGGCGTACGTGGGGAACAACTCGGCTCGGTTGGAGCGGGCGAGCAGGAGGGCTCCGATTTGCGTCTCCGTCCACGGCGCCAAAGCCGACGCTTCATCGAAGATCGGACGCGAGTCGCGAGCGCGTTGCAGCAGTGGCCACATCGTCGAATCGAAGGTCAACACCCAGGTCGTCGCGCTCCCAGTCCCGCGCATCCACGCGATGATCTCGTCGAAGCGAGACAGTCCACCGATACACGCGTCGATCAACCGCTGACAATCGTCGAGCAACACCAGCCGCCGCGAACCTGTCACACTCCCTGCTTGGCCGGAACCTGGGGCGAAAGCCTCCTGCAGAGCGGACAACGTAGTTTCGTGGTGGCACGTGATCAGCGTCGTGGCCGCGCCTTCGTATCGCTGCAGCGCGCGCAAGAGTGACGTCTTACCCATCCCGCGAGCGCCGTGGACCGCGACGATACCCCCGGCGTCCGTCGTGCACCGCATCCGCACGGCGTCCAGCAGCAGGTCCGACGGACACGGGATCCATTGGTCGTATTCGGCTTCGGGGTGAAGGACGTCGAGTGCACGGGCAGGCAACGGCGACAGGTCGCAGACGGCGCCCTCCCCCAGCCGTTCGATCTCCCGCTTGAACAGATACGCGTGCACTCGGCGCGCCAAGTCGAACCCGGAGACCCAGCTGCGCGCCACGCGGAACGTGCCGTGCACGAAAAGCTGGAGCGCCCCCACCATGGCCGCCAAGAAGCTGGGCCAGCCCGACTGGTTGGCGAGTAACCACGCCTGTAACGGCGTCTTCTTGCGGACCCTGTCGAGACGCTCGAAGACAGTGCCGCGCCACCACCGCACCAAGGTCAAGAACACGAGCAACACAGCGACGATCGAGCTCGACGACACCCAGCGATAGATCGTTCCCATGCCCACGAGACGTTCGCACAACACGAGGGTCAAGCCGAATGCGACGACCGTCCCGCCAACCAAGCGCAGCGAACGCAAGCGCAACTGCCCAACGGCGTCTTCATCAACCGCAGCAGCAAAGTCGTTCCGGCCCGACGCGAGAGCGTTCGTCGCGTTGACGACCAGCGCACCGACGAGGGACCACGTGATCACGGAGCGGACGACCTGCACCTCCACCAGTTCCAGGGCCTCGCCCGGCAACAGTTCGAACACCACCCAGCAGAACGCGAGCCACTCCAGGGGGCCGTGGGTCTTCAGCCACAAGCGCAGGAGGTGACGAGCTGGGCCGGAGCTCGTCACGTGTCTCACTCGTTCGGTCGCCAGGACGCGCGTCTCTGCGGCTTTGGCGAGCGCTTGCAGGCGACGCCTCGCCCACAGGAACACGACCACCGCGCCGAGCAGTGGCACTCCGAACGTCAAAAGCCGCCACGGGACGCTGGCTCCCGCGTCGCCACGCCTCACCGTGTTGACCCATTGCCAAGCAACGTGACGGTGATATCCGAAGATGAGCCGCACGTGTTCGATCTCCGCCAAGGCTTGGTCCCACCCTGCAAGCGTGAAGCCGCTCACGGCGAGACGCTTCTCGTCGGTGAGGTGCGCGAACAGCGCCAACCGCTCGCGATTGAGCGTGGTGAGCTCGTCGAGCAAGACCGCCGCACGCTCTTCACGGATCGCGCTCTCTTCGCGCCTCGCCTCGAGGCTGGCGCGCTCCACCGCCAACCTGCGGGAGAGCACGGCGTCGGTAGAAATGTCCGAAGGCAGCTGTCCAAGCAGATCGGCTCCGGCACCCGGCACTTCACTCGGCGCATTCAGCGCGTCGAGCGCGACTCGGAGTTCGGCTCGGGAGGCGTGCAGCTGCCTCGACAAGCCGTCGTACGTCGCGTCGGCGCCGAGGTCGTCCGCACCTTTCGCGTCCCTCACGCGCCGTTGCCAGCCCAGCAACAGGTCGCGGCGCACGGTGAGCTCGGCGCGGAAACCCGAGAACCGCTGCTGCAACGTGTGGATGTCGCGTTCCACCGCTGTGAGTCGCTCTAGTTCACCGTGTACGGCTCTTTCGGCCTCGGCACGAGCGGCCTTCGCAGCCTCGAGGGCGCGCAGCCGTTCCAAATCTGCCTCGGGATCCGTCGTCGCCTGCTCGGCTGCCTGCCTCGCCGCATGAACGCTCAGCAGGCGCGCACGCTCCTTAAAATCGAGCGCGTAGAACGACAGTCGAGCTCGATCGAGCTCCAGGCGCAACTCCCAAGCGTCTCCCCTGGGCGGCGCGCCCACGGCAGGTTCGCGCGGGGCCCGCGCTTCTGCGGCGGATAGCAGGGTCCGGAGCCGCGCTGCCTCGAGTTCGACGGCGGCGTCGTCCGTCACCACGACGTCGAATAGCGATTCGGGTGAGACACTAGCGTCGAGTCGACCCTCGAGCAAAGCTTGGATCCGAGCGACGCGCGGGTCGGCCTGGCGCAACGGTTCGTTCGACTCCGCCGCTGAGTCACGGAGCGCGGGCTCACGCATCCGTTGTGCCTCGACGACCCCACCTCGGTCTGCGGAAGGCAAGGAGCCCGCGTCCCGCTCCGTAGCCAACGCCGAATGACTCACCAGGAGCGCAACCAGGGTCCAACCGACCCGCTCTGACGACATGCTCCGAGACTGACACGCTGCGACGGAATGGAGCAACCCATCGCCACGACAAGTGCCGCAAATCAATGCCCACAGTGGTCACCCGGCGACGTACATGCACTCACTAACGCAGCCAAACGGTGCGTCGCACCCGTGCTCGGCACTCGGCGCAGCGCGGTGGGCGGGAGACTCAGGACTACCACACATCCCCTACACCCTCGCGGTAAGCCTTCGAGAGTCCGCCAATTTGCGAAAGTCGGACCGGGGCGTACGTGGCCGCAATTCCAAGTAGTTTCGAAGGATCGCCGCGCGTAATGAACGCGAAGTGACGTTTCTTCAGGCGGGAGACGCACCTCTCGCCCAATGGCTGGGCCCCCCGACGTTTGGGGTGAACCACAACCGGGACGAATGTCTCGATTGCAGGGTTGAATTCACCTCGACCGAAGCTGTCGTTAATTTACAGCGCCTTGCGATCGACGGGTGGCCTCGAGTCTTCGTCGACCTGCTTCACACGCGTCTCGGAGTCGGGTGGGCGTAGCGGGTGCGGCCTTGCGGAACGTTCCGACGCGACGAGGAAGTGGCCCGAGCGCTGGACATTGGGTCGGACGCCCGCGCGGCGGTGCGGCCGCGTCTCACCGTTGAGGAAGGCGAGCAACCTGGCCCGAACGGGCTCGTCGTAGAGGCGAAGCGCGAACCACGCCGCGACGCTGGATGTGACCAACGCCGCCGCGGCAAATGCCCAAGGTGGCAAGCCCGCACCGACCGCCTGGGATACACCGGACGCAACGAGGAGAATGGGGAAGTGCAGGACGTAGAGCGGGTAGGAGAGATCTCCGAGTGCAGCCCACCACCGTTGCTCACCCTTGTCCGCGACGACGACCGTAGCCGAGAGCGCGACCAAAGCCGGGAACACCATCAACACGCAAGTCATGTCGTAGAGGGGCGACTGTATCGGCATGGCCAGCAACCCGGCGAGCAACGCCGCGAGCCCACAGGTCGTAAACTTACCACGCACATCGACGTGCTGCGGGAGATGCTTGTGGATCACCACGCCGATCAGAAAGCCCACGCCCACACGAAGCAGTCCAAACCAGCTCGTCGCGAAGTCCCAACCGAAGTTGGCGTGACTCAAACTCGCGACCGCGACGGCGAACCCCACGCCGAGTGCCAAGGCAGCGACGGCGATTGACTTGGTCCGCCACCTGACGAACCATGTTACCCACGCGACGTTTGCAACTACCTCGAAGAAGAGGCTCCACAGCGGACCGTTGCCGGGAAACAACTCGTGCCGAGATGCCACTCCTCCGAACGGTGTGGGGAGCAACACTACGTTGAGCATCCCCGACACGACGATCTGCCACAGCTCGTCTACCTTGTCCGGATACCAAACCCACTTTGCGAACAAGACGCAGAACCCCGCCAACGCCCCCAACGTCGACAGCGGCATCAACCTTACGGCACGAACGGCGAGAAACCGTCCGAAACGCATGCCAGAAAGAACCCGCGGTTCGTAGGCCCGGGCGACCACGAATCCGCTCAATACGAAGAAGAAATCCACGGCAAGGTAACCGTGGGGAAAGAGGTTCGAACACAGCCGCACTTGGGCGAGGTGGTAGATGACGACGGCGATTGCGGCGACACCGCGGAGACCATCGAGCGCGTGGATTCGATTCATTTGGCCGAGTTGATGCAACTGCACGGGCCATCGACCCGTTGATGATGACGGTGATTGCGTCCGCTGTTGGCTGCACCGCTCGTTAGCCGGCAACGGTGAGCGAAGGACTACTCGGCCGCGCTACCGCGCTCAAGACAATGTTATGCTCGGCGCCATTACGAACGCGGATTTCGACAGCGTGTGACATAACGCCATGCCGATACCCTCGCCGCTCGACCTTGAAAGCTCTCGGCTGTGTCGAACCGCCGCACGCGACGCTCACCCGCGGCGCGCATACGTCACACCATCGACGCAGCCGCGATTGTAGTCGGCGCACGCCTTAGTCCACGCTCGACCGCGCTCCTCGACGTCCTTCATCGAAAGCCCGACGTGGCGCCCAAACGCCTGGGCACCTCTGGCCTTGATGGTATCCTCGGCCCAACCGTCGACCCGCACTTTGGTCGGCTCGTAGTTCCAAGACTGTCCGTCGGCAAAACCCGACTCGTAAGCGGGGCTTTTGGCTACGTGCTGTAGTTCGGAGTTATCGGGGGTGCTCATTCCCGATCACTTAGCGCTGTCACGTCCCAACGTAACGAAAACAGGCCGGCATCCCATCGTCGCGGCCAACCTACCAGCCGACACCGAGACAAGTCGTCTCGGTGTCCTGGGTCGAATTGGCTCACGCGCGGCGTTTTGCCAGCGTGCAAAGACTGACCTTCGCGCAGTCCTAAAGGTCGAGCTTCGCCAAGCCGACGCGGCCGGCGTCGCCGTTGCCGACCCACGCGGTCACGAAGGCGCCGTCGAACGCGACGAGCTGCGGCCATTGAACGCGATTCGGATCCGATTGAATTGCCACGTCACCCGCCGTGGTCGAGCCGTTGGCCGCAACTCGACGCAAGTGAGTAGCTTGACCAACGCCGGTGCCACCCGTATAGCCACCGAACAGCACCACAGTGTCCTCCCCATCGACGACGATCGGACTGCGGTTGAAGTAGTCGGGCGACGCCCCGATCTGCACGACGTCACCGATCCGTTCACCGTGCTCGGTGAGTTTGGCCCAGTGCACCTGCGGGCTGCCTCCGAAGTCCGCCCACACCAAGCGCACTTCACCGGCCGCGGCGTGGAGCTGGGGATACTCCGTGCTCGAGCTCCCCGGTGAGCTGACCGCGTCGACCGTTCCCGTG
This sequence comes from uncultured bacterium, assembly GCA_966249405.1. GTDB lineage: Bacteria > Myxococcota_A > Polyangia > Polyangiales > Polyangiaceae > SZUA-265. The sequence goes on along the minus strand of CBINDO010000002.1, from coordinate 50,075 downwards.
GCAGCGTCCAAGTGAAACACTTGCACGCCGACATCGGTGCGAAGCGCGACGAGGAAGCCATCGCTCACGGCAGCCGCAGAACCATACTGCGCCTCGGTGACCGAATCGGAGATCTGGCGAGTCCAAACGTCGTCGCCCGCTTCGTCGAGCAGCGACGCCGAAACGACGCCGTAGCTGTCATGTCTCACAACGAGCGGGGTGTCACCGACACGCGGCGCCGCAAACAGCGCAGTTCCTTGCGTATCCCGTTCACTCAACATCTCACCGCTTGGTCCGAGCCGGAATTGCCTGGTTTCGACCTCAGCGACCCAGCCGTCCAAGAGCGGCGCCAGAGTGATCCCGGCGGTCGCCGAAGGACATGGGGCGCCCTCTAAGGTCGTCGTGTGCAAGGTGTCGAGAGACGCGTCGAACCAGCCAACCTTGGCTACGCAGTCTTCGTCCCAAGCGGCCGCTAACGCCGTCTCGTTGGTCGCCAAAGCGACGTGTCGAGGCTTCTTGCCGACGGCCAAGTCGTCCCGGCACGCTTGCGTTTCCGGGTTGGCGAGACAACTCTCACACTGCGCGTCATCGTAACGGCACGCCGAGCCACAGCTCAATGTCCCACCAACGAAGCCGATCGCCACGCAGGTCTGTTCCGGAGCCAGCGCTCCATCACACTGTTCGGTCACCGTCGTGCAGATGGGATCGATCGGCGGAGCGAGCAAGTCTTGGTTCGGTGGGGCGGCGGACACGGGATCGACGCCTGGCCCTGGGCCGGTGGTGCAGATGTCGCACGAGTCGACGACGTCGTTGCCGCACTGATCTGGGCACACCGGTGCAGGCGGATCGACGATCACCGGCGGCTTGACGACGCCGCCACCGTCCACCTCGCTCGACGTCTCTGTCGGGTCATCCGGCGGCGTGACGGTCGTCGTGGTCGAAGGGGGAATGGTCGTACTCGTGGTGGGAGGGACCACGGTATTGGGACCTTCGGGTTCACTGCCTCCACTCGATTGCTCGCCTTCGGTTGCGGTCGTCGAAGGCTGAGATTGATCGCCGTCGCTCGCGGGGCTCGTGACCGTTCCGGAAGTGTCCGATTCCTGATCGGCGGGAGGTTCGCCGTAAGTGCGCCCGCCACAGCTGGCAAAGAGGAAAGCCGTGGACAAGACTGAAAGCGAGGTGAGTCGAAAGTGCGACATCCTCGAAACGTACGCGCTGCCGAGTACGTGCGCCAGTTGCACGCCTCGATACCGTATTCCCCCAGAATACGTCGCGTGACGACGTGCTGTGGGCGATCACGGTGCTGGGCAGCGCAAAGGGCTGCGTTCGCTGTATCCAGGAGGCGGCTGCATCCGCTTCACAAACTGCACGCGCGCGCTTTCTCGAGGCGCGATCGGAGCGAACCCGAACACCCGAAACAGACCATCGGATCCGCGAAGGAAGAAAATTGCACCCGCGTTCGGCGTGTTGTGGTCCACGGTGGAAGCGGTACCTCGAGCGGCCTCCCGCCGACACTATGCTGGCGACGAGGTAAGCAGTGAGGAAATCGACGTTATCCATCGCAAGTGGTTTGTTGGCGTGTCTGGTGACGAGCTGTGGCTCGGATGGCGGGAGTTCGCCCGCCGTCGAGCCGAGTTCATCTACGACGCCTACAACTACTCCCACACCGGTCCCCACCAACCCAGCGCCGGTCACTCCGGGAACGGCGACGCCACCTACTCCCGTGCAACCGGGCCAGACTCCGACGCCGGTGACGCCCGTTACCCCGCCGGCAACCGACGTGACTCCGAACCCGGCGCCTCCGACGCCATCAAAAGCATCGCGCTCGGCAGCGACTTCAGGGCCTGGGTGGCTTGACGCCGAGCGCGGCGCCTCCGACGCCAACTGACCCAACACCGACCTCGGTTACGCCCAACCCGACGGTGCAACCCACCACGACGGAGACGTCCACTCCGCCCGCCGTACCACCGAATGTCCCACCGCCGCCGCCCCCACCGCCCACGCTGCCCGAGCTCGTGACGTCGGCTGACGGTGCGTTCTGGCAAGAAGGCACTCTCACCGATGGCGCCGGCAACGCAAGCCTCACCATCAACGAGGCCACGACTTACCAAGAGTGGACGGGTATGGGCGGGACCTTCAACGAGGCTGGTTGGGACGCGCTCGCCGTCCTCGACGCCGCGGAGCGAGCGCGCGCCATCGATCTTTTGTTCGACGGTCAAGACGGCGCCCGCTTCGCATGGGGACGCATCCCGATTGGCGCCAGCGACTACGCCCTCGAGCGTTACACGCTCAACGACACACCCAACGACGCAGAGATGACGAACTTCTCGATCGATCGCGATCAGATGTATCTGATTCCGTACATCAAAGCGGCGATGGCGGTCAAACCCGACCTACGCCTTTGGGCGAGCCCGTGGAGTCCGCCAGCGTGGATGAAGAGCAACAACGATCTCAACGGCATCAAACAAGGTGAGACAGCCGAAGCGACAATCAAGAACGAGCCCACGGTCTTGAGCGCTCTCGCCCTATACCTGGCGCTGTTCGTCGAGAAGTACAACGAAGAGGCGGGCCTGGTGATCGAGGCCGTTCACCCGCAAAACGAACCTGGTTACGCGACACGTTACCCCTCGTGTCTGTGGTCGGGCGCGGTCATGGCCGATTTCATCAAGACCTACCTCGGGCCCACGTTCGAAGAGCGTGGAGTCGAGGCTGAGATCTGGATGGGCACCCTCTCCAACGGTGATGCTGGTAAAGATCTCGACTTGGCGGCGACCGTGATGGGCGACGCTGCCGCGAGGGCATACATCAAGGGCATGGGCTTGCAGTGGAACACGATCGGGTCGGTTGGTTCGTTCGCCAACAACTACGACGTCCCCGTGATCCAGACCGAGCACAAGTGCGGCAACTATCACTGGAACCCCGCCGGCTTTCCTCCCTTCAACGCGGATCAGCCAGCGAATGACTACGCATATGCCGTGGAAAGCTGGGGCTACATCCGCGACTGGATCGAGGCAGGCGTAAACAGCTACAACGCGTGGAACATGGTGCTCGACACCAAGGGCCACAACTCGGACTACGAGCGCCCGTGGCCGCAAAACGCGCTGCTCACGGTCGACCGCACCGCAAAGAAACTGAACGTCACCCCGGCCTACTATGTCTTCCGTCACGTCTCGCAGTTCGTGGAGCCCGGCGCAGTACGGGTCGCAACCACCGGCTCCGCCGATGCTCTCGCATTCAAGAACCCGGACGGCGGCTTCGTGACCATCATCTACAACTCGGGCGGCTCCGCTCAACAGCAGACGTTGACGGCGGGGGCACGCACCGTATCTTTCAGCGTACCGGCAAACGGGTTCGCAACCGTGAACATCGAGCCGTAACTGCACACGCTCGCAAAGAAGGGGGTATCGACGCCGTCGATGTCCCCTTCTTCTTTTGCAAAGAGTGCTTCGCCGCCGCTCTCGCGGACCTCGAGGTGCAGCCAGGCCGCCTTTGATGCTGGCGTCCAGACGACCGGATCCACCGCGGCTGGACGCCGCACTCGTCCTCACTCCAAGATAGCTGGCGACGGACTACCAGTGTAAACCTGGTTCATACGAGGTTTGGTGACGTCCGGCGGATCGGGCAAGCCTTGATAGAAGCTGAGGGCGTTGGCCGGTTGAGCGTAGCCGGCGGGAATCGCGGCCTTGGAGATGCTGCTGAAGTAGGTGAGGCATGCGTCGCGCCACCAACGTGCTTCGTAGTGTTGGATCTCGAGGAACGCGTCGACGGCGTCGAAACGCGCCGCATCGACGCGACCGCTGACCGTGGCCCAGGAGTCTCGCATTTGACCGACTTCGTCGACGCCGAGGCTGTAGCGGTGCACGAGCTCCTCCCACAAGGGCCTGCCCGAGCTCAACGGCTCCTGCCAGCCCACGTGATGGAAGAACAGCAGGAGGTCTTCGGAGATACGACTCTTGTCGGAGAGCTCCTCCCGAAGCGGGGAGAAGTACTGGGCCACCGCGTTGCTCCCTGCCGCCGTACGATCGAAGCCCACGCCGTTGGCGTCGGCCTTGTGGTAATATACTGGGTTCCACTCGGGGCGGTCTGCAAAGTCGTTCAGCCAAGGGCCTGGACCATAATGATGGTCAGAGGCCATGATGTGCGCCAGACCGAGAGGGGTCATGTAATCGACCAGCGTCTGTCGCGACATCATCATCATTTCGACGACAGGCTCGACGACGACTGGATCGTTCGAGAACGTCTGTCTCACCCATTCGTCAGCGATGGCCTCCGACGAGCCATCGGGGTTCCACGCCAAACGCCCGAACGCATACCAGTTCGCCTGGTTGAAGTGCGACCCGCTCCAATTTGTGTCCGAACCGATGTTCGCCACGCCGGCCATCACTGTCGTCGAGTAGTCGTGCACCTCACCGTCGATCACGCGCGCGACGGTAGAGCCTTCGCCCTTGGCGAAAGTGTCCGCCTCGAGGACCTCTTCCCACATCGTCCCCAAGTACGCGAGGTGCGTGTCAGAGCCCAAGTACTCCTTGGTGACCTGCAGTTCCAAGGCCAAAGGCGTGCCAGGCATGCTCCCAAACAGCGGCGAGAACGGCTCACGGGGCTGGAAGTCCAACGGACCGTTCTTAACCTGCACAACCACGTTGTCACTGAACTGTCCATCGAGCGGCTCGAACTCCTCGTACGCCTGCTTGATGCGGTCGGTTGGCGAGGTCTGGGAGTAGACGAACGCCCGCCACATGACGATCCCGCCGTGAGGGCCGACCGCCGCAGCCAGGGTGTTGGCGCCCTCGGCGTGCGTTCGACCGTAATCCTGTGGCCCAGGCTGCCCTTCGGAGTTGGCCTTGACGAGGAAGCCGCCGAAGTCCGGGATCTTCTCGTAGATCTCGTTGGCCTTGTCGACCCACCACGCCTTGACCCCAGCGTCGTTCGGATCGGCGGTGTTCAGACCACCAACTTGGGTTGGCGCGCTGAACCGAGCTGTGAGGTACACCTTGATGCCGTACGGACGGAACACGTTTGCGATCGCAGCGACCTTGTCGATGTATTGCGCCGTCAACACCTGCGCGTCCGCGTTCACGTTGGTGAGCACCGCGCCGTTGACGCCGAGCGATGCGTTGGCGCGTGCGTATTCGGCGTAACGCGGTGAGACCGTGCCAGGCAACGCACCCCAGTTCCAGAGCGACTTGCCCGCGTATCCGCGCTCGACGGACCCGTCGAGGTTGTCCCAATGATTGAGCAACCGGTGTTTCACCTTTGGCGACTCCGTGATCGCCAGACCGGTGAGTGTCTTGTGCATCTGCAAGTGGCGAAGCAACGCGAAGGTTCCGTAGAGCGCGCCCACCTCGGTGTTCGCAGCGACCGCGATTACGTTTTGCCCACTCGCCGTTTGTGTGGCTTCGACGATGTAGCCCTCGTCCCCGACGGCAGCCAAGCGGCTCGCCAAAGGCAAGGCAGCAATGATGCTCGACGTCTCCGCCGTTCCGACGACGACCGCTCCTTCGCCTTGTATTTCGGCGGCCGCAGCGACCGTTTCTCCAGTGAGCCCGCTGAGACCCGCGACGAGTTCTCCCTCCGCGATGTTCAACGTCGCCGAGTCTCCCTTCATCGCCACTACGTGAGTGAGCGCCGCTTGATACTCTGCCAGCCGGTTTGGGATCGGAACCTGGGGGTAGCGCAACCAGAGGTCGGAACCGTCTTCGTCGGCGGGCGGCGTAGCTGGGGCTGGATAAGTCTCCGGCACCTCCGTCCCCGCCGGAGGCGGCGTCACGGGGACCGTCGGCGTGACACCCGGCTCGGTGCCGGGCGGGACGGCTGGAGGATTGGCAGGCGGAGTTCCCGGCGGATTCGTTCCCGGGGTAACGGGATCGCCGGGAGGTGTCGCCGTATTCGACGGACTGACCGGAACGCCCGGTTGCGTCGGCGAGGCCGTCGGGTCCACCGCGCCCGGCGTCCCACCGGGTGGGGTCACCGGCACGGCGGTGGAAGGTGTCCCCTCGGTGGGCTGGGTCCCGCCGGGAGCCGTGGAGCCCTCGGATCCACAGGCGCAAAACGCAACCAACGCAAACGTGGAAACCAACCCGCTCGCGGCGCGAACGCGGCGGCGGTGGGAAGAGCGAGAGAACGGCAAAGGCCCAGACTGTGTCATGATCTTCCCTAAGAGTGCCCGAACCCCCTCGGGTCGATCTCGGGAAAAGCGTTCAACCACCGCGAACACAATCTTTCAGCCGCGGCGGCGGGATTGCAGACGTCCAAGCGCATCCGGGGCCGGCGCCGCGCCCGCGGGCCGCCCGGCAGATCGCGCAAGTCGCGGCCCGTCCGGCGTCCGACAGCTCTTCGGTTCCCGTCACTGGCGCACCTGTTTTGGGGCCGTCGCCGAGAACGGCCCGAAGGGAGCACAAAAAAGACGCCGGTGAGCAACCCAACTCGCGGGAGGCCGAAGTGCCTTCGTGCCCCAACTGCGACAACACTCACGGCAGGGTGTCGAACCCGGTGGTCGGTGGGAAGTCTCCCGCGTTCGCGCGACAGATTCACACCGACGAGTTCGAGAGCGTCACCACTACGTGAGACACCTGTCACATCGGAGCGCGCGCTGCAGGCTGTTCAGCCTCCTCCGTCTCGCTCTCGCACCTGTGTGCACTTCCGTTCCCCGAGGACGTCGGTCACGGCTGCAAGGGTGAACGGTGAAAATTCGAGACCCAATTGAACGCAACCACAAACCTGTTAGGGTGACCCACATGTTATTACCTTCGAGCACATCCTCCATACGACCTGCCTCGTCGATTGGCCGTAGTGCCCTCCTCGCCTTGGTGTGCACCGCGTGCGCTGACGACGTCACGTGCGTGGACCTAGCCAACTGCACCTACCCGGAAGCAGACGCCGGCACCTCGAACGTCAGCACTGACGAGTTCACGAACTCCAGCGCTTTCGAGACGGCGAGCGCGAGTCCCGGGACATCGATCAGCAGTAGCGAAGATGAGCCCGGCTCCACCACTGCACCGTCGCCTCCAGCCGTGGGCTCAACTTCGTCGGCGGAACCGACGTCTTCCGAACCGACTGCCACTGGCGATTCTACGTCACCGAACGAAAACACGTCGGGGACGTTGGATTGCCTCGAGGCCAACACGTGTGAATGCGCCGAGGGAGAAGTCGCGGATTGCTGGGAAACGCCGGATGGCGCGCCCATTACCGACAACCCCGATGACGCTATCGGCGACTGCAAGCTCGGGAAACGAACATGCACGGGGGGAACTTGGGGCGCGTGCATCGGTGCGATCGCGCCGGAACAAAGCGATTCGTGTGAACGCCCGTTGGCCGATGAGAACTGCAACGGTTTGCCCAATGAGGGTTGCGACTGCACGCCCAACGAAACCCGTGCCTGCGGGACGGATGAAGGGCCGTGTGTCGCCGGTGTCCAAACGTGCCAAGAAAATGGTCAATGGCAACCCCTGTGCGCGGGCGAGGTTTCACCAGCGCCGGAGGAAACATGCGCCGAGGTCGCTGACGCCAACTGCAACGGCGAATACAACGACGGCTGCGAGTGCGTCGGCGATGAAGTGGAAGCGTGCAACGACTGCGGGGAGCGTCGCTGCAACTCCCGAACTGGAATGTGGGGCGCGTGTGTTGGCGACCTCGAGACAGCTTGTACTGAGGATGGAGACGCCATACGCACGTGCGACAGTAACGGCAACTGGCAGGTCGATACCTGCTCCAACTCTGACGAAATCCATTGCGATGTCGCGTGTGTCTCGTCGGGCGGGTCCGCGTCGTGTGAGGTAAGCGCGAAAGACGACGACGACGACGGCTTTGGCTCTGTGCTGTGCAGCAACGCCCCGGGCACGGACTGCGACGACTCGACGAATCTCGCCAAGCCCGGTGCAGCAGAAGTCTGCGACGGTGTCGACAACGACTGCGACGGCATGGTCGACCTCTCTGACGGCTTGTCATTGGTGGGTTCGATCAAGAGCATCACGAACCGAAACAGGGTGGCCGTGGCACCGACCAACAGCGGATTCTTTGCGCTCGTGGGAACCTCGCCCACTGACGAAGGGTTGTTCTACGGGTCCATCAACGCCAGCGGCACGGGCACGTTCGGTTCCAGCCCATTCTTCACCCCACCAGTCTCGGACGAGGTCTACCACCATCCTCAGATCGCGTGGGCGAATGGGTTGGGCGTCATTTACTCGACCGAGGGGCCAGGTGGGAAGTTCGCCAACGCGGGCATCACCATCAACGGCACTACGTGGGAGGACATCGACGTCCCAGGCGAGGGTACCATCGACTATCCACGCATCGGCGACATTAGCGCCCGAGGCCAAGGAGATCTGCTGATGGTCGGAGTGCGCCCGACCAACGACACGATCTACTTGTCTACCCACAGTGAACAGGGCGATGACCCATTGACGAGCAGCGCTGTCATCACCGGATCGCTTGACTCGTACCTACCTCACCTCGCTTCGAACGGCGAATACTCTGGACTTCTTTGGCAAACGACGTCGCCCCGTTCTCTCAACTGGTCGCTCGTGTCGCCCGCGCTCGAGCTCGGAGAATCGGAGCAACTATCGGACAGTGCTTTCTACGCGGATGTATCGTCGATCGAAGGAGGTTACGGCCTGGCGTGGATCGAAGGCGCTGGCTTCAAGTTCATGATCAAGAACACCGACGGAGTGACCGAATGCACTTCAAACGTGATCCCGTTCGGTACGGTTGCAGCAAACCAAGAGGTCGCAATCACGGACTCCGCCCACGGCGTCGTCGTCGTAGCAACGTCACCCGACAGTAATGCCGTGCACTTGTACAGGTTCGACGCCAACTGCACCGTCATCGACGATATCGCAGTGAGCACCAGCGCAAGTGCTCCCAAGGCCCCCAGCGTCGCTCGAAGCGGCTCAAACGTCGTGATCTATTGGACCGAGGGCTCGACGGGACGCTATCGCTTCGTCTCGGATCTGCTCTGCCACTAACGCCGACAAATACGGACGGTAACCGACGCTAGTGCAAAAAGAAAGGGCGCTCCTTCTGGGGGCGCCCTTTCTCTTTCACGTCTTGAAGATACTACGGTTGCAGGTTAACCGTGGCCCATCCGTTTGCCGGAATGGAGAACGACACCGTCTTGCCCGCCGCCGAGAGCGTTGTTTGCGCGGCCTGTCCGCCAGAGTTGAACATCACGGCCACGACGCTACCATCTGGGTTCTTGAAGGCGAGCGCGTCGCCACCCTGAGTGTTCAAACGCTTTGCCCCGTCGTCTACGTACTGAGAGACGTGGCGGAAGACGTAATATGCCGGGGTCGCAATCAGCTTCTTGGCCCCGGTATCGACGGTGAGGAGGGAATTCTGAGGCCACACTCGGTTGGTATCTAGGCTTTTCCCGACGGTATCCAGGACCATGTTCCAGGCCATGTATCCGTTGGCTCCCTTGGAAATCCAAGTCTTGATGTAGCCCCAGCTCTCGACAGCGTACGCATGATCGTTTGGAGCCTTGTCAGCCTTGAACGCCGGCGCGCCGGCGGGATTCCAGGGGTAGTTGCCACACTTGTGCTCGCTCTGCCATACGGGCATACCGTAAGCGGTGAACGTTCCTAGCTGGGCGTCCATGCCCCATTGCATTCCGAATGCCTTTACGTACCCCTTGGAGGTGTTGTCGGACATGACGGCCTGACCAATGCCGCCATCCGTTTGCGTATTCGACATCGTGCCCATCCAAATTTCCGCAGCCACGCCGCGCTCCTGGAACGTTGGACCCAAGTGCTGACCGATGAATTTGGTCATCTGCGCCGAGGTCCAACCGCACATGGGGTAAGCCTGATCGGCAAAACCTGGCTCGTTCTGCGGGTAAACGGCCTTCACTTCGATGCCTTCCTTCGCGTATTCCTCGACGAACTTCGCCAAGTACAGAGCGAGGGCATCCAGCGTCTGAGCGTCGTCCTTGATGGTTGCGTTGGTGCCCCCATCGTAAGAGTTGTTGTTCTTCATCCACTTCGGTGGTGTCCACGGGCTGGACGAGAAATGAATGTCTGGGTTAACCTCGAGCGCTGCCTTGATGTACGGGATCAGGTACATCTTGTCGCGGTCGATGGAAAACTTGTCCATCGCGTAGTCGCCGTCATTGTCGTTGAGCGTGTAGCGACTCGTTGCGTAGTCGCTCGCTCCGATTGGGATGCGAATGTAGCGGAAGTTCGCGCCCTTCTCGTCGTCGAAGAGCATCTCCATGGCGAGCTTGCGCTCGTCTTCGGTCAGCTGCATCAGCACTTCCCAGCCCTTTTCGTTCACGGAGCCGCCGAAGCCGTAGAAGGTCTGCTGAGCCTGATCGCTGACCGTGACCGTGGCCGCCCCGGTGCCGTCAGCAACTTCGCCGACCTGCCAGTAGGCGCCTTGGCCCGACGTGACGAGCGTGGGTTCGGGACCCGCAGGTTCGTCGGGTGGCGTGGTCGTCGTCTCGGTCGTGGAGGACGAAGAGGTGGGCGTCGTGCTACTGGTGGTGGTGACGTCCGTATTGCCCGTGTCGCCCGTTGGCCCTGATGGGCCGGTTGGGCCGCCGGTCGTGCCAGTCGGACCCGTCGCGCCACCAGTGGTGCCAGTCGGACCCGTCATGCCAGTTGCACCTCCGGTCATGCCAGTTGCGCCTGCGGTTGCCCCGGTGGTGCCGCTCGGGATTGCCGGAGTGGTAGCGCCCGGCGTCACCGGAGCTACGGTGGGGTTGACTGCCGGCGTGGTGGTCGAGCCAGTGGCCGCGGGATTGTTGGTGTCGACTGGCTCGCCGCCGTCGCCACACGCGATGGTCACGAGGGCCAATCCCACTGCAGGTATCGAAATTCTCAGTCTCTTCATTGCCAATAACCTCACGAATTAGTCTGGTCGCGCGAAACGCTCGTTGAATGCATCATAGAAGATCCTTGAGCCGCCCGCGCCCTCGACCGGTAGCGTTTACACTCCATTATCTCCAACGGCGGATCTTTGCGGTACGAGTGGCTAGCCTCACTTCGAGATTGCTCGGTATGTGTACTTTTCGGGGCGCCCAGCGATCGATGACTTCGACAAAGATGAACCCGGAGTCACTTCTTGGAACCGGTCCCATACCCATTTGGCATTGCGCGGGCCATGCATTGCGGCGGGTTGACGCCCCCTTAGCTCGAAGTCGCCGCAGTTCTTGCTCCCCAACCGGGGCCGCCCTCGCGGCCCCTAAACGCCCAACTTCGCGTTCGCGTACCCGATGTTGTCGCGCAGGCGCTTGGCGTCCGCGTCGGGAATCGTGAGCCCGCCTTCGATGCGGCGGAAGATCTCCTCACACGCGGCCTTGCTCTCCGCGTAACGGCCGACCCAGTAGGCTGCAACGCCCAGTTCGTCGAGCAAGCGCCAGTCGTACACTTCCTGGCTCACGAATAGGTAGTCTTTGGGCCTCGGCGTGTCGGCGCCGATCTTCGCGAACAAGTACGCCTTACCGTAGGCCTTCTTCTGGCGGAAGTGACGAGCGAGGTCGTGGAGAGGCTCGGCGCGCGTGGGTCTCATGTCGTAGGCGGCCAGTAACTCCTTGAGCACGATCTCGTCGGGCAAGCCGAGCAAGATCGCGACGCGACCCACTTCGAGCTGGGCCATGAACGTCTCTTCGATCCAGCCGTTCATGCTGGCGCGCTTTCGGTACGCTTCGATGGCCTTGTCGTGGTGGCCGGCGTGTTTGTACGACTGCCCGAGGTAGAACTGGCTGCGAGCGTTGTCTGGATGCGCCACCAGGTCTTCTTCGAGGAGCTTTGCGTCGCGAAGATACTTCTCCTCGGGTGTTACGCCGTGAGACTTTGCCCCTTGCCCCGAGTGGTAGATGATCCAGACGGTCGTCAGCAGCTTACGTTGTTTCGGCCCCTCGACGTGGACGAGGTAGTTGTGCACAGGGCCTTCCCACCTCCACTTCGCGGCCCGTATGTTCACGAGGTGCGGCACCGCGTAACGCGTGCCGGAGTGGTGCTTCTCGATGTCGTAGCTGACGCCCGGTTCCAGCTTCTCGTAGAAGGCCGGGTCCGATACACCGAGCTCTTCGTCCGCGTCGATGAAGAGCGCCCAGTCGCAGCGGTCGGCGCGCACGGCGAGTTCGAGCGCTTGCTGCCGGTTGACGCCAAAGTTGACCCACGGGCGGCGGTGTACTTCTCCGAAAATGCCGTAGGCCGACATCTCGCTCTTGATGAGCTCGATGGTGCCGTCCGTGGACCCCGTGTCCACGATCACGTAATAATCGATGTAGTCCTTGAGTGACCGGAACAGCCGCGGCAACACCGCTGTTTCGTTCTTCACGATCATGTTCAGGCAGATGTTGGTCTTGGGCCGTTCCACGCGCTCCTCTTGGTTGGCATGGACGTATCACGTTGTTTTCGCGCCCGCGACCCCCAAAGGGCTAGCCCTCGCCGCCGGTTCGAGCCAAAAGCGCCGCTAGCTCTTTGGCGTTCAGGACCGCGTAGTCGCGGTAACAGTTGTTGAACGTCGCGTGCACCTGCTCGGCACGCGCCGCTAATTCGAGCAAGCGCGCGGTCCACGGCCGCAGTTCCTCCGCGCCATAGAGATAACTGAAGCGCTCGTGCACGCTGGCGCCCTTTTTCGCCCAGCCGCGCGCGTTTCTGCCATGGAACCTGACGACCGCCAGGCGCGGATTGGTGACCGCCCACCCGCCGACGGGACGGTGTTCGCCGGAGGCTTCGTCGACCGCGCCGTCGGGTGCGTCGACACACACCCACGTCAACTTCAGTCGCGCTAACAAAGCGAGCGTTCGCTCCAGACTGCGCGCGGTGGTCCAACTCGCGTGACGGAACTCGACCGCTAACGGCACGTCGGCCCACCGCGCCGCGAGTCGTTCGATACGCTCGACGTTGACACGCGAGTGCACGAACCAAGGCGGAAATTGGAGCAGCACCGCCCCCAACCGGCCGCGGCTGTTGAGCGGCTCGACGAATTGCCGGAACCTGGCCTCGATCTCACCGCTGATCTCGGGCGGCAGAGAATCGGCGTACACGCGAGCGGGGCCGTCTTCGCCGAGCGCATTTCTCAGATCCTGGGGGAGCCGCCGAGTCTCGAAAGGTTGACCCGTGAGCACGGGGTGAGCCTTGATGTCGAAGGTGAACGAAGGTGGCGTATGCGTCAGCCACTGCTCCGCCTGCGCGGGCGGAAGCAATGCATAATAGGTGGCGTCGACTTCGACGAACGGAAAGTGCTGGGCGTAATAATCGAGGCGGTCGCGAGCCGAACGCAACCCCTTGGGGTAGAAGCGCCCTTCGCGGAGCAACGTGGGGTCCGTCCACCCCGCCGTGCCGAACGCCACCCGACCAATCTGGGCTGGGCGACGAGCCTCCCCCGCGAGTTCGAGCGCGGCCTGGTATTCATGAACGGAGGCCTCGTGGATGGTCGGCGATGTTCGCTGTTGCGCCACTTTGAAAGCCTACATCAGAACCCGTGTGTTGCCCGCTCGAACCCCGCCAATCCACGCCCTGCGGCCGCTCGATTTTCCTGCTGTGTTCTAAAGCGCCTCGCCCTTCGTGACGTACTCGCCCTCATGAAATCCGCCAGCAATTCCAAGTCGATGCAGCCCGCGAACGTCAGGTATTGGTACGACGACTGCGACGACGGTTCGGAGAGTGAGGCGGCCAATAGCTTGGCAGCGCAGGCGGCCAAGCTGAGCGGACTGAAACCATTCCCCGTGGTCGCCCAGCGCGTGATGACCATGGTGTCGAGTCCAGACTGCAACGTCCCGGCGCTCACCGCAGTGATCCGCAACGATCCGGCGGTCGCGGCGCGCGTGATGCGGCTGGCCAACAGCGCACTGTTTCGAGTGGGGCAGCCCGTGGACACGATCGAACAAGCGTTGATGCGTCTCGGCACGAGTACCATCTATCAGTTGGTGACGGCGATCGCGGTAATGGGGCTGTTTCCGGGCACCAATCGCGTTGCGTTGGGGCTGCGCAATCACTGCACCGGCGTTGCGGCCATCGGCACCAGGTTAGCGCAGTCGCGCAAATGGATCGGGGCCAATCAGGTATTTCTGTGTGGCCTGATGCACGATCTCGGCAAGTTGCTACTGCTGCAAGCGGAGGAGCTCGACTACGAAACGTTCACTCCGGACGAACTGCGCGCCGAAGGCGCACACCACAAGGAACGTCGCCAGCTCGGCTACGACCACGCCGTGTTGGGCGCGCACGTGCTCAACGCGTGGAACCTACCGGAGATCGTGGCCCAAACCGTGGCCTTGCATCACCAGCCGTGGCGGGCGAGTGGTGCCGACGTAGACCCGATCCTGGTTCAGCTCGTCGCCTACGTTCGGCTCGCCAACGTCATCGATCATCACCTGCAGGAGTCCGCGCAATTGACGCCGCAGCTCGAAGCCGAACTCGGCGCGGGCGAGGATCTGGCTAACGCAGGCGTGACCACAACGCACCTGAACTCCTGTTGGGCAGAGCTCGTCGAGGCGCGCAAGACCGCTCAAGCGGCGTTCTCTTGACGCACTTGCGACCAACCGCTCGCCGGCAACAGGCAGTACACGAGCGCGCACACCGCCGCGGCGACGCCCAAACCCGCCGAGACTGCAAACACCTGGGCCCCGCCCTCACTCTTGAACAAGAGCCCGGCCACGAACATACCCAGCACCGACCCGAGCGAAGTCGCCGTCAAGTGTAGGCCCTGTATCGTCGCCAGTGCGCCGACCCGTTGCCCGACGCGCGAAACGATCAACATACACGCCACCCAGCGCAGGCCGAAGCTCACGGCGTGCAACCCCTGCAACGCGAGCAGCCACGTGTGGTCCGTCACCACCGACATCAGCAGCCAACGCAACGCCTGAACCAAGAGTGACGCCAAGAGCAGACGCGGCGCGTTCCCCGACGTCAAGAAGCGGGGCGCGTAGGCCATCACGCCGATCTCCGAAGCGGTGGCGAGCGACCACGCCCAGCCGACCGCCGTCCCCGACATGCCGAGATCCGACAGGTGCATGGACAGCACCATGTCGTAACCGACGTGAGCGGCCTGCCCCAGACACGCCGCACACAAGAACGCCAAGAAGCCTCGGTCGGCGATGACGCGCTTGACGTCCTTGAGCACGGCGCGTTGCGGCACCTTGGCTTGGTCCGGCATCCACATCGTGGTTATCTGAGACAAGCACAAGAGCAACGCCATCAGCGCCGGCAGCCCCCAGCTGGACGACAAGTTCAAGTAGTGCCCGACGATCGGCACGGCGATCATGAACCCCAGCGAGCCCCACAACCTCAAGCGAGAGAAGTCGTCGCCCTGCTCGAGCGCCACCACGTCCGCCATCAAATTCATCGGGGTTCGAAAGAACGCAAACCCGAGACACGTCGCGAACACCACGGGGAACGAGACCGCGTCCGCGAGCAACGTGTACATCATCAGCGGCACGAACGAAACGGCTGCACCGGTGGACGCCCAGCGCAATAGCTTGCCACGCAACCCCAAGCTGTCGGCGAGCAACCCGAACCCTGGCGGTCCAAACACGTTCATCGTCGGCAGCAACGCCATCAGCACGCTCATCGGCAGCCCCTCGATGCCGTGGTTGCGCAGCCACGAAGGGAAGTACGGCAAGTACACGGCCATGCTCGCGTAGAAGGTGAAATAGTAGATGCGCAGTGGCCTGCGTGCGTCCGACATAGAGCCGCGGGACTTGTAGTCGGATCCCGAGGCGCGCGGCCAAGCCAAAGCGACGCACCGCGCCATCTCGGACCGGAGATTTCAGTCGGGCCGCTCGGCTTTCGATGATCCGCTTCCCAAGTGGTGCGACGACGGTCGGGTGCACCGGGGATTTTCCTTCCGTCCCCAGGCATGGTATTCGCCTCCAGTTGTGGCTCTGCGTCCCGTGAAAGTCGAAAACCCCGCCCCCGAAACGGATTCGCCAAAACTCGTTCAAGTCGGCGTAATTGCAGCGGTTTGTTTCGCCATTGGCGCCCTGTGGCCGACCTTGTCCGGGTTGCGTCTGGTGCCGGAAGTCCCGACTCAGAACGAAGACAAGCCGAAGGCCGCGCCCCGCGACGCTCACGATCCGGCAGAACCGCCGGCGACCGGCGCCGTTCCCGTGTCGGGCCTCGCCGTGAACGAAGAGGGCAACGTCGCGGCCAACGCCGCAGGCGGGCCGGTCGCCACGGTGTCGAAGGAGCTGATCGTCAACTGCCACGACGAGCAAGACCGCAAGTTGAGTCAGTGCGACAAGCCTGCGTTCGAAGCCATCGCCAAAGAGCGCCTCCAGGGCCTCACCACGTGTGAGCCGGCCAAGGGCGCCACCGGCACCCTTTCGATCGGCTTCGACCTCGACTTCTCGAAGGAGAAGATCACGCGCGTGCTCAAAGGCAAGAGCACGACGTTCAGCGACGAGGTCGCCGAGGCGCTGGTCGCCTGCGCCAAACGCGAGTTCCTCACCGCGACGTTACGCGGCGTGGAACACACCCACGCCAAGTATCTCGTCTTCTACATGGTCGAGCTCGCCGCGCCGTCGCTATCGGAGACCCCATCCGCGGACACCGCCGTCGTTCAAGCCTCGGGGACCGCGACGATCATCTGGAACTCTGCGCGCATCCGCTCCGCTCCGGACGATGGCGAAGTCGTCTCCCGCATCTTGTACGGAACCCGCGTCGTCGTCACAGGTCGACAAGAAGATTGGTACCGCGTCCGATACGACGCCAAGGGCAACGAAGGCTGGGTCCACAAAAACGCGCTCGCGATGTAGCTGGGCCCTTGACCTGGACCCGATAAGGTCCAGTGTGTGAAGCGTACCTTCATGCCCAAGCCCACCAAACTCGCTCCCACCCCCAAGGCGCCCAAGGCCGCCACGTCCGAGGACGTCGCGCTGGTGTGTGGCCGGACCGATGACGGCAAAGGCCTGCACATCTTGCGTAAGCGCGGCACGAACCTGGAAGCCGGCGTCGTGCAACCGTTGGAGGAGGGCAAACCGATCCACGGCGAGCTCGTCACGCTGCGTCAGCGCGGTCAGACACCACTCTGCGACGTCGAGGTGCACTACGCCGGACCTGCCGTCAGAGCCACGTCCGCCGCAACCGCGCCGGCTCAGGTCGCCTCCGAGACCACGACTAGCGGTGAGACACGTGGCCACCCCGCGCAGGTGGCCAGCGACACCTATCGCAAGAACTGGGACACGATCTGGAAGTCCAAGACGCCGAAGAAGAACCTGCTCAACTAGTGCTACCTCCCGTTTCTTTGCGTCGCGAGATGTCGAACGCGGCAGCGAAAGGCGCGCCCGGGGAGCGAGCACTCCCATCGGCTTTCGCCACTCGAGGTCCGCAGCGCCGAGGTCGTAGCTGTGCAGCGGCAGAATCTGGCCTCGCAGCAGGACGTGAGCGGCGATTCCCGTGATTGGTCGATACCCTCCGGCGGCGGGCTCCGCATTCGAAAAGGGCGGTAACCCAATAGGTGCCCCCGCCCGTTCGCTCGGGCGCGGCGCCGCAGCCCCGCGCGTTGGTTGCGCGAACGCTCAACGCGCGGCGCGCAACGGCGCAGGGCGGAATGGTTCCGCGAGCTGAGGCAAGTAACCCTGCGCGGTAACTTCCGGCACACCGAGCTCGTAGGTTGCGTCGGGCTCCGGCCGGCAATAGGTGCCGAACACGACGTCCAACCACGGCGCCAGGTTGGCGAAGTTGTGCCGCGTTTGGGCGACCTTGGCGTGATGGTACCGATGCAGCTCGGGAGCTCCCACGAGGTAACGCAGAGGCCCCACGTCTACCCGAACGTTGGAGTGGATGAAGATCGCCCACGCGTTGCGAAACAACACCAGCCCGGCCAGGTACTCGATCCGCACGCCCAAAACCAAGGCAGGTGCATTCTGAAAGAGCTGGGTGAGCCAGCCGTCTACCGGGTGTTCACGATGCGCGGCCAGCCAATCCAAACTCGTCGACGAGTGGTGGACGCGATGGAAGCGCCACAAGAACTCCGACTGATGGCAAGCGCGATGAAACCAGTAGACGAGCACGTCGCCAGCGATCACCGCCCCCAGCGCGACCATCAGCGACGTCTGGAGTCCGGCGGCGGCTGGCACGATGGCGCAGCCTTCGAGAGCGCGTCTCACCGCGACGAGGAGCGCGCTCGCGACCGCGCCGAAGAGGAGGTATTGTCCCATGAAGAACGCGAGGTCGGTGGCCCACTGGTCTCGGAAAACGCGCATGACGCGGGCTGGCAGCAACTGTTCGAGCGGCACGAACACCGCCGCCAGAATCACGCAGTTCACGAGCGCGGAGCTCAGAGCAGGCCACAACCACGCGGCATCAGGCAAAAGCGAAGCTGCCCAGGCCATGCGTGCTCACTGAGCAACGTTGGTGGGTGGTGAAGGTTCACACCCCACGGGCACGATGGGGCCAGCTTTGGTGGCCGCAAAAAAGGTCGGGCAATCGCGTTTTGGAGCCGTGGTGGGCGCCGCGGCTGCTGGGCTCGGAGCCTGCGCAGCCACCGAAGAACCGTCATCGCGCGTCGGTGCGGCGCTGTCACTGCGTGGGCTATCACTAGGCGCAGGAGGGCTCACGGGAGCTTGGGCAGGCGCGTCCGCGGCGCTGTTACAGCCCGCAAGCTGCGCGTAACCGCTAGCGCCCAACAAGCCGGCGAGACACACCGTGCCCCAGGCTCTTCCCAAGTGTTTACGACGAACGACATTCATCGGTAGTTTCCCCGGCAGCCCGTGACCCAAACCACCCAAGCCGCGACCGAATCGGCACGCGGCGTCATGGCTACTTTACCCGCCGCAACAAGCCCGCGGGGAGGCCTTGTACACACACGCGGTTGCGACCCGTTTGCTTGGCCTGGTACAGCCCTTCGTCTGCACGCCGTAACAACGCCGCGGAGTCCTCGGTCGGGGGCATCGCGATGCTGCACGCCATCCCAATACTCACGGTGACGTTGATCCGCTGCCCTGCCCATTCGATCTGGTTGGCAGCAACCAGGGCACGAACCCGCTCCGCGACCACCAACGCATCGACTGGCGCGGTGTCGCGGATGATGACCGCAAACTCTTCGCCGCCATAACGTGCACACATGTCCTCGACGCGCAGCGTGCTCGCGATCAAACCCGCGACCTGTTGCAGCACGCAGTCGCCCGCTTGGTGCCCGAACGTGTCGTTCACCGACTTGAAGTGATCGACGTCGACCATCAAGAGGACCAGCGAACGATCATGACGGACCGCGTACGAGAACTCGCTGCGCAATCGATCTTCGAACACGCGACGGTTGTACGCGCGGGTCAGACCGTCTTTGAGCGCCGAGTCGTGAACGTTGATCAGCGCCTGCTCCTCGAGGGCGTCTTGAATGGTGAAACGCGCCAAAGAGCGGCGGCCAAAACCGAGACGCACGCCGTCACCAACCAAGGTTGGCGCTTCGATGCGCGCGCCGCCGACGAACGTCCCGTTCTTGCTTTCGCAATCCTCCACCAAAAACCGGGTGTCGCGGCCAGAACCTAGGCGCAAAAACCGCGCGTGGATGCGCGACAGACCGACGTCGGGAAGCGAGATGTCGGCGTCTTCGCTGCGACCCACGGTCATGATCTCCTTGTTCAGGCGAAACACGGACCCCTTGCCAGGGCCGGTGAGCACCGTCAGCAAGTATCGGTTCTTCTCGAACGAACCATAGCCTTCCAGACTAGGTCGTTCGTCTTCGTCGGCCAGTGTCGGCTGATGCGCGCGGTAGGTGCCGCTGATCCCCGGCAAGTTCGCCGCCTCGGACGTAGGCTTGTGCGTCACGTCTTCCACGAGTCTGGTATCGCCAACTCTGGGTTGGCTGAGTTTTGGATTTTCCCACTCGCCCGTCACGTGTTTCTTCCTATCGCGTTCAACGCCTGGAATAGCGGGCCTGGACGGGCCTCACACGAGGCTCGCCAGCCACCCCTATGCGAACGGAAGCTACCCGATTGTGAAGTCATCGACCACCTAAAAAACGGTCAAACCACGGACACCAAGATGAGCCTTAAGCGCTTTCCGCGCGACAACCGAGTTGAACCGCGCCAAAACGTGCCGATCGTGTCGAATCGGTGCGACGATCGTACCGAACGGCTGCTTAGGTGTGTCTCGGTTTACTGATGCTGTCCAGCCGTAAGTACTTGGTAGGCCTCGTTGAGTTTCGCGGCTAGGTAGTTCGACCCACCGCGGTCTGGATGAACAGTGCGCATCAGCTCGCGATATCGCTTCTGAATAGAATCGAAGCTTGGATTGTCTCCCAATTCGAAGATCTGCAAGGCCTCCGCCCGAGTCATCTTTGGTTTGAAAGCGGATCCTGGGTGAGTCGATCCGCCTTCGCTGGATGCAGCTCTGCGCTCCCCCCCCAAATGGGCCAAGTAGCGCATCACCACCATCACCACGCCGGTGCCGATCAACCAAAGCAGTGAACCGGAGCGAACCGCGGCCGCGACCGTGATCGCGAACACGGCCCAAGTGACGACCTTCTGGATGCGTTGCTTGCGCAGTTCTGCGGGAGCAGAGGCCAAGTACTTCCAGTATCCGTAGACCGACGCGGCAAGCAAAAACGGGAGAATCAACCGAAGCATGTAGGGATTGGGCTCAACGAGCGGTGGGATGAGCCGTGCCAACGTTGCCAGATGCACGCGCTCGGCTTAGGCTGCCCACTATGACATTCTGTGGGCACCATGCGGTACTGTTGGTAACGCAGGACGTGGCAGACACAAGCACAAGTGTGGCCCGCGAGCGAATCGAATTGCGTTGCGGGCTGGCGCAAGGCCACGAAGGGCCGCATCGCGACGTCGCCCACGGCGAGACCTGGGAAGGAAAAGAAGGGCGGCGAACGACGTTGCTGCGCCACGTCACGGAGACCAGTGAGTCCACCCGCATGACGCTGTCGCCGGTGTCTGACGCGTCCGCGGCACCCGAAGAGCAGTTCGACTGCCTGACGTGCGGGGCGTGTTGTTATCAGAGACCGGGGACGATCCTGGTCGAACCGGAGGATCTGGTACGTTGGCGGCGCACGGGCCGCGATGACATCCTGGCTCAGCTCGAGCCCGGCCACTTCGGACACATGGCCTTCAAGATGAACGAGCAGGGCTGTTGCGTCCATCACGGCACGGCGACCGAACCCCACGCCTGCAGGATCTACGAGGTTCGCAGTGAGACATGTATCAAGTTCGAAGCTGGCAGCAAGCAGTGCCGCGAGTTTAGGCGCGAACGGTTGAACCTGCGCCCCGCATGACAGGGCTCGACGCGAGCCGAACCGGCGTCTACTGAGCGACCTTGCGCGCGAGCTCGTGGGGAAGCGGCGGGACGTGGCTCTGACGCACCGATATCCCGAACGCCTCGGGCGTCATGGCCCGGCCGAAGAGGTACCCCTGCATCACGTCGCAAGACTCCCGCGTCAGCGCCTCGCACTGCTGTAGCTCTTCGACCCCCTCGGCTACGACGTCCAAGCCCAGTCGATGAGCCAGCGCAATGAGGCCACCAACGAGCTCACGTTGCTGACCCGGCGCGCCGATGCCTTTGGTGTACGAACGATCGATCTTGATGGTCGTGATCGGCAAACGCTGCAGGTACGAAAGCGACGAGAAGCCGGTACCAAAGTCGTCCAAAGCAAGGCGGTAACCCTGGTCTTTGAGGGTCTGCAGCGTGTTGCGAACGTGATCGGAGTCTTGCAACAGGGACGTTTCGGTGAGTTCGAGCTCGATGTCGGTCGGCAACAACCGGTACTGCTCGCGCACCTCGCGCAGCAAGCTCACGAGGTCGTGTTTGGCGACTTGCACGGCGGCGACGTTGATCGCCACGCGGCGTACCGGCAGGCCCGCCTTGCGCCAGCTGCGAAGCTGAGCGCACGCGGACTTGATGATCCAAGGCCCCAAATCGGCGATCAGCCCCGTCTCCTCCATGACGCCCATGAACTCGTAGGCTTCGACGGGCGATGCTTGACCCGCGCGCCGCCAACGCAACAAGGCCTCCGCCGAAATCACCTCACCGAGGTGGTTCACCTGTGGCTGAAACTCGAGCGCGAACTCGGCACGGCTCAAGCTCTCACGCAGTTCGCCTTCGAGCGTCATGCGCTGCAAGGCGCGAGACTTGACCGCGTCGCCGAACATTGCCAGAGCGTTGCGCCCCTGGCTCTTGGCCAAACGCAGCGCCGCGTCGGCCGCGGCCAAGAGCTCTTCGCTGCTCGAGCCGCAGCTCGGGCACAGCGCGATCCCAATGGCAGCTGCCGGAACCAAACGTACGCCCGGTAGCTCCGCTGGCGCGCTGAGCTCGCTGAGGATGCGGTTGCCGAACTCTTCTGCGCGCTCCTGATCGCGGATGTCCTTGACGAGCAACGCGAACTCGTCGGCGCCGAGTCGAGCTACGCTGTCCGTCTCACGAGTGACTCGCCGCAGACGAACGCCCACCTCCTGTAGGAACGCGTCGCCCGTGTCGTGCCCGAACGCCTCGTTGATCGTCTTGAAGCGGTGGAGATCGACCAGGAAGATCGCAAAACAAGGACGGCTCCCCGCGGAACCGCCCACCAGGGCCTGGGCGATACGCTGCCTGAACAAGGTGCGGTTGGCGAGGCCAGTCACCTGATCGTGGACGGCGACTTGCGACAAGGCGAGTTCGGCACGCTTGCGCTCGCGCGCGTAACGCAACGCCTTGGCCAACATCGGACCGTCGAGCGTTTCGTGCACCAAACAATCCTGCGCGCCCGCCTGCACGGCCTGTAGCGCGAGGTCTTCGTCGTCGTCCCCCAGCACCGCCACGATACCCAAGCTCGGTTGTTCGGCCTGCAACCGTACGATGGCGTCCAGTCCGCCGATGTCGACTCGACTCAATCCGACGCAGGCCACGTCGAAACGCCGCGCCGCCAGCAACATGCGCGCTCCTTCGACGGTGCGCTCGTGCACGATCTCGTGTTCTCCCGGCGCGGCCAAACGCAATGCACCGGTCATGAACTGCGCTTCGACCTCGCTCGGTTCGAGCAACAACAAACGTAAGGTAGACCGGTTGGACGAAGGTGACGGAATGCTCGAAGAGGAAGTGCTGCGCCAACGCCCACTGAGGGCGGCGCGCAGTTCACCCGCGTCCCACGGTTTGTAGAAAACTTGGCAGCCGTGACCGCGGGGCAACAACGTGGGCTCGACGTGAGACAAGCCGGTGACGACGACGAACCGGCAGCCGGGCTGCAATGGGCTGATGCGATGGAGCAGCGCCAGCCCGCCCATGCCGGGCATGGCAACGTCCGTGACCGCGGCCTTGAAAACGTCCGCTTGAGCCAAAGCCAGCGCTTCCTCGGCGCTCGCCGCCAGCACCGGCACGAACCCTTCTGCCGCGGCAAGACGCGCCAGTGCGGCACGCACCTGCGGTTCGTCGTCCACGATCAGGACTTTGGATTTGGTAGTTGGCTCGATCACCCAGACCCCTACAATACGACACCGCGCGGGCTCTACCTTAGACCGCGCGTCACCCCAAAAACCACCCAAACAAGATATCGGCACTTTGCGGCGACTTTCCACTCCGGATCCGGTGAAGAGTTTGAAAAAATCTTGGTGGTGCCGAGGTGACGCGTCACAAACGTTCAGGTCAGGGCCAACCAGGGACATGAAGGACATTTCGGCAGGATGTCCTGACCGATGCGCGCTACACTCTTGGCTACCCCATGAAATCGGTGGGAAAATATTGGTTGTTGGCCTCCGTCGCCCTGGCACCGCGGGTCGCCTTCGCAGAATCCGTGACCCAGTTCGCGCCGGTCGAAGATGGGACAGCAGCCACCTCGCGTCCGACCTCCACTCCCCATCCGAGCTCCCCGCCGCTTGCAAGCGCCCCTCCCCCATCGAGTTCCCCTCCTCCGGCCACGCCGGACGTGGTCTCGACCAGCTCTCCACCGATCCAAGCGCCGCGGCCCGCGACCGAAACGGCGTCGAGTGCGACGACGTTGCCGAGCTTGGAGCCGGTTGCTCCCCCCAACGACGCGCGCACGTTGGCGCTTCGCCCGACGAGTACCGAAGGAGTGTCCGATACGCCCGCGCAAGAACGTGACGATGACGCGCACTACGTTTCTTTGAGCTTCTCGGTCGCGAGGGCCGTGGCCTCGCTGTACGAGGTTACCGGGGAAGTGGCGCTCGGGCGCCATTTTGGACTCGCGCTGTTGGGCGGCGTAGGTAGTCTCGAAGCCAAGCACCCCGAATACGACCAAACTGTGGAACTCACCGGCAAAGAGTTGGGGGCGCAGGCACGTATCTATGTTCTCGGGAGCTTCGATCACGGCTTGATGTTGGGCGGCGAGGCGCTGCAAATCTGGGCTGACGTATCGCCGACGCAAGTTACCGATCCAGCGGTCGTCACCATCAACGGCATGCCTTACGGAGGCACCGCGACCCTGAGCGGAGAGGGTACCCTGACGGGACTTGCGGCGTTCATCGGCTACAAAGTGATTGCCTCGTTTGGGTTAACTTTGGACGCCAAGCTCGGTTGGCAGAGCTTGACCCTAACCGGTACGGGGCGGATCGCCGGCGAAGCCCCGATCAACGGTCAATCCGTGCCCGTTTCGGAAAGCGGCACGATCCGTGAAAACCGTGGAGTTCCCCTGTTCAATCTGAACCTGGGTTGGTCTATATAGCGGAGGGCCGCCCGAGCGGCCCTCGCCAGGCGCAATGACGACTCCGGACCCCGATCGAAAAAGTGTTCCCTTCGAGTGGCAGGCGTTAACCATCAACAAGGTCGAGCAAATCCAGCTCGAACGTCTGCATCGCGAGCAAGACCGCATCGAGCATGAGCTGCGCGAGCAGGAGGCGCGTGAACGCGAGGCGCGCGCAGCGGCGGCCGAACAACGTCAGCACGATGAGCTCGAGTCGGCCTGGTTCGATGCGGGCAACGTCCCGCAGCGCGACACCTTGGAAGACCAGGAGATGCAGGCTCGAACGACGGCCACTACGCCGTTTAACCGACTTGCGCGTTCATTGGCAGGGCTGCGCCGTCTGGTGGTCTCGGGCCTGGAGACCAAACGGCGCACGTCCGTCCCACCACCGCCGCTCAACGAAAGCCCGGTTTCGCTCAGCTTGGTGCTGGCAGCCTGCGCCTTCGGCGGCTCGGTGTATTTGAGTCTGCGTTGGGTTGCCGAGGTGAGACAAGCCAACGTCACTCACCAATTGTCGTCGACGATGAACGCAACCACACCGGCCAGTGCTGCCGTGCGTTCCGACTCCGTCGCCGAGCCACCACGAGTGAACACCGCGGCCATCCAGACGCCACCGGCAACGCCTGCCGCGACGGCACCCATCGCCGAGGCGGCGGCTGTCACTGCGGCGGCTGTCACTGCGACCGCCGTCACTGCGGCGACCGAACCCGCGCCGAACACGACCAGCGCGACGCCGTCGCGTGCCACCACTCCACTCCCTGCGGCCGCTACGGGGAGTCTTCCGCGTAACAGCATCCCAGCCCCGAGTGCGGCGCGCCCATTGGCAACCGCGGCAAAAGCGTCGGACCCGGCCGTCCCCGCAGTGCCGGTGCCAGCAAGCGCTGCCGAGGGCACGAGTGAAGCGCAGTCTCCGGTGCGGTCGCGTGTTCTCGTTCCCACGGCTGGGAGCCCACACGTGAGCGGGACACGCGTGTACCGCGGCGGAGAATAACCCCACAACGCCAACCGGTGGGCACGTGGGCGTCCTCGAACGTGCCGGACGTTGCCAGCGCTCTAGGTTATCGCTTATTGAAATGCGCCTAGACCGCAGGCGCTTGGGCGCGAATGCGCTCAACGGCCGCTCGGCCAAATGTCGCGCGCTTCGAGCCCCGAGGTCGCCAATCGCGGTACGAAGCGTCTAGGGTGCAACTCATGGTTTGGGACCGTCTCCTACCCCGTATCTCGCGGACCACTAGCGGTTTGATATTGGCGTGTTGGCTTGGTTCCGCAGGGTTGGGTTGGGGGGAAAAGTTAGCTTGGGGCGACACACCTCCGTCCGCGCAGCAGCTGTGGGACTGGTACGGCGAGGCCTCGCGGCTTCATGATCAGGGCAAGGTCAACGAGGCGTGGAATCTCTACAAGAAGATTTGGAAGTACAAACAGACCTACGACGTCGCGGCCTCGATGGGTGAGATTTGCGCCCGGCGCGCGCAATTCGCGCTAGCCGCTCGGTACTATCGGTTCGCCATCGAGACGGTAGTTCCAACGCAGTCGCCCGACTTCGTCAAAGCCGTGAACGAAGAGTACGCCAAGGCGCGCCGGGAGATCACCGAGGTCGAAGTAAAGACGACTCCCGAGCACGTCGAAGGGCTGCGTATCTTCGACGAAGCCAACGACGTCGAGCTGGAACAGCCATTGTTCTTGGAGGTCGGCAATCACCGTTTACGCGCGGAAGCGCCAGGCTACGCCACGGTGACGAAGTTCGTGTCGGCCCAACCTGGCGCGGTGATCGAGTGGAACGTCGAGATGACACCGCTGTCGGCGGTCGTGCCGGACGAGCCGCGCACTGGCAAAACCCGACATCCCGCGGTAGTATTTGGCATCGGCGGCGCGGTGACGTTGGGCCTGGGCGCCGGCGCCTATCTGATGCAGCGACAAGCTCGGGAGCAGTACGAGGACGGTGAGCAGGCCGGTTCACTCGTGGGCAAGAACGATTGCTTGGGCCGCGAGACGCCCGAATGCCAGGCACTGTCAGATGCGTACGCGCGCGCCCAGCGCTCGGAGCGGACAGCATTGGCCCTGGCTGGTGGTGCTGGGTTAGCGGCGCTGGCGACAGTCATCGTATACCTCGTCTGGGAGGACGAGGAAGAAGTATCCGTTAGTGTGGAGCAGACTCCGGGCAACGGCTGGAAGGTGGGCTATGGACTTACGTTCTGAGATCGAATTGCGCCGACGGGGCCGGTTCAATCGCTACGCGAGCCCGTTGGGCGTAGGGGTGTTCATCATCACCAACTTCGCCGGAGGGTGCATCCCCAAACGCTCCTGCGAGTTCACGCGCACGTGTCCACCGGAAGGCGCGGATGCAGCAACTGGGGACACGACGGAATCGATCGCCAGCGACACTAACGGCTCGATGGCTGACGGCAGCGTACGACCCATCGACGCGTCAGCGCCCGCGTCGGACGGCGGGATGGACGCGGGGCCTCGCCCCGTGCCGGTGATTCCTTGCTCGAGAAGCACGAACTGCAGTGCCGAGTTGCCGTTCTGCGACGAAACGGCCAAAGTCTGCACGGCGTGTTTGTCCGACCGCGATTGCAGGAACGCCGATACCTCGCGCTGCTTGCTCGACCCTGTGGCGGCCCAGAACAACCGCTGCGTCGAATGTCTCACGAGCGAAACGTGCGAAGATGGCGTCTGTCAGGATTACGCTTGCGTGACCTGCAACACGGAAACCGAGGAAGGCTGCGACGGCGCCACGCCCCTGTGCACGTTGGTGAAGGACGCCCCGACGTGCGTCGCTTGCGAGGTCGACTTCGATTGCGGCGAAACCTCCGACACCCCAACGTGCAGCAACAATGTCTGCAAGGCCTGTTCGGCGGCTAACCCAAGCAACTGCGCACCGGAGACCCCGGTTTGCGTCGAAGGCGTGGCTAGCTCGCGTTGCGTCGAGTGCACCGAAGCCGCTCACTGCACGCTGCAGAACGGAGACGCCGCAAGCGACGCAGTGTGCGTCGAGGAGCAATGCACCAGGTGCGTACTCGGCACGAGTGACGGTTGTGATTCGTCGTATCCGTTCTGCGCCGCGCTGATCCCCAACGAAGACGGGACCGGCGTCACCTACTTCGCTCCCAGCCCTTCGGACACCCCGACCGCCGAGCAATACCTCGAATACCAACACGTGTGCGTCGAGTGTTTCGACGACAACGGGTGCGACGGCGGCATGAACCCCGGGTGTTTCGACGGTCAATGCGTCG
Source organism: uncultured bacterium (assembly GCA_966249405.1). Lineage (GTDB taxonomy): Bacteria > Myxococcota_A > Polyangia > Polyangiales > Polyangiaceae > SZUA-265. The sequence continues at coordinate 22,308 of CBINDO010000002.1, read as the reverse complement.
AATGCACGATAGATGAACATTGCAAAACCCCTTCTGCGTCGATCTGCGACGTCGCGACGCACACGTGCGTGGGATGCCAAGCGCTCGGCGATTGCGCCCACCTGGATAGCCAAACCGCGTGCGACATCGAAAACAGGGTATGCGTCGAGTGCACGGCGGCCGAAGACACGTGCGGCGAGAAGGCCTGCCAAACGGTTCCAGGGGCTGGGCAATACACCTGCACGGGCGTGAACAAGGGCCAGACCGGCCCGTGTTTCGAGTGCGTAGGCGACACGGCTTGCCTCGAGGGCAGCAACTGCGTCCAAGACGTGTACGAGGGCGTTGACGGGGGGTGGCGGTGTCTATGGCGCGAACCAGACCTCGGCGGAGGAGATACGTGCCCCGACCTCAAGGTGTTCGACACGCGTCTCGAAGCGACTTCGATCGACGGCGCGGCCGGACCATTCTGTTACCCCAACGTCACGTCGTGCCAAGGCTACCGTGACTTCGGCGTGGGCCCCGTCTCGGGCACCGAGGGCCAGGACACGTGTCTCACCAACGAGGACTGCGGTCTGCCGGGAGTGGACGACGGGTTCTGCGTGAGCATCTCTGCCAACTCCAATCGCTGCACGTACTTCTGCTTGTCGCCGCAAGACTGCGACAACCTCGTGGATTGCGGGACCACGGTCGGCGTCGACGAGACCGACGCCAAGGTGTGCACGCTCTCGTTCTGAATGGGCCGACTCGAGCCGCGCGCTGCTAGAGTAACGCGTGGCTCTTGGATCGGTCGCGCGCCACCAAAGGGCTCAATCGGCCGGGGATGTCCGTTTGGGCATGAACCACCCGACGACCCCTCGCACCCCTTCGAAGAAGCGTAGGTGGTAGAGGATTGGGTTCAACCACCCGACCGTGATGCAATAATACTTGTCGTGTGGCGCGCGGTGATGGACGTCGTGGTGCGCGGGCGGAAGGACCAAGTTCCAGGCTTGGAGCTTCTCGATCAGAGTGGGTGGATGCTCGGCATGTGCCCACTTGTGGAACTGATTGGTCATGAACACCCAAACCATCATGCTGCAAACGGAGAGCAGCACGATCGCAGACCAATGCTGGGTGTCGGCAGGCAAGCCGTAGTAGGCGAGTAGCCCCACGGGCAGACACACTACGGAGTTGTTGCCGTTGACCTCGACGAAGTCGTGGCGACAGATGCCGGTCGGGTCCGTGTGGTGATCCCTGAACGGCTTGATGAAGTTGGGACCGAACACGGGCGTGTTCTCGTCACCATAGGTGTCGCCGACGAAGTGAACGAAGCCCGAAATGAAGTCCGCCGCCAGATACCCTCCGAATACGACTGCTACCAGCTGAACGGCAACCCACGGCGACATGGGGTCGAGACCGCGGCTGGCTTTCAGGATCATGAAGCCGATCAGCACCGGAAGCGCGGCAATTGCGGAGATCTCGAGAGCCCGATGGACGCGCGAATATTGGTAGTCGGGAGCCTGTTCCATTGAGACCACCGTTTCTGTCGGATCGGGTCCCGCTCGTCAATCATTGGATCGAACCGTGTCAATCCAGACCCTACTTTCACTGCGTCACGGCGTTCGCAGGAAGGGAAACGGGAGCGGACGAGTTCTGCAGCAAGGCGTCTGTACGGTGTGGGCGCAAGTATGAGCCTAACGTCGAACCTTCGGCTCGACGCAATCTCAGCGACGGCGCCAGCGCAGTCGATAGATCGGCAACTCGTCTTGGATCGCGCGTTTTTCGCGCGGGGAACGCGCGCCGAACTCGGGGTCGCCGATGCGCGCCGTCTCCCCCCAAGGCTGAAACGCGGGATGTTGGCTGAAAACCGACTCGTACAAATCTGCGCGTTCTTCGACGTCGGTTTGCACGAAGAAGTCGCCACCGGGACACAACAACCTTGCGGCGGCATCCGCCAAGGTGGTGTCGGCGAGCAGGCGCTTCTGATGGCGTTTTTTCCACCAGGGGTCCGGGAAGTGAACGTAAATCCGCGACAAACATCCATCGGGGAACCGCGGCAACGCCAGCCGGACGTCTTCCGCGAAGACTCTGCCCCGGTCTCCGAAACCCCGATCGCGGATCTTCCGGTCGACGATGGTAGCCAGCTTGCGCTTGATCTCCATCCCGAAGATGTGGACATCCGATCCACCGAACTCGAGGCGTTCCAGGATGAACGATCCCTTGCCGCAGCCAATCTCGAGCTCTACCGCGTGCTCGGTGTTCAGCAGTGTGCGAGGGTCGACTGGGTCCGTTCCGAGGGGCAAACGGGGAGCATCGGCGTAAGGGTAATTGGCGTGCGGCATGGCAGAAGCGGCGCTCGTGGCGGGGCGCGCTCTTTACCAGCGAGGTGGGGCCTCACAAAGCCAAATGGCCAAACTGCGGGCGCGAGCGACCGTTCAGGCGCCCCCCGAGCGCCCGCCTCAAGGGCCGCGGCGTCGAGGTCGGGCCGCGGCAGCGCCGCTCATGGGAAAGCGGCTATCCGAGGACGAAAGCCGCGCGGGTGACGCAGCTGCCGTCGGGGACGACTCGCCGCGTTGGCATGCGTGCGCCAGGTGCACGCATTACGGGGAGCGGCCGCGCATATCGGTGTTCAGCGCCAGCCCTTTGGCGATCGCTTGCTGCAACTTGGCGCGGAGCTGTAGTGCCAGCAGCTCGGTCTCGTTCGTCCAGGGGCGGCAGTGTCCGCGGCGCGTCTCGACCCATCGTTCGAAAGAGGAGCGTGGGTTCAGCCGCAACACGCCGTCGCTGAGCTCGGCCGGTTTCTCGGGTGCTCCCCCCCAAGCCACCTCATGGATCAGCTCAGCGCGAAAGAGGAGCACCCAGTCGACAGCAGTGCGCCTCGTGAAGTTGACGGCAAATACGCCACACGCCGGCGACTCGACGGCAATGCCCACCTTGTGCAAGCAATCGGTGCTCACCACGCGTGCGGACTGACGCTCAGCCCAGGCGCGCGCTCGTGTCAGCAGGCTTTGCTCGAGCCCCTCCGAGGCCGTCCACTTGCCGTCTAGGCTCACCGCGACGAAGTCGACACCGAACATCTCCTTCAGGCTCGACTCGAGCACCGCCCAATCGTCGGGGCGCTCATGATTTAGAACCGTCTCGACGATCGACCCCCAGCGCCAGCTGGCCGAGTCGATCAAACGGATGTTGGCCTCCGCTGCCTTGCGTCGCAGCCCCAGCGTAAACGTGTCGACGACCTGCCGTGCCCACTGCAACACGCCGCTGGGCGCTTCGAGCCTGCCACTGTGATGACAGGCGACGAGCGCGTCGAGCCCATCGCGTAGCAGCACCGGGAACGACAACGAGCCGACCACCCCCATGTTGGCCAAGTAGGCCGCGTGGAACGGTGAGACACTTCGCAAGTCCGACCAACTCAAGTCGGGGGGCTCAGCCGTCGTGCCTCTAACGGCAACCGGCGCGAGCCGAGCGTCAGGGATCAGGCGCCAGGGATTCTTCATGTACAGGCGCCGTGCCACGTGCGGGATGTCGGCTGCAGGAAAACGCAATCCGAGATAAGTTCCCATATCTTGGCGCGAACGAACCTCTGCGGTGACCTCGCCGTCACCGTCGTAACGAAACTCGTAGTACAACAAACGCTCGTACGGGAGATACTCGCTCAGCGTTTCGAGCAGCTGACGCGGGTCTTCAGATAGACCCGCCGCGGAGCGCGGCGGACGTGTCGGCTGGGCTAGGGTGAACTCCGCCACGATACCGCCGCTGGGAAGACGAGTCAGCACGACGTCGAGGGGCGCCGCAGCTGCCCCTCCGCGACGCCCAGATATGCGGAGCTGAGCGCCCGCCGAGGGAGGCACTCGCGCGACTTCTTCGAGCCACTCGTTGTGCCAAGGCGCCTTCAGGAGTGCGGAGGGCTCTGCGCCGAGGTAGGCGGCGATGTTGTCCGAGACGTGGGTCACGACCCCGCTCTCATCGAGCGCGAGCAATGCGCCGTGAGGTTGAATCGAGCCCGAAAGGTGCAGTTGCTCCTGTTCACAAGAGACGAGAAGCGAGGGATCCATCAGCTAGGACCTTGGGTGAGGGTGCGAATCAGCTCACTCGTGGAAACCGGCTTCTGCAAGAGCGGCACGTCATCGGGAAGTTGTTCGGTGCCCAACGCCACCCCAGCGGCGAAGCCGGAGCACAAGACCATCGGAAACGTCGGGCTGACCTCCTTCACACGCTTGACGACTTGGATCCCGGACATGCCCGGCATGGTTATGTCGACGATGGCCGCATCGAAACGCGCGTCGGGCTGGAGCAGCGCGGCCAATGCTTCGATCCCATCGCAACACGTCTGGACTTGGTGGCCCTGCAACCGCAACATCCTTGCCATCGATTCCCGAACGGGCTTCTCGTCGTCTACGATCAAGAGCGAAAGCGAGCGTTCCTCCTTGGCCAAGGAGCGGGCCGGAGCGATCGATGGCTCGGGCCGTTCGTAGAGTGGTAACTCGACGCGTACGATGGTTCCGCGTCCTGGCCGAGACCACAGACGAAGGTTTCCGCCGGAGCCGCGCACCAGACCGAATACGGTCGAGAGCCCCAACCCGTGACCGTGAGACTTGGTGGTGAAAAACGGGTCGGTGGAGCGCCGCTGCTGCACGCTGTCCATGCCGCACCCATGGTCACTCACGACGATCAGCGCGCAAGGGGTGCCGGGAGCCAACGCGCCCTTCCCGAGTGCCGACGCCGAATCGGCTCCGCGTGCGATGCCACGACTCAAGCGCAAGGTTACGCCCTGGAAGCCACCGCTTGCCTCCTCGGCGTTGCGCAGCAGATTGACAACGATCTGGTGAACGGCCGTCGCACCAGTCGCCACGCGGACCGCCCGCTGGGATGTCGACGCCATTGGTCTCTGTTTCAACCGCCCACCTTCCGGATCGCACAACCGTGCGGTGTCGAGACCAACTTGGACCATGTCACAGTGCACGTCGCGTTCGCGCTTCTGCCCGATGTAGTCGAGCAGTTGTCTGCACATGCCAGCCGCGGAGTCTAGAGACTGCATCGCCAGCCGCAGCGAGTCCTTGCCCTCGGCTTCCATCGCTATCTCCAAGTTGGTGCGGATGGCTTGTAGCGAGTTGCCGAAGTCGTGTGCGATGGCGCCAGCGAGCAACCCGACGGAGCGCAGTCGTTCGGCCCGTTCCTGATCCCGTTGCGCCTCGGCAGAGCGCAGCGACGTCAAGTCTTGCATGGTCAAGATGAACGTGCGCTCATCGGCTTGCGAGCCTGGGTCGACCACGTGAACCAGGTTCGCAAGCACCAACCGCGCGCCCACCGACGTCCGCACCCCGAGCTCGGCCTCTGCACGTCCGCGCGCGTCTGCCTCCGAGATCAGGGTGCGAATCACCGGTGAGAATCCCGGCAGCACCAGTTGTTGCACGTTGCGAAACTCCGCACGCGGCATCACGACCAAAGCTCGGGCCGCTGCATTGTACTCCACGATCTCTCCCGACCAACGCAACGCGAGAGTCGGCAACGGGCCGCACTCGAACAACACTCGATAGCGGGCCTGGCTCTTGCGGAGAGCCTCGGTCAGCTTCAAGAGCTCGGCATTTTGTGCGGCCAACTCCGCTTGGTGTAGTTGGAGATCCTCCAACAAGCTTTCACTTGCTCTTTGCGTCACAGGACCTCCCTGAGCCCATGATTACCTTCGAACGAGCATCCGACGCCGCGACTCGACTGGAGTCAGTGTGTCAAGACGATTACCGCCCCATCCGCCGCACGTGAGGAGTTGCGATACGGATTGATCTTGGCTTGGTAAGCGTGCTGTTGCACCGAAACGCGGCATACCCGCTCTTGCTCACCAGCGACGACCTCTCGCGCGCACTCGACCAGGGCGGCTCCGGCACCACCAAGTGCCAGCTCGTCGAGCGAGCGGCCCAAATCAGAGGAGCGAATGCCGAGCATGTGCCCTGCCAATGCCGTGAATCGCCGCAAAAGCAAATTGCTATCCAGGAGCACGAGGGCGATGTCGGCCGAGTCCAGGACGTTGCTGAGATCGTTGTTGAGTTGGTCCAGCTCCCGGAGCTTCGCGACGTATTCAGCGTTCACCGTATAAAGCTCTTCGTTCACCGCTTGAAGTTCTTCGTTGGTGCTCTGAAGCTCCTCGTTCGAAGATAACAGTTCCTCGTTCGTACTCTGGAGCTCCTCGTTCGAGACTTCCAACTCTTCGACGATACCCTGGAGGCTCTCGCGCGTGTGGATGAGCTCCTGTTCGAGGTCCCGAGACCTTGCCTGCGCGCTGAGCTCTTCCACGTCGGGCACGGCCACGGTGCGGCTCGAACCATCGACTTCGTCGAAGAAGATGAGGGTCACCGAGGTCGCGCTAGCAGCGCCAGCGACGGGAACGATGGTCAGCTTGACGGCCCGCGTCGTCCCGCCATCCTCGATGTTGGACAAGTAGGAGAACTCCTTGCCCGATTGGCGGGCGCGGCCCACTGCGGCGGCCAACGTCGCCCCGAACCCCGCGCGAGCGAGCTTGAGCAAGTTGAGACTGGGGGCGCCGCGCGCCACCGAAAGGTAGGGCGTCACGTCTCCGAAGAAGTGCACCGGCTCCATGTTGGCACCGACGGCCACTCCCGCCGGACCGACTCGCGCCGCCAAGACTTCGGTGAGCAGCTCGAGCATCCGCGCGTTGAGACTGCTGCGACTGAACGCGGTGAGCGGCCCTCGCCGCCCCTGCGTTTCCACGAGGGGGCTGCGTTTGGTGTATTGTTGGCATCGAAACAGGCGCGCGTGAGTCGGCAACGCCTCGAATACGTTGCTCTGTGCTCCGACACTTTCGGACGACCCCAAAAACAAGGCGCCTCCCGGACGTACGGAGAACGCAAACACGTCGAGAGCCCGCACCTGAAGCTGCGGTTCGAAGTAGATGAGCAAGTTGCGGCAGACGAGCAAATCGATCTGCGCAAACGGTGGGTCGACGGCAATGTTGTGCGCAGCAAACACGACCATCGACCGAACTTTCGGTGGGATCGTGACGTGGCCTTCGACCGGCGGCGGTAACAGGTCGCGGTAAGGTTGGGGAATGTCTTTGAGCACCGATTCGGGGTAGATCCCCCGCGACGCGACGTGGATTGCCTTGGCGTTCACGTCCGAGGCAAAGATCTTGACCTCGAGGTTTTTGCCCGTCTCCTCGAGCAAGTGCGCGATCATGAGCGCCAGCGAGTAGGGTTCTTCGCCGGTACTGCAAGCTACCGACCACAATCGGAGCTCGGTATCCGGTGCCGCGTTCTCGACCAAGGGACGCACCACGTGACGCTCGAGTTCCGCGTACGCCTCCGGATCACGGAAGAAGCTGGTCACGCCGATCAAGAACTCTTCCGATAACGCGCGCGCCTCGTCGGGGGTGGCCCTGAGCAGAGACAAGTATTCCTCACCGGTAGTGAGCTCGAAACGCAAGACGCGCCGTTCGATCCTGCGCCGCAAGCTGTTCTTGCGATACTGAGCGAAGTCGATGCCGGACTCACGGGCCACCTCCATCACGATCGCACTCAGCGTTGCATCGGAGAACTCCCGAAGCCGCGCGTCTCGCGCCCAGTCGCGAGATGCGCTCGAGACGAGGTATTCGGCGATGGCTTCCGCCGTACCGCAGAAGTCGGGCTTGCCCCCTGCCAAACAGGCGCGGGGCATACCATCGAAACTCGCCGATTCGGGAGATTGGACGACCACCCGTCCGCCCTGGCGGCGCACCTCGACGGACCCACGGGCGCCGTCGCTTCCCGTGCCAGAGAGGACGACCGCGACGCAATCCTCACCTTGTGCCGTTGCAAGCGAGGTGAAGAAGTGATCAATGGGCAAAACGCGGTGACCTGGAGGCAACTCGGAGACGAAGAAACGGCCGTCGACCAAGCTCAGAAGTTTCCCCGGTGAGTTCAGATAAACGGTGTTCGCTTGCAGCGGTTCACCGTGCTTGGCGGGCACGACTCGCATCTGCGTCCGGCGCGTCAACAACTCCGCCATCATGCTTCGATGGTCGGGAGAGAGGTGTTGGACGACCACGAACGCAAAATCGACCGCAGGAGGTAGCGCGGAGAAGAGGTTCTCGAGCGCCTCCAGCCCTCCGGCACTCGCTCCGACTCCTACGACCGTGCCCGAGAAACCCAGGCCTTCCCCACGACGCGCTTCGGTACTAGCCATCCGTCCCTCGTGTTCTCCCGGGGCAGATAGTACCAGAGGCGTCTGTCGGCAGCCAACACCGTTTTTCGACGCGCGCCTCGAATTGTCTCGCGCCGGACGCCAGCTAACGTGAGCGCCATATTGGGCCACGTGTTGGTGGTTCCGCGGCCATCGGAGGAACGCCTCGACCCGCTCCCGGTTTAGCACCCGCAGTGCCTAGTGTGAGCACTGGTCACCTAAAACATACACGTCGTGTGCGCCGAGGCATTTCGCGGCTGTGACTCACGCCCCACTTGCACTCCCCCCAAGCTCCGGCCGTGCGGGCCCACCGCGCGCTCGAGACGCGTGGTGGGTCGTTGTGGAGTACAATGAGGCTGGGTGAAAGTGTCAGCCGCCCGCGTCCGCCGTGGGGATGACTTCGACGACACACTCGCTATTCGTTAATCCATTACCGGCCGGATTGTCGCACGTCAGCCCTTCATCACACGTGCCTTGGCCACCACCAATTCCTCCGCCGGACGCGCAACAAATCTCACCTTCCCCGCCGCACGCAGCTTCGGTTGCGGCGTCCCCTTCTGGCGCCACCTCGACCACACATTCACTATTGGCCAATCCGTTGCCAGCCGGGTTGTCGCACGTCAGTCCTTCGTCACACGTGCCTTGCCCGCCGCCGAATCCCCCGCCGGACGCGCAGCAAATCTCACCTTCCCCGCCGCACGCAGTTTCGGTTGCGGCGTCCCCTTCCGTTACCACTTCGACCACACATTCACTGTTGGCGAGTCCGTTACCTGCCGGGTTGTTGCACGTCAGTCCTTCGTTACACGTGCCTTGCCCGCCGCCAAATCCTCCGCCGGACGCGCAACACGTCTCACCTTCCGCTCCACACTGCGCCTCCGCCGCGGCGTCGCCGAGGGTCGGAGCACTCGCGTCGGCGTCGCTGCCCGAGCTCGTCGAGCCGGCATCTTCGGCACCGGGCGCTGCCGCATCGAGCTCGACTGGGGGCGACGACTCGTCGGCTCCACCGTCACTCGCCGTCGGCGCCGCAGCGTCGGAGGTCGTCGGTTCGCCCCCCGACATATCCGGGCTCGGACCGGCCGATGTCGCCGAATTTGCGCTCGTGGTGGTGACGTCATCTGTCGATTCGTCGTGCGCCGCCGCGTCCCGAGTGGAGTCGACCCCGGAATCGCGCGCGGGCTCGGCGCTTGCTCCGTCGTCACCGCAGCCAACGAGCAGTCCGCCCGCCAGAACCAGGGTCCCAAAGCACGAGCGGGGAAAAGAAGTCTTTGAAGTCCAATTCATATGGTCACTACCCTCGCGGCAGCACGTTGTCGAAAGGCGGGAGCTGCCAATCCCGGTCCGCACAGCAGTGGCCGCGCGAGCCGGCGTCGTTTGGCGGCGCGAAGAAATCGCGCTCGATTGCATGGACGAACGAATTCTCCACGACGGTCCAAGCTCGCTGAGTGTCGCAAGCCACATCCGTGCGCGGAGAGGCGTTGCCGGCCCGTACCTGCGCTCGCCTTTGGGGTGGCGGTGCGCGTCGGTGATACGAAAGCGGCCCAAACGACCGACGACCCACCTCCGCATGCCGCATGCACGAACCGTCGATAACGATCACGACTGGCCGTCGCGACACGGCCGAGATCGCAGCCCGGGCCAGCAGGCGGGGAAGGTTGTGGCTTTTCGAGACGCTGCAACCGCTTCCATGACCCATGTCTCACCACTGTCGGGACGACTCCTGTTGTGATTTCGAGCCTCCTGACCGACACTGAGCGTCTTCGAGTAGCTGCCTCGGTGGCCAAACCTCGAAATCGCAAGGATCTCCCACGTGACAACCCGGCAACTTCACCGCCCCGTTCGACCCGCACGCTCGTCAGCCACTGCGCCCGCCCCTCGTTCACTACTCTCGGGTAATCTGGTCAGCCACGTCCGTTGGCTTGGGCCATTGCTGAGCTTGGCGGCGTGTTCGAGCAATGGCGCGTCCGACCCGACTACCGGAGCGCCATCGACGCCGCCCAACCCGCCAAGCGTCACCCCCCCTTCCCCCACCGATAGTGCTCCAAGCAGCACGCCCCCGGGCGTGACCCCGCCGCCGACACCTCAGCCGTCAGGTGGCGGGGCCGTCGTCGTCCCGCCCGCGACTTGGGACGAAGGGCTCACCGTTGGGCCGAACGGGCCCATCCCGGTGATCGTCGTAGATCAGTTTGGGTACCGCACCACGTCTCCGAAGATCGCCGTGCTGCGCAATCCCCAAGTCGGGTTCGACGACACCGTCGAGTACACGCCGGGAGCGAACATCGCGCTGGTCGATGCAACGACGAACACCGTCGTCAAGTCGGCTGCCCCAACGCCGTGGAACAACGGTGGCGTCGAGTCGCGTTCGGGCGATGCGACATGGACCTTCGATTTCTCCGACGTGACTACCCCGGGTAAGTACTTCGTCTTCGATGAAACGAACGCCAAACGTTCGCCGGACTTCGAAATCAACGACGAAATTTACCGTCAAGTGTTTCGCCATGCCTTCCGCACCTTCTTCTACCAACGCGCCGGCTTCGAAAAGAAGGCCGAGTTTGCCGGCGCCGAGTGGGCAGACGGGGCCAGTCATCTCGGCCCCCAACAAGACGGCGAAGCGCGGTCTTGGCTCGAACAAGACAATGCGGAGACCGCCAAAGACTTGCGCGGAGGTTGGTACGACGCCGGTGACTACAACAAGTACACGAACTGGCACGCGCGCTACATCATCACGTTGCTACGTACCTTCCACTTCTACCCAGAGGCGTTCGGTGACGACTTCGGGATCCCCGAGTCCAGCAACGGCGTGTCGGACCTCCTCGACGAGGTGGTGTTCGGGCTGGACTGGCTCGAACGCATGCAAAATGAGGACGGTTCGGTGTTGTGCATCCAGGGCTTGGGCACCGGTAGCCCACCCTCCAGCGTCACCCAAGCCAGCTACTACGGACCCGCCACGACTTCTGCAACGCTGGCGAGCGCCGCAGCGTTCGCATACGCGGCGCGTATCTTCGCCGGCCGCGCCGAGCCGGGCTTGGCGGACAAGGCTGCCGTCCTGAAAGACCGAGCAATCCGCGCGTGGCAGTGGGCAGAAGCCAACCCAGAGGTAACCTACTACAACAACGACGAATCCAAGCAGGAAGGCTCGCAAGGCCTAGCCGCGGGACAACAGGAGGTCGACGAAGACGGGCGCCTGGCGTTCAAGGTCGAGGCCGCAGCCTACTTGTTCGAACAGACCGGTGACGTCGCGTATCAGCAGTTCTTCGACGCCAACTACGCGGACGTTACCCCCACGTACTTGTCTCACTGGCAGGTGGATCGGCACGAGGCTGCGCTCGACTACGCCCAGTTGCCGAGCGCGACGCCCGCCGTGGCCCAGGCCATCAAAGCGGAGTACGCTTCGCTGTTCTTGGGCGACAGCGGTTTGCTCCAGGCCGCGACCGCGAACAAAGACCCGTACCGCTCCAGCATCGACCAGTACACCTGGGGCAGCAACAACTCCAAGGGCGCCGCGGCACGACTGTTGTTGCTCAACGCCGAATACGGCGTGGACGCGGCCAGCCTGGCCGCCTCGAACGCCGCCGCAGAAGACTACGCGCACTACATCCATGGCGTGAATCCGCTGGGCCTGGTGTACCTGACCAACATGGCTTCGGCTGGTGCAGAACACTCGGCCAAGACCTTGTACCATACGTGGTTCTCTTCGACGAGCGACGTTTGGTCCGAGGTGAGCGCCACTACGCCGGGGCCCGCGCCGGGCTTCCTCGTCGGCGGTCCGAACCCCATGTACGCCGTCGACGGCTGTTGCACGGACGGGTCCGAGTGTTACGGCTCGGCGGACTTCGAGTTCTGCGCGCTGCCACTCACGCCTCCGCTCGGTCAACCGCACGCCAAGTCGTACCTGCAGTTCAACCTCGGTTGGCCCGCCAACTCGTGGGCGGTGACGGAGAACAGCAACGGGTATCAGACGCAGTACCTGCGAATGCTCGCCGCGTTCGTGAAGTGAGCGGCCCCTGCGCTGGGCCAAGCCGCCCGGCCCCGTCGGGGTGAGACAGGGACGCGACCAAGCGAAACCCGGCAGCAGAAACCGCGACGCAGGCCGGGTTGGGCTGGCTGTGGAAAAAATCGACGGCACCCGTGATCACTTGGGAAGCCTCGCCGGATTACTCGGCATCGGGACGAACGACGACTCCATCGAGTCGCCGTGCCGTCTCACCACGCCCGAGGATCTCCGATGAAAAAGCTTCGCTCGTATTTGCCAGCCTTGACCGTCTCGATTTGCGCGTGCAGTGGCGGTCCGTCCACGTCTACCGCTCCTTCGGCAATGGACGCCGGAAGCACCGACCCGTCGACACCCACGCCTTCCGCGACGGGAGGCGAAGGAGACGACGTAACGCAGGTAACGGAGCCCGAATCGACCGGTCCCGCGCCAACGACGCGACCACCGTTGGACCGCCCGGAGACGAGTCGGGACGGCACCGAGACGAGCTCGGGGGCGTCAGAGGTGTCACCCAACGGCGAAGAAACAGACGCAGGAGCGTCCTTCGACCTGGACGGCGGGCAACGGCCAGCGTCGACGGTGTCGGAAGAGGCGGACCCGAAGCCGCCACTGTCCGCGCCGATAGGCACCCGCAACTTCGCGTGTGATCCCTCGCCGTCCCCGATGTTTCAGAGCCAAGAGGTTCTCCAAATGCGGATCACCGCGGATTTCTCGGTGGTCAATGGCAACGAAAAGGAGTCGGCGGTAAGCGCAGGCCTGTTGGACCCCGACGGAGACGCCGGCCCCTTGGCGGCGATACCCGTCGAGGTGCATGCGCGCGGGATCTCGCGCTTCAGCAACTGTGGCTATCGCCCGTTCAAGGTGAAGTTCAGCGAGAAGCAGAAGGATAACGTCTTTCACAAGCTAGGTAAGTCCGTAAAATTCACAACACATTGCGGCGACCGTGAAGGCATGCACGAGACGCTGAAGGCGCCGTCCCTCGAGGAATATTACGAGCGGGTGCGTATGGAGCACCTTTCGTATCAGCTGCTGGCCCCACTCGACACGATGTCGCTGGCTACCCGTTTGGTGTGGGTGACTTACGAAGACACGAGCACTGGGCTGAGCGAGACGCACCTCGCGTTCGTTCGTGAACCCGAAGACGAGCTCGGACAACGCTGCGGCATGGTGGAAGGGGAGGATATTCCGGAGGACGTGCCTTCGACGCTGAACCAGCGCGCCAACCTGCTGCTGTACCTGGTGAACAACTTCCTGATTCAGTCCGACGTCAAAAACCAGTTCGACCTGGTCGACGTGGAACGACAGCTGAGCTCTCCAGTCCCCTACGACTTCGACCTCTTGGGCATATTTCGGCGAGACTACTTGGGTTTACGCGGCCGCACCCTGACCCAAAACGCCGAGGCGTTTGCCGATTGGCTGCGCCGCAATCAAAGCGGCCCACTCCACGAAGAGGTGCGTTTGATATTGTCGAAGTCCAGAGAGATGCAGGAACTCATCGCCGACGCACACCTGTCGGACACGAACCGCGCGCTCTTCGACGAATGGCTCGATGTGTTCACAAAGGTTCTGGAGACGTTCGATAGGTGCGAGCCCTCCGAAGACGACCCTGCTGCAGTCGCGTGCTACGTGCCGGACGATCACTCCGACTCCGTGGAGGGGGCGCAGGTCCTTCCACCAGGTGAGCACAGCCTGATGCTCGAGCCGCCCAACGACCGCGACGTCGTCAGCGTCGAGCTGGCGCCGGACAGACTGTATAGTTTGATCGCGCCCTTGCACGCGACGTTGAGATCGCCACGAGCGGAGGTGGTGGGCGAGCTGTTGGGCACCGGGGGCTCGGCGCCAATGATGCTTTCGTTGCGGCCCGAAACCGCAGGTGCCTACAGCGTCGAGTTCGATTGGCGTGACGCTCTGGTATGGTCCAGCGTGTGGAACAACTCACCCGAAGCACTCCTGCAACCATTCGCCTTCTATGAAGACGACCACGGCTCGAGCCTGCCGTTCGCAACGCGCTTGGTGCCCGGAGAGACGACCGACGGCTGGTTCGAACTCGAACCGGAGCGGGGCCTGCTCGACGAGGACTGGTTCACGGTCGAGATAACCGCGGACACGCACGTGTACTTGGCGTCCGAAACCAACTACTCGGCGTTTCTCGAAGTGCACTCGAGCGCGGAGCCAACCACCCCGTTGAGCTCTCACACCTTCGACGCCCAAGGTGCCCGCGAAGAGCTGACTGCACTTTTCCCTGGACCGGGTGAATACGTCGTCAAAGTGTTTCAAGGTTGGGCGCGTGCGCGCTACTCACTCGAAGTTGCGAACGACTCAGATTGAGCCCAGTCCGTTCTGGAACCCCCATCCACTACTTCACGCAACACCGAGGCCCCAAGTCGAACGACGACGTGGGGCCTTCACTTTGCTCGCACTCGCATGACGAGCAAACTTTGGTTGGCGTTCGCCTGCGGCTTGCGCCGCTCGAGGTCTATAGTCCCGTAAAGTCCCCGCTCAGCGTGACTTCGTCGCCTGGTATGATCATGAATGCCCCTCCTTCTTCACATACTTCGACTGCGGCGCTGCATTCTGCGGCAGAATAGCCGAGCTGGCTACACGCGTCGTTCACTTCGTCGCATTCGAGTGTACCGCCGTCGGCCGGTGCAATCCGACAGAAGATGAGCACGTTCGTGCACATGGCGCCCCCCTGGTGCTCCAGACAACTCGCGTAATCGCCGTCACACGTCGCACCGTCCGAACCCGCGCTGGAAAGCGCCGTTTGGTCGGCCGACGAGGTGGCGCGGACCTGCGTAGAACCTCGCTCCGAGGTCATCGCTGCCGCGTCGGCGTCGTTGCCGCTGCCCAACAAGACCGTTTGAGTTTCGCAGCCCCATGCCAACCACGACGCCGCGCAAAGCAGGGCGCCGTTTTTAAGGTTTCCAAACCGAGACCGACCCGTCGTGGGCCCCATGGCTCCGTTCCGTGACCCCACCCTCGAAGTTACCTCGTTCTCGAAACTGCCCATTGCCTCACCTCTCCGCGAAACGTCGGTTCGCCTCGCCATGTTCACTCCGCTCGGCCGGACCCCGGCCGAAATCGGAGACCCAACTCGAGAAACAACGTCGCCGCAGGTACATTGCCCAACGTCGCGGCGGGGGACTCGAACTTCCACTCGTAACGAGTGAACGGCACCGCCACGCCGAGTTGCGCCTCCAGGTTCAGTCCCCAGGCGGAAGGAGAGCTCCCGCGCACGCCGATGCCCGCGTCGGCCCACAACAACCGCTCATCCCGGACTGCGCCCCCAACGTGGGAGCGGCCCTCGACGCCGACCATCCCTAGTTCACCCATCACACACCCACCGAGGCTCCAGCCGTATCGCCAGCTGACCGGACAGGTCTCGACGCGTCCACCGTATACCGTCCAGTCGACGCCCCAGTTTTCGTCCGTCGCCGTCGCAGGCGAAGCGAAGCCGGTCACTCGCAAGGTCCAAGCGTCCGAGCGTGGCGCCAGCTCAACGAAACCAGCCGCGCGAAACTGCGGCCGTTCGAACGCCGTCCACGCGCCGGCGCCGACCCCGAACCCAACGTTCCATGCGCCATCCTGCACTTGACCATCGCGAACGCCCACGGCGTCGTCAGCGTCGATCTCAGCCGCTGCGTCACGTGGCGAGCTCGAGTCCGAGGGTCGCAATGCCGGTGCGATGCGGCCTTCCGATGGACCGCTGCGACGCGTCACCCCCGTGCTCGCTGGTCGTTCGGTGGTCGACGCGGCCACTGCCGCAGAAGGGGTCGGCGCGACGCCCAGCCCGGAGCCAGCACTCGGGGCGGTAGTGGTCTCGAGAAAGTTTGCGCTTTGTCCACTCGCGCCGTCAGGATCCGCTGCGGCGACGTCGCCCGCGGCTGGCGCGCGTGGCGTCCCACCACGCTGATTCGAGCTCTCGAGCGTGCTCATGGGGCGTTCGAGCGAAACCCCGGCTATCAACGCGAGGCCGGTTACCACTTCGTCGCAGTTGTTCGCCGCGACGTGGCGCGACGCGACGAGCTCGTCGCGGAACTCGAGCCTCCCCGTCTTACCGGAAGGTTCGACCTCGACGTGGGCCAACAGATCGCCAAGCGCTGCGTCGATTTGTCCAGCAGTGAGAGCAGACTGACGCGCGTGCACGCGAGCCAGAAACTCGGCTCGTTGCGGACAACCGGGCGGACTCTGGTACGCAAACTGCGAGAGCTCCTGCCCGTGCGCTTGCCCGACGAAGCAGCCTACCGCAACCCCAAAGACGACGCTCCTCCCTCCGTAGCTCCGCATCACTCCCCCATAACGTCATTTGCGCTTCATTGCGAGTCCCAATCAGCGCAGATCCAATGCCGAAACCCAGGCTACCGCACGAAGCGACAACCCGGGGCAACGTGGAAGCGGACGTTCCACCGCGTTAACTAACTGCAACCAAGGTGCGCTCACCGTGGGTCGCTCTATTTCAGTTGGATGGCGTTCTCACCGGTCGTAACGTCTGCTTCGCATTCTGCTTTCACGGCCAGGCATTCTTCCTCGGCGATTCCGTACGAGACACACGCCGCCAGTACGGCGTCGCAATCGAGGCCAAGCCCGATCGCCGGCTCCGAAGCAGGTGCCGGGTTCTCACACGCTTCGACGACACCATCGCATTCTTGCTCGGAGAGCCCGGCAGCTGCACAACTATCCCGCAGATCGTCACAATCGGTGACGATCATCGCGGGCGGCGGCTCCGTCCCGGCGTCCTGGTTACGGCATACCGCTACGGCCTGCTCGCATTCCTCCTCTGGCACCCCGGCTGCGCGGCAACTAGCGCCCATCTCGTCGCAATCGGAAACAAAACCGATGACGTCGGTCTCGGGCGCGGGGTTCGCGATCGCTTCTTCACACTGTTCGACCAGATCATCGCAACTGGATTCGCTTTCCCCCGCCGCAAGGCAAGCACTCCGGAGCGATGCGCACGCGTCGTCGAGCGAACCACCGAGGTGCACCTCGACGCCAGCGTCCGCGTCACCCCAAGAGATGGTGCCACTGAGCTCGCCCTCCTCGACGTCGTCGACTACCAAGGGACCACCGCTTACCGTCGCGCCGGGCGTTAACGTGCCGACTATCGCGGTTTCGTTTTGTATCACGGAGGTGATCGCGGGCTCCACGGTCGCGCCTGGAGACAACTCGATGCCCAAGGTCGAGCCGCCGCTCCCCGCGGTGCCGATGGTGAAGCTAGCCGCTGGACTCGATTCGACGACGGCGTCGCGCGTGTCTCCCGAGGCCGAGAGCGCTTGGGAGTCTCGGCCACGGCTATCGGCTTGGGTATCACCCGCGTCCGAACAAGCGATTGGACCGATGAACGCTGCGATCAATGTAACTAGTGACGTAATTCTGTTGTGCATGACTTGGACCTCGTTGATAGGGTTGTGATTTGCTTGGTTTGGTTGTGTCTCGTCGTGATTCACGTCGAGTAATCTTCAGCCCTCCGCGAACTGATCGAGCAATCGCGACCGTCGGCACGATTGGTCGGTCGCGCCCCGAAGTGCACGGCAGCTGGCCGCATGACCAAGCGCCATTTTGGCCTTTCCACCGCCCAACCCACGGTTCGGTCCAAAAAGCACGATCAGAACGAGCGCGCGAAAAGATAACCTTCACGTGCTACGCATGTTTAGTTCGCCGCCCCGGCCCGAATCGACATCGTTCCCGTTGATTAACGGGTCGTTGGCGGCTGCGTCGTCCAATCCTCCAGCGACTGACACTGCGCCCGAGCCGTCTGCGTCGGCGCTGACTCGCCTCGTCGACGAACACTTCGACTTCGTATGGCGTCTGCTTCGACGACTGGGCCTGCCCGTCCCGGATGCTGACGATGCAGCGCAGCAGGTGTTCCTGCTTGCGTGTACCAAGCAAGAGCAGATTCGGCCAGGCTCCGAACGCTCCTTCTTGTACGGCTGTGCCCTCAACTGGGCGGCACGATACCGCGCGAGCTGCAAGAAGCGGAGCGCGCACATCGAACTCGGAGACACCGAACACGAGCTGCAAGCCCCCTGCACTAGCGATCCAGAGACGTTGTTGTCCGGTCACCAGTCGCGCGCCCTGTTGGACGAAATCCTCGCGCAGCTTCCGCTTGAGCTACGCACCACACTCGTGCTCTACGAACTCGAACAAATGACGTCGCAAGAAATCGCCGACCTCGCCGGGATCCCACGCGGTACGGTCGCGTCGCGTTTACGCAAAGCACGGGACGAGTTCGAGCGGATTGCCAAACGCTACCTGGGCCACGCCGTCGCGGAGGGCACGCCATGACCGATCCGAAACGTTGGTTGGACGAGGAGCGCTCGCCGCTCGGGGCTCTGGCCCGCGCCGGCGCAGAGGAGCGTCCATCCGCGACGGCCAAACATCGAGCTAAGGTCGCGGTTCTTTTGGCCGCAGCGGGCGGCGCTGCGTCCGGGTTGGCTCAGACAGCGGCTGCAAGCACGGCCGCAACCACGAGCGCCCCGCCTGTCTCACTGGCAGCGAGCGCTCACGCGGCGTCGGGGAGCGCGATCGGCACGGCCGCCTCCGGCGCAACGACGGCGACCGCCGCCACGGCGTCGGGAGCAGCCGTGGTTACTGGCGCTGCCGGCCTGGCGTCGAAGTTCGGCGCGAGTTCCGTGCTGCTTGCCGTCGTCGCCAAGTGGACGGGCGTGGGCGCGGTCGTCGCCGCGGTGGGGGTGGGCGGGTATCAGTTGACTTCGAACGGCGCGCCACCGAACGGCGCAGTTGCGACCACGGCCTCGAGTCTCACGGCCTCGAGTCTCACCGCCTCGAGTCACACTGCGACGCCGCTCGCGCCGCCAAGCCCAACGGCGGCAGCCACCGACGTCGCGACGCCTCGGGATGGGGCGCCCCTGGTCCCAGCTTCACCCCACGACGCAATCGTCTCACCCCGTTCGACCACCACCGCGCCTTCGACCAGCACCGCGCCTTCGACCAGCACCGCCCCTTCGAGTGCCGCCGAGACATTCAACTCCCACCGCGTGGTCCCCGTGCCTCGCCCGGGTCGCGCCGTCGAGACCTCGACCACGAGTTCCACGCCATCGACGGTCGAGCGCAGTCGGGAGCTGGCGCTGGTCGACAGGTCTTGGGCGGCGCTGCGCGAAGGCAGACCGCACGAGGCGCTGCGCTTGATTGACGGCTACGCTTGGGACGCTGAGAACCGGCAGTTCGAAGTCGAGGCGCTCTTGATCCGACTCGAGGCCCTCGAGCGTTCGGGTCAGCATCAAAGAGCACGGTCCCTTGCAGCCAGAGTTTTGCGCACTCATGAGCGCGGGCGGCTGGCGGACAAGGCGCGTCAGCTCCTCGCACAGTGAGACATAGAGCCCTCCTCGTCAGCGATCCCAGCAACGTTCATGGCCCCCTCCGCGCCAACGCGGCAAACGCAGCGTAGAACACTTCGTCGGGAACCAGCTCTGGCGTCATGATGCGCTGAAACAGCAGCCCGTCAGTCAAGGCGTGAATGACACGCACCAGCACCTCCGGCGGCATCGGTAACTCCTCGGACCGCGTCACCCCCGTCAGCCAAGCGGCTCCGTCGGAGTAAGCTCGAGCCGTCAGTTCTTGCACGCGCTCCCGCACTTCGGAGTGTGTCAACGCGTATGCTCGCCCGGTCAACGCCCCCACCGCTGCGGTGGCCCGCTCCGGGACGGCCGCCAACGTGGCCCTTGCGAGAGCCTGCATCTGCTCGGCAAAGCTGGACCCGGCGGGAAATTCGGCCTTGATTGGGCCCCAATACTCGTCCGCCAATGCGATGAAGAGTTCGTCGCGGTTCTTGAAGTTGCCGTAAATGGCGCCGCTCGTCATGCCAGCGCGCTGGGCCACGTCTTGCATGGTGGTGTGAGCGTAACCTTTCTCACGCACCAGCTCGCGCGCGGCTTGCAGTAACTTACGGCGCGTACGCAGCCGCTTGTCACCCTTGGGCTGCTTGCGACGAGACGGAGAAGTTGGCTGGGCACACATGGCAAGAGTCGTGTTTGTCAGATTGACAATTTATTTTATAATGGTATTCTTTTATTCTGAAGGGCACAAGTATCCGAAATGATTAAAAATGCGGCCATCGACTCGGCCCTGCAGACCTACGTGGACGCGGGCAAATTGGCGGGCGTTGCCACTGCCATCTGGAAACGCGGAGAGCTCGTCGCGGCAACTTGCGCAGGGGTCCAAGGCATCGAGACACCAAAACCCGTGATGCCGAACACGATATTTCGCATCGCGTCGTTGACCAAGCCTGTCACCTCCGTCGCGGCATTGATGCTGGTCGACGAACGGCGCTTGGCGTTGGAAGAACCGATCACCCGCTGGGCACCCGAGTTTCGGAACATGCTCGTCCTTCGCGCGCCGGAGGGGCCGCTCGAGGACACGGAGCCCGCGCACCGGCCAATCACGTTCGAAGACCTGCTCACTCACCGCGCGGGATTCACCTACGGGCCTTTCCACCACGGCCCGATCGCGGCAGCTTACGCTCAGACGTTGGGCGCAGACATCGACAACCCGCTGACACCCGACGCATGGATCGAGCGACTGGCGTCTCTGCCCTTGCTGCAGCAGCCCGGAAGCGCGCTTCGTTACGGTCACTCGACGGATCTGCTCGGCATGTTGCTGGAGCGCATCGAAGACGCGCCGCTGTCGGAGATTCTGCGCCGCCGAGTGTTCGGCCCTCTCGGCATGACCGACACCGGCTTTACTGTGTCGGCAGCCCACGCGAACCGGAAAGCGGGTTTGGTCGGCTTCGACGCCTCGGGCGCCCTGATGCCACTAACAACGTGCCCGGGCGGCTCGACGGTGGCGGTTCGCCCGGAAGGCATGAACTTCTTCTCGGGGGGTCAAGGGTTGTGGTCCACCGTCCTCGACTTCGGCCGTTTCGCCCGCCTGTTCGCCGAAAACGGGAGTGTCGATGGGGTCCGCCTGCTGCAACCAGAGACCTTGAAGTCGATGACTACGAACCGTCTAACGGCCGACCAACGTACTCGCTCGCTGGTCGGAGAAATGCCACTGTTTGCCGCCGGCCACGGCTTCGGGCTGGGCGTGGCCGTGGTCATGGAGCCTCGGCGTTGTCTTCCGACGATCTGCCGTGGCGGAGAAGGGACCGTCGGCTGGCCCGGGGGCTTCGGCGGCTGGTGGCAGGCCGATCCCACCAACGGCACGGTGATGGTGTTCTTGTGCCACAACATGCTCGACCGCCAGCAGTTCGCCCGCGGCATCGGAATGTCGGTCTACGAAGCCATCAGCCAGTTCCACGCGCTTGGGACGGAGCTGGTTCGGTGATAGAGCAGGACCCCACATGAACTCGTCCATCGCCGACTACAACGCCGCACAATTGCCCGGACAACGACAGCTCTGCGAACACCTCGCCACACTCATCGACAAGGGCATGCCCAAGGCCGAGAGCAAAGTATGGCACGGCGGACCGGTGTGGTTCCTCGCCGAAAACCCGGTCGTCGGTTATTGGGTTCGGAAGAAGCACGTTCAATTGCTGTTTTGGAGCGGCCAGTCCTTCGACGAACCCGAGCTCGAAGTGGAGGGCAAGTTCAAAGCGGCCCAAGCCCAATACACCGACGTCTCACAGGTCGACGACGCCGCCGTGAAGCGATGGTTGCGCAAAGCCAAAACCATTCAATGGGACTACAAAAACATCGTCAAGCGCCGCGGCGTGCTCGAGAAGCTGGGCGATTGGTGAGACGCGTCGCCCCGGCCTAAACGGACGGCGCCCGTGACCTCAATCTTCGCGAGCTGGGACGTAGAGCATCAACCCGACGAACAAGCACGACAACTGGTCCGCCTCCGCGCCTTCGACGTCTTTGCTCAACCACACGCGCCCGGGGTGCAGCGTCTCGACGGCACCCCGCGGCTTACCACCCGCGTCGACTCGAAAACCTGCAGGCCCAGACCCGAGGGAGGACTTGTCCGTCTCGGAGACGGGCGTCAGCTCGTATTGTTGGTCGCCGAGTGACACGGTGCCGGACACGCTGTCACTGCCGTTGCCCACCATCTTCAATTTGGCGCCTTCGCCACACTCACAGGTGATCTCGATGTTACCCCAGTCCACCGAGCTCCCGGCGCTGAGCGAAACGCTCTGCTTCTTGGACACGGAGCCGCAACCGCCGTCGTACTTCGTGCTGCCTGCCGCGAACTGGTAGGTGTACCCGGTGGTCGTCGAGGACTTGCCGTAACCACCAATGCTG
>CBINDO010000001.1:0-98592 GCA_966249405.1 uncultured bacterium | reverse complement strand
ATCCGCGAGGGTGGCCGGACCGTAGGCGCAGGCGTCATCTCCAAGATCATCGAGTAAGACATGGCTGACACAACGAAAATCAGAATTCGCCTCCGGGCATTCGATCACCAACTCCTCGACAAGTCCACCTCGGACATCGTGGAGACGGCACGTCGCACCGGCGCGCGTGTTGCCGGGCCCATTCCTCTGCCCACGGCGATCCGCCGCTACACCGTCCTGCGTGGTCCCCACGTGGACAAGAAATCGCGCGAGCAGTTCGAGATGCGCACGCATCGCCGCCTGCTCGACATCCTCGAGCCCACCCCCCAGACCCTGGAAGCGCTGATGAAGCTCGACCTGTCTGCCGGCGTTGACGTCGAGATCAAGAGCTAAGGAGTTTAAGATGCCGACGGTTAACGTATACAACTTGAAGCGTGAGAAGGTTGGAGAGCTCCAACTCGCCGACGCCGTGTTCGCGGCCGAGGTCAAGGAGCACCTCTTCCACGAAGTAGTGGTTGCCCAACTCGCGTCTCGTCGCGCTGGCACCAAAGCTGGCAAAGAGCGCGCTGCGGTCCGTGGTTCTTCCAAGAAGATCTACAAGCAGAAGGGCACCGGTAACGCACGTCACGGTGCGATTCGCTCGCCGAGCTTCGTCGGTGGCGGTCGCGCTCACCCGCCGAAGCCCCAAGACTTCAGCTGGCGTCCGCCACGCAAGGTGCGTCTGAACGCACTGCGCGGCGCGCTCAGCTTGCTCGTCAAGGAAGGCCGCATCACCGTGGTCGACAGCATCTCCTTGCCGGAGATCAAGACCAAGTCGCTGATCTCCGTGCTCGACACCCTGCAGACGGGCGGCAAGACGCTGGTCGTCGACTCGAAGAGCAACGACAACCTGCGCCTCTCGATCCGCAACGTCGAGGACAAGCAGTTCCTGCCCCCCGAGGGCGTGAACGTCTACGACTTGTTGCGCCACGAGCACGTCGTGTTGTCGAAGGACGCGATCAAGGAAATCGAAGCGCGTTGCAGCGAAGGAGCAGAAGCATGAGCCCCGAACAGATCATTCGGCGTCCGATCGCCATGACCGAGAAGGCCACCGCGTTGCGCGCGAGCAACAACCAGGTCGTGTTCGAGGTCTCGGCCAAGGCTAACAAGATTCAGATCCGCACCGCGGTCGAAACCTTGTTCGGCGTAAAAGTAACCAACGTCAACACCCTGGTGCAACGCGGCAAAGTCAAGCGCGCGGGGCGCCTGGAACTAAAGCGTCCGAACTGGAAGAAGGCCATTGTAACTCTGCGCCCCGGTGACGACATCCAGTTCTTCGACGAGTCGGAAGACAAGGGCGAAGAGAAGGCTGAGGAATAATCATGGGCATTAGAGTCTTTCGTCCCACGTCGAACGGTCGTCGTCAGTATTCGGTCAGCGACTTCGCTGACGTGACGACGTCCACCCCCGAGCGTTCACTCGTCGAGGCTCAGTCCTCCACCGGTGGTCGCAACCACTACGGGCGCGTAACCAGCCGCTTCCGTGGCGGTGGTCACAAGCAGCGCTACCGTCGTATCGATTGGAAGCGTGACAAGATCGGCGTTCCCGCAACGGTCGCCACGATCGAGTACGATCCCAACCGCACGGCGCGCATCGCTCTGCTCAACTACGCAGACGGCGAGAAGCGCTACATCCTGTGCCCCGACGGCCTCGCCGTTGGCACCGTGATCATCTCCAGCCGCAAGGCAGACATCAAGCCCGGCAACAGCATGCCGCTCTCGGCCGTACCGGTTGGTACCGCGATCCACAACATCGAGCTCCGCAAGGGCAAGGGCGCACAGCTCGTGCGCTCGGCTGGTGTTGCTGCTCAGCTGATGGCGAAAGAGGGCGACTACGCTCTCGTCAAGCTGCCCAGCGGTGAGGTCCGTAAGGTCCACACCGAGTGCCGCGTCACCATCGGCAACGTGTCCAACGGCGATCACAAGAACGTCAAGTTGGGCAAGGCTGGTCGTTCGCGCTGGCTCGGCCGCCGTCCGCACAACCGCGGTGTAACCATGAACCCCGTCGACCATCCGATGGGTGGTGGTGAGGGTCGTACCAGCGGTGGTCGTCACCCTTGTTCACCCTGGGGCCAGTTGTCCAAGGGTCTCAAGACCCGTCACAACAAGCGTACCGATGGCATGATCGTCAAGGGCAGGGGCAAGAAGTAACACATGGCACGTAGCATCAGTAAAGGACCGTTCATCGACGGTCATCTCGCAAAGAAGATCGAGCAAGCACGCGGCGACAATTCCCGTAAGGCGATCAAGACCTGGTCGCGCCGCTCAACCATCTTCCCGGAAGCAGTGGGTCTGACCTTCGCCGTTCACAACGGCCGCAAGTTCGTGCCCGTGTTCGTTACCGAGAACATGGTGGGCCACAAGTACGGTGAGTTCGCTCCGACGCGTACCTTCAACGGCCACGCCGGCGACAAGAAGAAGAAGTAACGGGGAAGGAGTAACCGTCCCCCGACGGTGAGTGGGGTGGCCTCGGCCGCCCCACCTCTTCTTCCGGACAAACCCGCCTGTGGGAGGCCCTCGCGCCTCACGACCTCGGAGCGGGTTTGGCCGTTTTCGTGCCTCCTCTGTTTGGATTGGGTTGGGCCCAGCGCCTTCGCGGCACTAGACGGCTCCCGCCCACCGGGTTTCCACTCCCCAGCTCGAGCCGAGCTAAGTAGCGGAAAACAAAAACGCAATCGGACAACCACCACCAACAAACAGTCCTTGCGGACCTCAAAGACCTCTGTTACATGGCCGCTCCCCTTCGTCGGGGCACCGAGTAAAAACTCGGCGGCTCCGGCCCAACTCTCACCCCAGCCGGGCGCCGGAGTTGGCTCGGGGGCTTAGCAGGTATCAGCCCGCGAAGCCCTAGGGACGGCAAGTCTCACCGGAGAAACTGTCGGATGATTAGTAAAGCAACAGCACGTTTCCAGCGGATCAGTCCGCGTAAAGCTCGAACAGTAATTGGCATGGTGCGTGGGCGGGATGCCGCCGAAGCACTGCAGTTGCTCGAGTTCACGCCGAAGGCAGCCGCCCCGATCGTCAAGAAGCTGTTAGCAAGCGCCATCGCTAACGCTCAAATCAAGAACCCTAAGGTCGATACGGAGTCCTTGTACATCAGCAAGGTTACCGTTGACGAGGGTCCCAACCAACACATGCGCCGTTGGCGTCCGCGTGCCCAAGGTCGGGCGACTCGGATCGTCAAAGGGGTAAGCCACATTCACATCGAATTGGATGCCCGCTAACCGCGGCCGGAGTACGATTCATGGGTCAGAAAACACATCCCTATGGTTTTCGTCTTGGCGTCATCAAGACCTGGACGAGCAAGTGGTACGAGGCTTCCAACTACACTCGTTGGTTGCACGAGGACCTTCGCATCAAGCGCGCCGTCAAGGACTACTTGAACAGCGCTAGCGTGGCGAGCGTCGAGGTCGAGCGAGCTGCGAACAAGGTCAAGGTCATCGTATACACGGCTCGCCCGGGTATGGTGATTGGCAAGGGCGGCAAGGGCATCGAGATCCTCAAGGTCGGCAACCTGGACTCCGCACAAAAGGGCGAAGCCAAGTTCCCCGGCGTCCAGTCGTTCACGCAGAACGAAGTGTTCATCGACGTTCAAGAGGTGCGCAAGGCAGAGACCAATGCGCAGCTCGTCGCCGAGAACATCGGGACCCAGCTCGAGCGTCGCGTCGCTTTCCGTCGTGCCATGAAGAAGGCCCTCGGGACGGCCATGAAGTTTGGCGCCAAGGGCATCCGCGTCCGCTGTGCTGGCCGTTTGGGCGGCGCAGAGATGGGTCGCGTCGAGACCTACCGCGAGGGTCGCGTTCCCTTGCACACGTTGCGCGCAGACGTCGACTTCGGCTTGGCCGAAGCCCGTACTCCGTACGGCATCATTGGCATCAAAGTCTGGATCTTCAAGGGCGAGGTCTTGCAGCGCAAGTCGCGCCGGAGCTTCCAATAAGCCTTACTGAGCTCAGTAGCTCACTAGCAGGTCTATAGGTGTACCATGCTTCAACCGAAGCGAACTAAGTTCAGAAAACAACAAAAAGGCAAGAACCGCGGCATTGCATGGCGCGGTAGCGATGTGGCGTTCGGTGAGTTCGCTCTGCAAGCGACCGCCGCGACGCGGATCACCGCTCGCCAAATCGAAGCGGGTCGTATGGCGATCATGCGCTCCGTCAAGCGTCAAGGAAAGCTCTTCATCCGAGTGTTCCCCGACAAGCCCGTAACCAAGAAGCCTCTCGAGGTCCGCATGGGTAGCGGTAAAGGTTCGGTCGAATTGTGGGTCGCTCTGGTCAAGCCCGGCAAGGTCTTGTTCGAGATCTCCGGAGTCACGGAAGAGCAAGCGCGTGAGGCGTTCAAGACCGCCGCCACGAAGCTGCCCGTCACAACGCGCTTTCTCGCTCGAGGAGACTTCTAATGAAGGCAAAAGATCTACGTGAGCGGTCTACCGAGGACCTGCAGAAGCTGCGCGAGACCACGCGTCGCGAAATGTTTCAAGGCCGCATGAAGAACCACATGGGCCAACTCGACGACGTGAGCCAACTCGGCAAGGCACGCAAAGACATCGCACGCATCGAGACGATCCTCCGTCAACGGTCCGGGAGCTAATCATGGCTGTAGAGAAAAAAGCCGCAGAAACCAACGCCGCTAGCACCGAGGCTGCTAGCACTGAGCACGCTCCCTACAAGCGCAAGCTGATCGGTCGCGTCGCCAGCAACAAGATGAACAAGACCATCGTGGTCGAGGTCGTCCGCTACAAGATGGACCAGATGTACAAGAAGTACGTCAAGGTTCGTAAGCGCTACCAGGCCCACGACGAGAACAACGATTGCAAGATCGGTGACCGCGTCGAGATCACGGAGCACCGCCCGCTTTCGAAGATGAAGCGCTGGGCGCTCACCAACATCATTGAGCGCGCTCCCGTCGAGTGAGCGACGAGCATTACTCGACAGGACAGTGAGGAATCATGATCCAGGTAGAATCAGTCTTAGACGTCGCCGATAACTCCGGCGCGAAGACCGTAAAGTGCATCAAGGTGCTCGGCGGTTCACGTCGCCGTTACGCATCGGTGGGCGACATCATCGTCGTCAGCATCCGCGAAGCCATGCCGAACAGCAAGGTGCGCAAAGGTGACACGGCCAAGGCCGTCGTCGTCCGCACCAAGCGCGAGCTGCGCCGTGAGGACGGCAGCTACATCAAGTTCGATGGCAACAGCGCCGTCATCATCAACGCTCAGAAGGAGCCCGTCGGGACCCGTATCTTCGGCCCGGTCGCTCGCGAGCTGCGCGCCAAGCGCTTCATGAAGATCGTCAGCTTGGCACCGGAGGTCTTGTAAAATGCAACGCCTACAAACGGGTGACAACGTCATCATCATCAGCGGCTCCCACAAGGGCAAGACCGGCAAGGTCAAGGCGCTGCTCCTCGACGAGAATCGCGTCGTCGTGGAAGGCGTGAACGTGGTCAAGCGCAGCATGAAGCCGACCCCCAATCGCGCGGGCGGCATCATTCAGAAGGAAGCCCCCTTGCACGTGAGCAACGTCGCACTGGTCGACCCGGAGACGGGTAAGGCCACGCGCGTGAAGCACCGCGTCGAGGAAGGCAAGAAGGTTCGCGTCGCCAAGAGCGGCGCCGTCATCAAGAAGGCGCAGTAATCGCCGAAGCGCAGCAACGCGAGCGCTCGCCCTTACCGCGACTGTAACCCCGTACATTAGACAGGCAACAGCCATGAGTGAAGTTCCCCAACCACGTCTCTTGAAGACCTATCACGACACCGTCGTCGAAGGCCTCAAGAAGCGTTTCAACTACAAGAACGCGATGCAGGTGCCCCGCTTGCAGCGCATCGTCATCAACATGGGTCTCGGTACCGCTGTTGGTAACCCCAAGGTCATCGACGCGGCGCTCGCCGAGATGACGGCGATCTCCGGCCAGAAGCCGGTCGTCACTCGCGCCAAGAAGAGCATCGCGAGCTTCAAGCTGCGCGAGGGCATGCCGGTCGGCGTCGCCGTTACGCTGCGCCGCGAGCGCATGTGGGAGTTCTTCGACCGTCTGGTTTCGCTCGCGCTGCCGCGCGTGCGCGACTTCCGCGGCGTGAGCCCGCGTGGTTTCGACGGGGCAGGGAACTACACCTTGGGCCTGAAGGAACAGATCGTGTTCCCCGAAATCGAGTTCGACAAGATCGATGCCGTCCGCGGCATGAACATTACTTTCGTTACAACCGCCGAGAGCAACGAAGAGGGCCGCGAGCTCCTCCGCCAGCTCGGCATGCCGTTTAGGAGCTAGTGGAAAATGGCGCGAGCTTGCCAATGGGCCAAGATGAACCAAACCCCGAAGTTTTCGACTCGGGCCGTTAACCGCTGCCAAGTGTGCGGCCGATCAAAAGCCGTCTACCGTGACTTCAAGTTGTGCCGCATTTGCCTGCGCCAGCTCGCCCTCAAGGGCGAGGTGCCGGGTGTAACCAAGGCCAGCTGGTAATTGACGGCGAGGAATTAGTAAGATGTTGACTGATCCCATAGCTGATATGTTGGCGCGCATTCGTAATGCGGCCGGTGCTCATCATGAGTTTGCACGGATGCCAGCGAGCAAAATCAAGCTCGCCATCGGTGAGATTCTGAAGCGCGAGGGCTACATTGCCGACTTCCGCGTAGAGGAAGGCGAGCAAGCCAAGGACAAGGCGATTGTCATCGCTCTGAAGTATGGCAACGACCGCTCGGCTGCGTTTCGTGGCATGCGTCGCGTGTCTACCCCCGGTCGTCGGGTTTATGCTCGTCACAACGAGATCCCGCGCGTCGTGAGTGGTTTGGGTGTTTCCATCATCAGCACCTCGCAGGGGCTGATGACCGACCAAGAAGCGCGTCACAAGCGCGTGGGCGGCGAGATTCTGTGTGAGGTGTGGTAATGGCTACCGAAGCTGTCGTTGCAAAGCAGTCACGTCTCGGCAAGATCCCCGTTGCGCTCCCCAAGGGCGTCACGGTTACGCTGGCTGCCGGCAAGGCTGACATCAAGGGCCCCAAGGGCAACCTGAGCCTGAAGCTCCCGGAGAGCGTGAGCGTCACCAAAGAGGGCGAGAGCCTGGTGGTGAGCTCGAGCGCAGCACCGAAGGACGCTCCGCGTCTGCAGGGGCTCGGCCGCGCGCTGTTGGCCAACATGGTCAAGGGTTGTGCCGAAGGTTACCAAAAGGGTCTCGAGTTGGTCGGCGTCGGTTACCGCGCCGAGCTCAAGGGTCAGGACTTGCACCTGGCACTTGGTCTGAGCCACCCGGTGGTGTACCGCATCCCCGCGGGCGTCTCCGTCGAGATCCCCAAGGACTCCAAGGGTACGATCATCAACCTCGCGTCCGCTGACAAGGCGCTCATCGGCCAGGTCTCCGCGACGATCCGCGGGTTCCGTCCGCCCGAGCCCTACGGTGGTAAAGGTGTGCGCTACCGTGGTGAGAACGTTCGCCGCAAGGCTGGCAAGTCCGGCAAGAAGTAAGTCCGGCTAGCAAAAGAGATTTGAGGCAGATATGGCTAAGAAGTTAACTGGTCGCGAGCGTCGCAAGCTCCGCATTAGGAAGCGCGTGGCGGGAACGTCCGAGCGTCCGCGGTTGAGCATCTTCCGAAGCGCTCGACACATCTACGTGCAGGTCGTGAACGACGTGGACGGTTCCACGGTAGCTGCAGCGTCCACCTTGTCCGGCGACCTCAAGGGCGCCTTGGACGAGGCATCCAAGACGGACGCTGCAAAGAAGGTTGGGGCGCTGATCGCCAAGATCTGCCTCCAGAAGGAAGTCAAGAGCGTGGTGTTCGACCGTAACGGGTTCTTGTACCACGGGCGCGTCAAGGCGCTCGCCGACGCGGCGCGTGAAGCAGGTTTGGAGTTCTAGGAGCAACAATGGCATTTCTTGATATTGACGAAGAGCGACTCAAGGAGCGCGTTGTTCACATCAACCGCGTTGCCAAGGTTGTGCAGGGCGGCCGCCGCTTCAGCTTCGCAGCACTCATCGTCGTCGGCGACGAGGCAGGGCACGTTGGCGTAGGCCTCGGCAAGGCCAACGAAGTTCCCGAAGCGATCCGCAAGGGTAACGACCAGGCTCGCAAGAACCTGTTCAAGGTGCCGCTGGTCGGCAGCACGATTCCACACGAGGTCCTCGGTGACTTCGGCGCTGGTAGCGTTCTGCTCCGCCCGGCTGCTCCCGGTACGGGCGTTATCGCCGGCGGCGCTGTGCGTGCCGTCGTCGAGTCGGCCGGTATCCACGACATCCTGAGCAAGTGCTTGGGTTCGGCAAACAAGTACAACGCGGTGTACGCGACGATCGCAGCCCTGCGTGCGTTGAGCTCCGCCGAGGACTTCGCATCACGCCGTGGTCTCAAGGTCGAGCACGTTGCCAAGGATTACCCCGTGGCACGCTTCGCGATTGCACCCTCGGTTTCTGGTGGAGAGGCATCGACATGAGCACGCTTAGTTCCAAGCTTTCCGTAAAGCAGGTTCGCAGCGAAATTGGTCGCCCCAACCCGCAGCGTCTAGTCCTCAAGGGCTTGGGACTGCGTGGCGTCGGTTCCGCGGTCGAAGTTGCTAACACGCCGTCGTTCCGCGGCATGATCCGCAAGGTGTTGCACCTCGTGGTTGTTGAAGAGGTAAAGTCATGAGTGATCTATTGTCGCGACTGGCGCCGCCCGATGGCGCGCGCCACAAGGAGCGCCGCAAGGGTCGTGGTCCTGGTTCGAGCCAGGGCAAGATGTCCGGTAAGGGCTTCAAGGGTCAAAAGGCCCGTCACGGTGGTGGCTTCAGCAAGCTCCACTTCCAAGGTGGTCAGACGCCGATTCAACGTCGTTTGCCGAAGCGCGGCTTCCGCGTTCCGTTCCCGATCAAGACCGTTGCCCTCAACGTCGCTGATCTCGAGCGTTTCGCTGCCGGCGCCACGGTCGACGAGGCTGCTCTGCGTGAGAGCCGTTTGCTCCAGGGTCGTGCCGACCGCATCAAGATCCTGGGCGATGGTGAGCTCACCAAGAAGCTGACCGTCAGTGCTCACCGCTTCAGCAAGAGCGCGCAAGAGAAGATCGAGCGTGCTGGTGGTAGCGTCGTGGTCCTCGAGGCCCCGGCTGCCGCTGAAGAATGACCGCCGCTCTCCAGTTATTGTTGTTATAGGCCAGGTCTATGTCCCTATTTAGCGGCTACGCCAACATCCCCCGAATGCCTGAACTGCGTGCGCGCATTCTGTTCAGCTTGGGTGTCTTGGTAGTGTACCGAATGGGCGTCTTCATCACGACGCCCGGCGTAGACCGTACGGTGATGCAGGCCCTCGTCTCCCAATCCGGGGGTCTGGTCTCGATGCTGAACATGTTCTCGGGTGGTGCACTCGAGAACCTGTCCATCTTCGCGTTGGGCATCATGCCTTACATCTCGTCGAGCATCATCATGCAGTTGATGGGGCTCGTCTCCAAGCAAGTGGAGGAGATGCGCCGCGAAGGCGAACAAGGGCGTCGCAAGCTCGAACAATGGACGCGCTACGGCACGATCGTGCTGGCCGTGTTCCAGTCCTACAGCGTCGCGATGCTCTTGGAAGGGCAGAACGCGGACGTCGGTGGTGGCCAGTTTGGTGACGTCGTGGCCAGTCCCGGTTGGGGTTTCCGTCTCATGACGATCCTCACCCTGACGACCGGTACCACGCTCATCATGTGGCTCGGCGAGCAGGCGACGGACCGTGGCATCGGCAACGGCACGTCACTCATCATCTTTGCGTCGATCGTCAGCGGTATTCCGAGCGGCGTCGGCAGCTACATAGCGGCCAACGCAGGACAGATTCAGCCCCTTACGATCCTGATCGTGGCAGGTATCGTCCTCGCCTGCATCTCGACCGTCGTGTTCTTCGAGCGCGCCCAACGTCGGATTCCGATCCAGTACGCGCGTCGCCAGGTTGGGCGTCGCGTTTACGGCGGTCAAGCCGCGCACTTGCCGCTCAAGGTAAACATGGCGAGCATGATTCCGCCGATCTTCGCCTCGTCGTTGTTGATGATGCCGACGACGCTCAGCGGCATGAACATTCCAGGGATGGGCCGCATCGCAGCCGTCCTCAACCGCGGCGACTGGGTCTTCAACGTCGTGTTCGCGGGGCTCATCATCTTCTTCTGCTTCTTCTACACGGCGGTCACGTTCCAGCCCGTCGACGTTGCGGACAACCTGAAGCGCCAGCAAGCGAACATTCCGGGCATTCGCCCCGGCCGGCAGACTGCCGAGTACATCGACCGTGTGGTGTCGCGGGTAACCGTGGGTGGCGCCATCTACATCGCCGCCATCTGCGTCGTCCCGTCGGTGGTTGCCTCGGCGTTCCGCATCCCGTTCCAGTTCGGTGGGACGAGCTTGATGATCGTCGTCGGTGTGGCGCTCGAGACGGTGAACCAAATCGAGGCCCACTTGATCACCCAGAGCTACGAAGGCCTGACTGGTCCGCGTGCTACCCGCCTCAGCGGACGGAGGCCGGCCTAAGGCCGGAGCGTTATGAGACTCGTACTTCTCGGTGCGCCCGCGAGTGGCAAAGGGACCCAGGCGGCTTTTTTGGAAGCCCGTTACGGCATCCCCAAGATCTCGACCGGCGACATGCTGCGCGCGGCCCGCAAGGCCGGAACCGACTTGGGCAAAGAGGCCGAGCGCTACATGAGCGCCGGGCAACTCGTGCCGGACGAGGTCGTCATCGGCCTGGTCGCGGAGCGCTTGAAGGATGCCGACGCTCAGAAGGGCTTTATCCTCGACGGATTCCCTCGCACGGTCGCTCAAGCCGAGGCGCTCGAGGCCGCTTTGATTGCGGCGCAGAGCCCCCTCGATTGCGTGCTTCAAATCGACGTTCCAAGGGAGCTGCTCATGGAACGGGCAACTGGACGACGAACTGACGTTCGGACTGGACAGATATATCATTTGAAGTACAATCCGCCCCCTCCTGACGCCCAGGTAGAACACCGGGCCGACGACCAGGAGGAAACGGTATCCAAGCGGTTGGATGCCTACGAGGCGGTCACCGCGGCACTGTTGCCGCACTACACCCAGAGAAACCTACTCAAGCGAGTGGATGGAACTGGGAGCCCGGCGGAAGTCACTGCGCGAATCGTCGCGGTCCTCTAGGGGACGGCAGCGCAACACCGACGGCAAGCGCAGGCAGCAGTAACGAGTTCTAGGGACTCTCCGGGGCCCCTCGATGCGACAACAACAAGATCACGAAAGGAGCAGACCAAACGACCCAAAACACAGCACGAACCGGAACCATTCTCGAGGTTCTTCCGCGCGCCATGTATCGCGTGCAGCTCGAGGACGGCCGGCAAGTTCGAGTGGGTCTTTCGACTGCTTCCCGACACACACTGGTTCGACTCATCGCGGGAGACCGCGTCGAGTTGAGGCTTTCAGCTAACGACCCCACCCGGGGCCAAATCACTAGAAAGCTCTGAGGCGAAGAAAATGAAGGTTCGTCCTAGCGTTAAGAAAATCTGCGAAAAGTGCAAAGTCATCCGCCGCAAGGGGGTAGTCCGGGTCATCTGCGACAACCCTCGTCACAAGCAGCGTCAGGGCTGAGCTGTTTCCGTCTGAAGGAGAAACGAGAGAATGGCACGTATTGCTGGCGTTGACTTGCCCCGCCGAAAGGCGATTCGCTTCGCGTTGCGTTATGTCTACGGCATCGGAGACAAGACCGCTGTAGCTATTTGCGCGAAGGCGAACATTCCGGAAGCTCGACAAGTGGAAGAGCTGACCGACGCGGACGTGAAAGCCATCCGCGAGATCATCGAGCGTGAGTACAAGGTGGAGGGTGACCTTCGCCGTGAGGTACAGCAGAACATCAAGCGTCTGATGGACCTCGGCTGCTACCGCGGTCTGCGGCACCGCCGCAACCTGCCGGTACACGGGCAGCGAACCAAGACGAATGCGCGTACGCGCAAGGGACCGAAGCGCGGCGTAACGCGAAAGAAGTAATCTATCATGGCAGCAGCAACATCATCGGCAGGCCGGCGGCCGCGTGGCGGTAAGAAGATCGTTCGCAAGAACGTTCCGACGGGCATTGCCCACATCCAGTCCACGTTCAACAACACCATCGTCACGATCACCGACATCACGGGCAACGCCATTGCATGGGCGAGCGCTGGTGCACGCGGTTTCAAGGGCTCACGCAAGAGCACGCCATTCGCTGCGCAGCTCGCTGCCGAAGAGGCAGGTCGCAAGGCGATGGAGCACGGAATGCGTTCGGTCGCGGTGTTTGTCAATGGTCCCGGCGCAGGGCGTGAAAGCGCTCTCCGCGGGCTGCAGTCTGCTGGCTTCCGGATCACGCTGATCCGCGACGTTACCCCGGTACCCCACAACGGGTGCCGTCCGCCGAAGCGCCGCCGCGTGTAATCTGGGCTAAGGATAAAGAAGGAAGACTATGGCACGTTATATTGGCCCCGTTTGCAAGCTTTGCCGTCGCGAAGGTGGAAAGCTCTACCTCAAAGGTCAGCGCTGCTTCTCTGAGAAGTGCTCGGTAACCCGTCGCCCGTATCCCCCGGGTCAACACGGTCAGGCTCGTCAGAAGATCTCCGAGTACGGTCTGCGTCTGCGCGAGAAGCAGAAGATGCGTCGTATCTACGGCCTCTTGGAGCACCAGTTCCGTCTCTATTACACCGAGGCTAGTCGTTTGACGGGCCGCACCGGTGAAGAGATGATCGGCTTGCTCGAGCGCCGTTTGGACAACCTCGTCCACCGCGCCGGTTTCACGCTGACGCGCGCTCAGGCTCGTCAGCTCGTGCGTCACAACCACATCCTCGTCAACGGCAAGCGGGTCAACATCCCCAGCTACCGCGTGAACGTGGGTGACAAGGTGGAGATTCGCGAGAAGAGCCGCAAGATCGCGTACCTCGCTTCCTCGCTCGCAACCGCTGCAACGCGCGAAGGCGCGAGCTGGCTCGACGTGGACGGTGCCAACTTCGCCGTAACGTTCAAGAGCCTGCCGCCCCGCGACGAACTCAACGAGCCGTCGATGCGCGAGCAGCTCGTGGTCGAGTACTACAGCCGCTAGTCGTGACGCGCTCCCGTTGCTTTGGGGGCGCGACGCACAGTGAAAGTTTAGTTGGGAGTGGGTCTGGCTGGCCGCAAGCGGTCGCTCGGTTCCGCTCCCTTGAAGTTGGTAGACAACAACGTGGGCTGATCACGAGCAGGGATGTGAGAGTTGGTTCTCCCCTCTGCTGGGATGGTCGCACGAACCCAAACCGCAGGAGCAATCATGTCAGACGAGAGCACGGAAACAATCGAAGGTGGATCCAAGAAGCCCGAAGCATCCGAGATGGCAGCGCGCAATTGGCGCGAGCTGATCCGTCCGAAGGCCATTCACGCTGACGGCGAGCGCGGTAACGAGTTCTACGGCAAGTTCAGCTGCGAGCCGTTGGAGCGTGGGTTCGGTATCACGATTGGTAACTCGCTGCGTCGCGTGTTGCTTTCGTCGTTGCAGGGTGCTGCCATCACGGCGGTTCGCATCGACGGGGCGTTGCACGAGTTCACGAGCATCGACGACGTCGTCGAAGACGTCACCGACATCGTGCTCAACCTCAAGGGCGTGGTGTTCAAGGCCGAGCAGGCCAAGACCTATACGCTGCGCTTGGACAAAGAGGGTCCGGGCCCAGTCGTGGCTGGCGACATTCAGCTGGTAGACGGCCTGAAGATCCTCAATCCCGATCACCTGATCGCCACCCTCGACAAGAAGGGTCCGCTGGTCATGGAGCTCACGGTTGGCGTGGGTCGCGGTTACGTTCGCGCCGAGCAGAACAAGAGCCCCACGATGGCGATTGGAACCATTCCAATCGACTCGATCTTCTCGCCGATCCGCAAGGTCAACTACACCGTTCAGAACGCACGCGTCGGTCAGATGACTGACTACGACAAGCTCGTGCTCGAGGTGTGGACGAACGGCTCGGTCTCTCCTTCGGACGCGGTGGCCTTTGCCGCCAAGATCCTCAAGGAGCAGCTGTCGATCTGGATCAACTTCGAGGAGACGGAAGAGACGTCTTACCCGATGCCGAGCCACAGCGAGGAGCCGCTGAACGAGAACCTGTTCCGCTCCGTGGACGAACTCGAGCTTTCGGTACGGTCGGCGAACTGCCTGCAGAACGCCAACATCACGTTGATCGGCGAACTCGTTCAGAGGTCTGAGCAAGACATGCTCAAGACCAAGAACTTCGGGCGCAAGTCCCTGAAGGAAATCAAGGAAATCTTGGGCACAATGAACCTGAGCTTGGGCATGAAGCTCGACAATTGGCCCCAGATGTTGGAGCGATGGAAGGCTCAGCAGTCACAAGGCTGAACTGAGCACGGATTGGAGCACACGTCATGCGGCACAGAAAACTCGGTCGCCAGTTTGGGCGAAACACAAGCCACCGCAAAGCGATGTTTCGCGCACTGACCGCGAATCTCGTTCTGCACGAGAGAATCGAAACCACGGAAGCCAAGGCCAAGGAACTGCGTCGTATCGCGGAGCGCCTAGTTTCTCAGGCGCGCCGTTTGGGTGCGGTTGCCTACACGCCTTGGGAGCAGCTCAGCCAGGCTGACCGCTCTCGCCGTCTGGCCGCCAAGCGCCAGGTCGCGAGCTTCCTGCGCCGTTTCGGCACCGCGACGTCCCCAGAGGGAACGGTCACGGTCGATTTGGTCGAGAAGGTCTTCGTCGACCTCGCCAAGCGCTTCGAGAACCGCCCCGGCGGTTACACTCGCATCATCAAGCTCGGCCAGCGCCGTGGCGACAATGCACCGATGACGTTCATCGAGTGGGTAGTCGGCGGTGACGGCGAAGCCGTTGCAGCAGCGGAACCCGCCGCTCCTGCTGGCGAGTGACGCGAGACACGCGTAGAGCCAAAATGGCTCACAAAAATTGACGAAGGCGTCGGAGAGAACCTCCGGCGCCTCTGTTGTTTTGTGACTGCAACAACGTCCTAGCGCTTCGTATTGCAAACGCGAGATACGGCGCGAATGAGCGACGTCGCAGCAACCACTTTCTCACCCACGCAGCCGGCCAGGTTGGAGTTTTTGCGCAGCATGGCGTTGCCCGGGGTGGAGTTGGTCGACGTGCTGAATACGTCGCAAGGCTGGCAGTGTTTCGCGACCGCCTACGAGCTGGTCGTGCCGTTTACTTGGGGCGCGGATTTGGCCGCCGGTCGGCAGCGCTTTGCGGTCGACGAGGAACGCGCGTATTGCGCCAAGCCGGGCGACCTCTTCTACACCACGGGCATCCAGAAGCCGGGGGACGCGTCCGTGCTGTGTATACCCGAGGAGATGGTCTACGAGTTCGTGGCCAATCGCTACGGCACCACCCCGAGCGAGGAGCTCGTCCCCGACGCACTGCCGAATGGCGTGGGGTTGAAGGAGCGCGTTCGCGCTTTGGGTAAACTCCTGCGGGATGGCGGGGATTCTCTGACCTGCCAGTGGGAGTTGTTTCAGATCTTGGAGTTGCTGACGACGCACGGCGGCATGATCGGCTCGACGCGCGAGCTGCCACGCCTGCGCGCCGAAGACGCGGTCACCGCGGCCCGTGTGCGGGACTGGCTCGATTCGCGCCCCGCGGGCCGGGTCGACCTCTACGCTCTCGCCGAGGAGACAGGACGGAGCCGCTACCAGGTCCTGCGAGCGTTCAAGCGACGGTACGGCTTGCCGCCGCACGCCTATCACCTCTGCGTGCGCATCGCCGAGTCGCAACGGCTGCTCGCCGGGGGCCAAAGTCCTGCCCAGGTGGCGATCGCCGCGGGGTTCGTCGATCAAAGTCACTTCTCCAAACACTTCAAGCGTTTGGTCGGAGTCACGCCGGCGCAATACGCGCGCAGTCCAGGTACGGCGAAAAGCCGGAACGCCCTGAAGTTATTGCCACAGAGCTTCACGGACTGACGTTCGCTCGGCTATCGACACATAGTTAAGTGTGTTAGACGCCGGGGATGGCCGTTGGCTGGGTAGCCCGGGCGTTGCGCCGGGAGTCCGTTGGACGTTGGGCGTGGGTTCTCTGGGGAGGCCACGTCGCGCTTTTGGCGTGTGAGCCAAAGCTCTCGTCGTGGGTTGGGCGCAACGAGCGCGGTGATGCCGCGTCTTTCGACGCGGCGGCACCCGTGCCGGCGGACGGTGGCGTTGGAGCGCCCGAAGGCGGCGTCCCCGGCGACGCTGGTGGGGTTACGCCACTTGACGCGGCGACGCTCGACGGCGGGCCGCCGGACGCGGGCCTAGACGCGACTGCGGACGCGACGCCCTTCGACGTTCGGGACGCCCAGATCGAGGACGCTCGGGCTCCATTGGAGGCCGGGCCCAGGGACGCGGCGTCTGCCCACTCTCAGGCGTGGCCGCTCGCCGACTCGTCCGTGCAAGGGCGCAGCGATGCAGGTGACGGCTTCGCTGTTGGACGCGACGCAGTCATCGTCGTCGATGGCGACATTGGCGAATGGCCGCGGGCAAACTGGACCGAGCTGACTCACCGCGTCGTTTTCGAGGGGGCGCCAGACGGCGCGCCGGAGTTGGCTGCTAGTTGCGCGTGGCACCTCTACGATGGCGCCTTGTTTCTGGCGCTGGTGGTCCGCGACGACGTGCACAGCAACCAGCACGGCGGGTTCGACATTTGGAAGGGGGACAGCGTGCAGATCGCTTTCGACGTCGGCGAAGGGCGCTCGCCGTACGATTGGGAGTACGGGGTGGCATTGGCAGATGGCGCGGTGGAGGTGCACCGGTGGCTCAGCAGCGACGCGGACAAAAGCGGCGCGGTTGCTGCTGCGGTGGCGCGGTGGGACAATCTCACCGTGTACGAGGTGCGCTTCTTGCCTCGAGATCTCGGGTTGACGTCCTTCGAACCCGGCACCGTACGCACATCGGTCGCAGTAAACGAGAACGATGACGACGCGCGCACGACCGCCCTCGCGCTCGTGCCGGGCATCGTCGAGGCCGAAAAGAGCAAGGCGGCGTTCTTGTCGCTCGTCTGGTGACCCGGCACTCCGCAGCCGACGTCAGCTCTGAGCCGGTCTGCGCTGGCGGAACAGCAAACCCACGAACACCAGCGAAAGCGCCGCCAGCAGACCGGGCCAAAGCCAGCGGTGAAAGCCCCCGCGTTGGGCGAGCGCGGGTTTCTCCAGCTCTCCGAGGAGCTCGGCCGCTTGGGCGTTGGACTTGTTCAGGTCCAGTGCCTGACGCAGCAAGAACTGGTCAGCGACGCCACGCGCGGCGAGCCGCCTCGCCGCCACGGTGGCGAGCAAGCTTTGTGCGGCGGCGCGTTGCTCGGTGTTACCCAGGCGCGCTGCCGCTTGCAGCAAGTGTTCGACGCGATCCCAGTCTTTGCGCTCCGTCGGGTCTCGCTGAGCGAAGTCGAGAATTGCGGCCACGATGCGGTCGCTCGGGGTGAAGCTGGGGCTACGGCGCAGCAACCCCTCGAACTCGGTCAGAGCCGCTTCGAGCTTGCCGTCGTCGAGTTGCCGGATGCCGCGTTCGTAGAACTCGTACACTTCCGACAGTCGGTTCCGGTCGTATTCTCGAAATAGCTCCCGAGCGACCCGATCCCAACCCCACTCGCGAGAGGGTTTGGTGCCCAGCGTCTGCTCGTAGGCGTCGCGCAGTACCCAGGTCGCTGCGTTGCCATAGGACCGGATGGCTTGGCGTGCGGCGAGACGCACCTGGGAGCGTTCACTGCTCGCGAAAGACAACACCAAACGGGCGGCGTCCGGATCGCGGATGTAACCGTACGCGCGCAAGATGTCCGCCAACGTCTCGCCCGACGTCACGCGAACCGCCTCGCTCGGAATCGCACGGCCGAGGAAGTCGAGCTGCTGTTTGGCCCACTCCGCGACCTGTGGCGCCTGATGGTGGGTGGTCTCGATCAGCCCAGGCAGCGCTTTGTCTCCCAACTTCGCGAGCTGCAGCTGGGTGTCGATGCGCAGGAACTCGAAGCGTACGTAGACGTGAACCAACGCTCGCACGGCTTCGACGGTGCCAATACCTACGCACATCCGGCTGAGCGCCAGGACGTTGGTGAGACGTTTCCAATCCGGCGAGCTCAGGCGCGGCTCGGTGACGACCATCTGCAGGTAGTCCGGCGTCTCGACCTTGCCTTTTTGCTCGCGCTCGAGTTGCTCGCGGACGTCGCGCCGGGTATCGAGCAACAGTTGCTTCATCGCGCCGCGGTCAGCGCCTTGGGCCTCGCGATTGATGCGCTCGAAGATCGCTGGCACGAGCGACTCGCTCACCGCCAACAGATCGGCCGCCGCCGATTGACGTTCCGTATCCGAGCTGCTGGTGAGACGCCCCAGGAGCCCATCCAAGAGCGCTCGGTCTTCCTCACTCGGCGCGGCGAACTGCCGTACGGGCAACTCCGGCAACGCCTCGAGCGGGGGCCGGAACTGGTCCTTGTCTTTGCCGTCCGCGGCCTTGTCGCTCGCCTCCACCTTGGCGGGTTCCTCCGGTTCCACCTCGGCGTAGGCCCCCGGAGTAAACACGATGACGCACAGCGCTAACGTCGCGTTCCAACGAGCTCGCAACACGAACGTGCGATCGCGTTGCCGTCGACTCGGGGTCGAGTTGGGGACGCCCACCCACATCACGATTTCGTTCGCTCACTCGACGATGCGAAAGTCGGGGAACTCGCCGGTGAAGCTGCGCCACCGCGCGTCGACGCGCTCGACCCGAGCGGCGCCGGGGCCTTTTTGTGCCCAGCTGTAGAGTTCTCGGATCGACGTTTCTTCGCCTTCGACCAGGACTTCCATCGTGCCGTCGGGGCGGTTCTTGACCCACCCACTCAGGCCCAGCCGACGCGCTTCACGTTGGGTCGAGGCGCGAAAGAACACGCCCTGAACTCGACCCCGGACCACCAGCTGCAACTGTTTGAGTGCCACGATTCGGAACGAGTATTCCGAGACGACGGTTTAAGCAAGCCGGTTTGCCCGCCTTGCTGGGAGTCCGCCTGGAGCGGGTCTCCGAGCCTGAGGGTCGGGGTCAGGAGCCGACCCGCGCCAGAACAGCCGCTGACCCGGATTGATCGCGTGGCGAGGCCAAACCCGGATTCGCTGTGGATTCGGGGTCCGGTCCATGTTTCGATGCGGCCGTGGCAAACACCGCCCCGGAGCCAAGACCTCTCGCCGAGCGCGCCCAGCTCGAGGCGGCACTGGCTCGTGAGCTGCGCATTTCCGCAGCGCTTCGGGAGGTGGGGGTCGCGTTGGGCACTACCCTCGATCTGGACGACCTGCTCGAACTGATCCTGAACAAGCTCACCGACTTGCTCGACGCCGATCGGTGCACCCTCTACCTCGTCGACGAGGTGCGGGGAGACTTGGTGAGTCGGGTCACCATCGGCTCCAAAGTGCGCTCGATCCGAGTCAAAATCGGGCACGGCATCGCCGGCTACGTCGCCCAGTCGGGGCGTGCGCTGCGCGTGCGTGACGCCTACCAAGATCCGCGTTTTCAACCCGAGTGGGATGCGCTCACGGGTTACCGCACGACCTGCATCTTGGCAGCCCCCCTGAAGAATCACTTGGGTCGCACCATCGGTGTCATCCAGGTGCTCAACAAGTCGTCTCAAGAGGGGCCCGGGGAGTTCACCGACGAGGACGAGGCGATCCTGTCGGCGTTGAGCACCCAGGCTGCAGTCGCGATCGACAACTCACGGTTGTTCTTGTCGCTGATCCAGAAGAACCGGCAACTGGTCGATACCAAAGAGCAACTCGAGCAGAAGGTGGGCGAGCTCGAGCTGCTGTTCAAGCTGGAGAGCGCCACCAGCCGTGCTCAGAGTCTGGACGAACTCGTGAGCGCAGCGCTTTCCACCACCGCTCAAGCGTGTGGCGCTCGCGGTGCCGGTTTGACCTTCGCTCAGAGCGAAGGCGCCGAGATCGTCCACTTCTTCTTCGATTCTCAACGCGAGCCACCCCTCGAACGTCTGGTCACGCGAGCGCGGGACGGATTGCTCGGTTCGGTCATGCAGCGCGGCGAGCAGCTGCTCTACGGTGTCGCCGAGTTGTTGGATGGCACCTCGACGTTGCCTTCGGAACGCGGGCGTCTCGCCGTGCAACCGTGGGGGAGCAGCTTCCCGTTCGAGCTGGGGTCCGTCTGCGCGGTACCGCTCGAGGGGGAAAACGGCACGATGGGCGCCATCGGCGTGTTTGCCAAAGCCGATGAACCGGACCTCGGTGAGCCCGAGCGGTCGCTGCTCCAGGCCATCGCCGCCAACGTGTCGACGGCGCTGCGGTTGTTCTTGGCCAACGAGGAGCGGGAACGCACCGCCCGTCTCACCAGCATCGGCCGGTTGTTGTCGCAGGTGATTCACGACTTCAAGACCCCGCTCACGGTGATCAGCGGGTACGTGCAGCTGATGCAGAACGCGGAGGACCGCGACTTGCGCACGGAATACGCCCAGAAGGCGCTACGCCAGTTCGACGTGTTGTCCGGCATGCAGCGCGAGGTGCTCGAGTTCGCCCGCGGCGAGAAGACGATCTTCGTGCGGCGTGTTTACCTGCACAAGTTCTTCGGCGAGTTCCGTCAATTGCTCTCGCAGCAGGTCGACGGGCGGGCGATTGAGCTCGAGATGGACATCGACAACAAGCTCGTCGCGCGCTTCGACGAAGGGCGCGTCGAGCGTTCGCTGCACAACCTCACGCGCAATGCCATCGAAGCGATGGCGTCGCGAGGGGGCAAGCTGCGCATCGAAGCGCGTGAAGACGACGGCGACTTGCTGATCGTGGTGCAAGATACGGGTCCCGGCATCCCACCAGAGATCCAGGGCCGCTTGTTCCAGAGTTTCGTGACTTCGGGAAAGAAGGACGGCACTGGGCTCGGCCTCGCCATCGTCAAGAAGACGATGGACGAGCACGGCGGCACCGTCCGTTGTGTCCCAGTGGAGATTGGCGCCCGCTTCGAGCTGCGCTTCCCCCAAACCAAGAAGGACGCCAAACCCGAGGGTACGGCTCCCGAGAAGAACGCCGCGGGGCGGCCGCGTCCGCAGCGCAGAACGCGCCGTAAACCGGTCGAAGCCCCCGCCACCCCGGTCACGCCCGCGCCAGCCCGCGCCGAGTCGTGAGACGAGTGGTGGACGGTCGCGCGCTCGTGTGCTTGTTTGCCGACGACGAGAGCCGATGCAAGGGAAGCGCCGTACCGTACTCCGCCAAGTGCTGTTTTCGTATGCGGTGATCACGTTGTCCTTCGCGCTGGTCGCCGGATACAACGTGCTCGGGCAGCGACGCAGTTTGCGGGAGATCGAACTCGTGCGCTCGGGTTACCTGCCTTTGGCGCTCGCGCTCCGCGATGCGGTCGCCGTTCAAGACACGTACAACACGCAGCTCAATCACATCACCGACGTCCGCAATCCGGCAGACAAGCAGGTCTGGTTCGACGCCATGCTCAACTCCGGGCGTCCCAAGGTGTTCGCGGCCGTGCGCGCCGCGCTGACGCGCGCATTCGGCACCCAGGATACGTTGCTGCGCAACGAGCTCTCCACGGAGCTCGGTCAAATCGAGCGCTTCTTGCGTGACGATCGTGAGCTGCTGGCGTCGCTGTTCGAAGCACTCAAGCGGTCCGACCGTGCGCCGGCAGAGGCCGCGCGAGATAATTTGGTGACTCGCGGTACGCGCGCCGCCGGTATGCTCGGTCAACTCGAGACGCGAGTTACCGTGCAGGTCGACAACCTGATCGAGGCTGCTTCCAAACGTGAACGACTGAACCTGCGATTGCTCTTGGTGTGGGTGGGGTTCACGGTGTTTCTGGGCGCCGGGGTCGCGCTCTACGCGCGGCGTCTGCTGAGGCCGCTGGAGCAGGTCACGGAGCGTGCCAAGGTCGTGGCGGGCGGCGACTTCACGCCGCAGGCGCCCCACGCGTCCAACGACGAGATCGGCGACTTGTCGCGGACGTTCGAAGCGATGGTCGCCGAGATCGCTCGTGTCAATCACGAGCTACTCGAGTCCGAGCGGTTGGCGACGATCGGCAAGATGGCCGCTCACGTCACTCACGAGGTGCGTAATCCTCTTTCCTCGATTGCTCTCAACCTGGAGTTGCTGGAGGAAGAGCTACCGCAGGAGGGGGAAGCGCGCACGTTGTTCGTCGCGATTCGCAAAGAGGTAGAGCGCCTGACGGAGCTCACCGAGCAATATCTCACCGTCGCACGGCGGCGTGATCCGAACTTCGCCCTCGAAGACGTCGGCGAGGTCGTTGCGGAGGCGCTCGAGTTCA
Source organism: uncultured bacterium (assembly GCA_966249405.1). Classification (GTDB taxonomy): domain Bacteria; phylum Myxococcota_A; class Polyangia; order Polyangiales; family Polyangiaceae; genus SZUA-265. Next base: position 76,453 of record CBINDO010000001.1, on the reverse strand, counting down.
TGACGCCAGAGCTCCGCCGCCACGACGTAGTGGTCGCAGCCGCCTTTGCCGACGATCTCCCCGCGGTCAGGCTCGACGAGGGGCAAATCCGTCAGGTCGTGCACAATTTGCTGCGCAACGCGCGGCAAGCGATGCCGTCGGGAGGTGACCTGAAGGTGACGGTTGCCGCCAGTGACGAGCCCGGTTGGGTCGACATCGACGTCGCCGACACGGGCGCTGGCATGAGTGAGGAAACCCGGGCCCGACTGTTCGAGCCGTTTTTCACGACCCGCAATCACGGCACCGGTCTAGGGCTCGCGATCTCGCGGCACATCGTCGAGGCGCACGGTGGCCAAATCCATTGTGAACCCAACGCACCTCACGGCACACGTTTCGTCGTGCGTTTACCCATTGCCGCAACGGGGGCGAGTCTCACCACGGCGTAAGCCGAGACCTGAACGTGGCGTGCCCCCATTGGAGCGCACGCGCCGGGGATTCGGGAGCGTTCGCGCCGTGCCGTGCCGAAACGGCAGCCGCTCCGCACCGCGGCCGCTGGCCGCCACAGAGATTTTCCGGCTCCGCGGGCTTACTGAGTGGGGCAGATTTGGCCGCTTTTGAAGCCACACTCGATACTCGCGCGCCACGCACGGTCGGCGCTCGCAGGCCGAGCACCGACGCACGGCAGACTCAGCCGCGCGCTCTCCAAATCGTTGGGCGCCGAGTGGTATCGTCGCCCCCGACCTCGCTCAGCGCTGCCGGCGCGGCCTGCGACGGGACGGCGCTGCTCGGCTCACCGCCAGCGATGCCGTGGGTTTTCCGTACCGAAGCCGAATGCACGGGGTTGCGTTCCGGAACGACGTGTCGCGCGGTGTAGTGCTCGCGATCGCGTTGTGATAGGGACGGCCGTGGTTTCCGAGAACAAGAGTCGTGCGCCCTTGGGCGCGGGCAAACGGCACCTGCCGCTGCACGGCGGTGGCACACCGAGCCGCGGCCCCGCGCAGCCAGCGCGCCGTTCATTTCTGCCCACGACGCGTGCGGACATGGACGAGCGGGGCTGGGATCAGCTCGACATCTTGATCATCTCGGGGGATGCGTACGTCGACCACCCGGCGTTTGGTCCGGTGTTGATCGCCAGGTTTCTGGAGGCGCGAGGCTTCCGCGTCGGATTCATCGCCCAACCGAGCTGGACGGACCCCACCGACATCGCGCGTATGGGGACGCCGCGGTTGTTCGTCGGGATCAGCGCCGGGAACTTGGACAGTATGTTGAACAAGTTGACCGCGCAGCGCAAGATGCGGGCCGAGGACCAGTACAGTCCCGGTGGTGAGACGGGCAAACGTCCCAATCGGGCGAGCATCGTGTACGGTAACTTGGCGCGGCAAGCGTTCAAGAACACGCCGATCGTCCTCGGCGGTATCGAGGCATCGCTGCGACGCATCGCGCACTTCGATTACTGGTCCGACAGCGTGCGTCGCTCGATCCTGCTCGACAGCAAGGCGGACTTGCTCATTTTCGGGATGGGCGAGCGTCCAGTGTGGGAGGTGGCGCGCCGACTAGACGCCGGGGAGCCCGTCGACCGCATCACGGACGTGCGCGGCACGGCTTACGTGTTGCGGGACAAAAAGCGTGTAGACTCGATCCTGACCAACCCCAGTAAGTTCACGACCGACGGCAAAGTGCTCGTGTTGCCTTCTTACGAGGAAGTCGCGTCCGACCGGCGTGCGTTCGCGCGCATGAGCGGCATGTTTCAGAAGGAGACGAACCCAGGCAACGGGCGTCCGCTGCTGCAGATGCACGGCAACGAAGCGGTGTTCTTCAATTCGCCGGCCTTGCCGCTAGAAGAGGGCGACATGGACGAGCTCTACGACATGCCGTTCGTGCGTAGCCCACACCCCGACTATTCGCAGGTGATCCCCGCGTTCGAGACGGTAAAACACTCGATCGTCACGATGCGCGGATGTTTCGGTGGCTGTTCATTTTGCAGCATCACCGAGCACGAGGGGCGCGTGATCCAGAGTCGCTCCGCCGAGAGCGTGCTGCGCGAAGTCCGCGCCCTGCGGCGTATGGGCGACTTCAAAGGCGTGATCTCCGACCTCGGGGGGCCCACCGCCAACATGTACCAGATGAAGTGCAAGTCGGAGGAGATCGAGAAATCCTGCCGCAGGCTGTCGTGCGTGCACCCCAAGGTGTGCAGCAATCTCGGTACCGATCACCAACCGCTCATCGATTTGATGCGCAAGGTCCGTAAAGAGCCGGGCATTAAGAAGGCGTTCATCGCGTCCGGCATCCGTTACGACTTGGCCGAGCGCAGCCCCGAGTTCATCGCCGAGCTAGCGACTCACCACACCGGCGGCATGGTGAGCGTGGCCCCCGAGCACAACAGCGACGAGGTGCTCGAGCGCATGAAGAAGCCGGCAATAGAGAGCTACGAGCGGTTCGCGGAAGCGTTCTGCGCAGCCAGTGAAAAGGCCGGGAAAGATCAATACTTGATCCCGTACTTGATCACCGGTCACCCGGGCTCGACGCTCAAAGACACGATCGGCCTCGCGTTGTATCTGAAAGAGCGCGGGATGCGTCCTCGGCAGGTCCAAGACTTCATCCCGACTCCGATGTCGATGGCCGCGTCGATGTTCTACACGGGTTTGGATCCCGAGACTCTGGAACCGGTTCCATGTGCCAAGACCGCCAAAGAGAAGAAGATGATGAAGGCGCTCGTGTTCTACTGGGACAAGGAGCACTGGCCGCTGGCTCGTGAGGCACTCAAGGCGGCAGGGCGCCCGGATTTGATTGGTCGCGCGCCACACTGCCTCGTGCCGCCGGACTATGGCGCCACCGCGAGCGAGCTCAAGAAGCCTCGTGGACCCAATCACGGCCCCGAGCGTAGGCCCCGGGCGGCCCACAAACATCGATCGGCGAGTAGAAGTTGAGTACGTGAGGCGATGTTCTCTCGCGGCGCCCAACGCCGTCTGGTGAGACAGTTGACGTCGCAGTTCGCGGTGGGCGTGCCCTATCGCGCGGGAACTATTGAGCCGTGAGCAGCGTGGCGACGAGATCTTGGAGCGGTTTGCACTCGAGCAGGACTGGACCGCAACTCGACGTCGCGATGCGCAGCCCGAGCGCCGTGGTGTCGATGGGGTCGAGGTTGGCGAGGTCACAGCCCGGCACGAAATCCGTGAGCACCTCTCCGATCACGCCGAAGCACCCGGTCAACTCCGCGTTGCTGACCGGGCATTCGTCGATCGCGGTGTAACACTCCGGCTCCGGTAAGATGCGCTCGGCGAACGTCAGCCCCGACGCGCAGACGCGACATTGACTCACCGCGACGTCGTCGCTCGGATCGGTCACCTGCAGCGCGCACACGCGCTCGGCCATACCAGGGGCTTGGAGCATGCCCCAGAACGCACCACACAGGTTGAGTAACCCCGCGTCCGGCGCGAGTGTTCCGGTCGTGACCAGCGTGGAGGACGGAGGGCTCAATTCTTCATCACTTCCACACGCGCAAACTGCGACCGCAGTCAGCATCCCGCACCAGAGTCTCCACATCCAACGAGTCTAACCCCAGAGTTCGGTTCAGTTGAACCGAACTCTGCACGTGAATCTGCAAGTGAAGCAGTCCCACCGGCTGATGGTCTGCCGCGCAAGCAGCGATTCGAACGCCCTCACACCTGGGACGGCTCGAATCGCTGCAACGGCAATACAGCCGAACGGTGGGTTCAGAGCGCGGCGACGGCAACCCTGCAACGGTTCCAAATCGACGGTCGCAGGCCAAACAGGTTGCGCTACCGACGGAAATGTTCGGAGCGCCGTAATCGCGTGAGCGAGCGTCTGGTCCCTGCCCGTTGAAACCAAAAGAACTAGGAACGACAAGCGGGCCGTTCCCTGTACCTTGGCCCAAGCTTCCCTCGGGGTTGCTCGCCCTAGAAAGCCACCCTCGCCACCGTGACGATGTCTGAACGTAAGCGCCGATTGACCGCGTTGGTCCAAGATCACCTCGAGTTCGTCGAGCGGGTCATGCGCAACCTCGGCGTTCCGCAGTCCGAACTCGACGACGCCGTCCAACGCGCCTTCATGGTCGTGGCTGACCGCTTGGACGATATCCGTCCCGGGGCTGAACGGGGCTTCCTGTTTCAGACGGCGCGTTACTTGGCCGCGCACGTTTGGCGAAACCGCGCTCGCCGACGTCGCGACGAGGAGATCGACGAACACCTACCGTCCGAGTTGGCATCCCCTGAAACAATGCTGAGCCAAAAGAATGCGCGCGAGTTGCTCGATCGCATCCTCGACGCCATGCCCCCCGATTTGAGAGCCGTGTTCGTGCTTCACGAATTCGAAGAGCTCAGTGGGCCGGAGATTGCGACGATGCTGGACATCCCGCTGGGAACTGCGTCTTCTCGCTTGCGGCGAGCCCGAAAGGTGTTTCAGATGCACATTAACCGGTTGGAAGCCACGACCAAAAACCGCTTGAAGGTGAGCTCATGACGGACGACTTCAAACGCCTTATCGACGAGACCGACAGCGACTTGGCGCGAGCCGTCCTGGGTAGCGGTCGCATCTCGACCGGTAACGCTGCGCGCAAGAAGCAAGTCCTGGCTGCGTTGGGCGTGGGTCTGGTGATCGGCACCACCAACAAGCTCTCGATGGCGGCGCTATCGACGTGGCAGAAGGTGATGTTCATCGGGGGCGTGGCGTGCGTTGGCGCGGGGGGCGCGATGACGTACACCCACTTCGCGTCGCCCTCGTCGGTAACACCGTCGACGGTGTCGCCGGTCAGCGTCCCCGTCGAGGTCGCCGAGGCACCAGCCGTGGTGCCGGTCGAGCCTCGGGCCGTCGAACCCGCTCTGGCTGGCGGAGGCGCGCCGGGCGTCGAAGTCGCGGACGTCGGAGTCGCGGGAGTGACGCGTACGGCGGTGAGCCCGGTGAATCAACCCGTGACGCGCGGGGGGGAACGCGTCGTTCGCGAATCTTCCGTGAAGGCAGAGCTCGTGATGCTCGAACAAGCACGCGCCGCTCTGTCGGGGGGCAACGGCAATACGGCGTTACAGGTGCTGGCGCGTTACGGTGAGCGTTATCCTCGCGGTAGCATGCGCCTCGAAGCCGAGGTGCTCAAGGTCGAGGCACTCGCCGCGTCGGGGCGCAGCGCCGAAGCGGCGCGCCTCGCCGATCGCCTCCTCGCGCGCAATCCCAAGAGCGTGGTAGCGTCGCGGCTGCGGCGTTTTGCTTCGAAAGATTAACGGCTGTGCGACTTGCCGGTCGACTCGTTTATCCGTGGATTGTGGCCGTTGCGCTCGGGGGGTGCTCCGAACGCGTTCATTACCTCGGATACAACGCGGAGGCGTCGAGTTCGCCATCCAGCGGCGCAGTCTCGGTTTCAGCCGGCGACGCAGCGGCGCCAGTGAGCGCTTCGGATGCCGGCTCGAGTACTGGGGGTGACGGCGGCGTCGAACCCGACACCGAGAGCCTCGACACGGGCGACGCGGGTGATGCGAGCGACGCAGGTTCGAACGTTGGCGAGCCTCGTAATCCGCCCAACGTCCTCGTCGACGACCTCGGGCTAGACCCGGCCACGGTAACTACGAGGCTGAACGCACTCTACAACCGCTTGTTCGTCACCGGCAACGCCGACAGCGAGCTCATTTACTTCGAGCGTGGTGACGACGAGGCGTTCGTGCTCGACGTCCTGCACGACGACGCGCGTATGGACGCGATGGGTTACGGGTTACTGCTCACCGTCCAATTCGACGATCGTGAGCGATTTGCTCGGCTGTGGACCAACGTCGAAACGCACTTCCGCTATGCAGAAGGCCCGCGCAGCGGGTTCTTCCGATTCTCCTGCACGAAGGACTTCACCGAGTGCAGTGACACGATTGATTCGTTCGGCTCGTATTACGCGATAACCGCGCTGTTGATGGCGGCCGACCGTTGGGGTGAGACGGCGTATCGGGACGCGGCCGATGCGGCGATGGCGGCCACACGGAACAAGGAGTCGAACGGGCTGGCCACCGAGGGTGTCGTGAACCTCTTTTCGGACGAAGGGGTACCGCGCAGGAGCTCTTTGGTGGAGCAAATGGGTACTGTTTCACCAGTTTCGCTGCTGCCCGCCTCTTCGAGTACTGGCACTACCGCACTGGGGACGCGTTCTGGCGCACCGTGGCAGATCGGTCGAGGCGACTGTTGATTGAGAGCCCACATCCGGAAACTGGGCTCACTCCCGACCTACTCACCGAAGCTGGGCAAGCCGCGGAGTCGCCGGCGGTGTACGAAGAGGAGTCGTACCCATCGGCGTTTCACATGGCCCTCGACGCGGCCTGGTTCAATCATCGGAACGGCGTCCCGGTCGAATACGTGGAACAGGTGAATCGCCTGTTGGGTTTCTTCGCCCGGCAAACGCCGAGCTATTCCGCGCTCTACTACACGGACGGCACCATCGTGGAAGACAAGGTCTCGGCAGCGCTCATCGTGCTCAACGGTACGGCGGCTTCGATCGCCACCCTGGAGCAGCGGAACGCCTTTCTGAGACAAGCCTGGGACACGACAGCGACCGGAGGCATCTTTCGATTTTACGATGGTGTGTACCAGTTGTTGAGTCTCATGTTCCTGGGGGGTGATCTCAAGGTGACGTTCTAGCTCGCGGAAATCCCGGGGAAGCGGGGCGCAGCCCGTGCAGTGGGGTTCGCGGTGGCGGCGGCTTCGCGGGGACGCTAGACTTGCCGTTGAGCCTTCGAAGTCGCACCGGAGCACTTACTCCACGACCCTCCGAAGCGAATCGCTCACTGGAACCGCCATGAAAAGACTTATCACTACGAACGCTTGCTTGCTTGGACTCCTGTCAGTGTTGGCTGCCGCCTGCGGATCGGAAGAAAAGCCCGCCGCAGAGACCACGACTCCGGACGAGGAGGGCGAGACGACCGGCGCCGACACTTCCGAGGCGCCGGAAGAGACCACCAGCGACATGGAGACCGACTCGACCCCTCCGCCGTCCCCGGGTGGTGTAGGTGATCCGGTGCTCGAAGAGGTTCCTCCCGAAACCGAGCTTTCGGAGTTGGACGAGGACCAGCTCGCCGAGGTGTGTGAGGCGTACGTGAAAACCTCGAACGCCGTGAGCGCCAACTTGGGTGAGTTGTGCCCTGCTCAGGGGCTCTTCCAAGCGACGCAGAGCGCCGACGTCACTGACGACGAGTCCTACCAGGCGGAATGTGCAGCTCAAGTGGAGGCTTGTGAAGAACAGGTAGCTACCGCGTCCGAGGAGACTCCCGAGATGCGCTGCGAAAGCGCAGGCCAGTGTGGCGCGAGCGTCCAAGACTTCAACGACTGCAACGCCCAAATCGCCGCCTTGAACGAATACGTGTTGGGGCCGCTCTCCAACCAGCAAGTAACCGAGTGCAGCGAGACGACCCAGGCGCAAGCCAACAACCAGGCGCTTCTGTTGGGGCTGACTTTTGCGGCCGGTCTGACGACGGTCGAACAAGAGGCGGGTGGCAGCCCGACGGATGCCGACGGGCCTTGCGCACGCATCAGCGAAGCCTGTCCGGAACTCGGCGTTGCCCTGGGTGCGTTCAGCGAACTGGGCGAGCAGCTCCCTTGATGACATGATTTCGCGGCCGCGCGGCGCAGTGATCGCACTCTAGATCCCCGCCATCACCACAGCGTTCCACGTCGGGCCTTTGGCCGTGGCATTCAGCCCTTTGTGTGAAACGCGATTGTAGTTTGGGTACTTCGCCGCTAGGTCTCAGCCGTGGATAGTCGGGGCCTCAAGCTGCGCTACCAGTTCTTGACGGCGGGTTTCCAGGCGCCGCAGCTGCGGCTGCTCGGGGCACTCGCGTTGGAGCTGGAGCTGACCAATGGACAGTTCAGCGCGCTCAAGAGCGCCGGGGTGGAACGTCGCCCCGGCGTGAACCTGCCGAAGCACCCGCTGCTCGACACCTGGGCGGCCAGTGGACTCGTCTACCGCTCGGAGAATAGTCAGCGGCCCCGGCGGCGGGCGTTGTTCGAGCCGGTTTTCGGTGTGCAGCCGGAATACCGGCAGCTGGTGTTGCGGCAACTCAGCGAGAGTGGCGAGCTCGAGAGCGTCGCCATGGAAACGCACCGGGCGCTCGAAGGTCGCTCCATGGCGCCGCTTCTGGTCTCGCTACAGCAGGGAGACCTGCCGGCTTTCGATCGCTTCGTTTCGGTGTTGCGGGCTCAAGATACCGGGCTCTCGGGTAACCTCTTCGTCGAGGCGCTGCGAGAGAGCCTGAGCGAGCCTTTCGACCGTGAATGGTTCGAGAAGGTTTGGCAGAAACGTACCGTCGAGGTCGCCTCTCGGGTACTCACGGACGCCTCTTGGAGTTTGCGCCCGGTCGACGGCCTGTACCGCTGGGCCGTCGAACTGGCGGACGTCGAGGCCGAACGCTACCAGTCCGGCCACGGCCCGATGTTGGCGATGGGCGTGTTCGAACAGGCCGTGTTGCGTGGCCATTGGGACGTCGCCGAGCGGTTCTTGGGGGTAGTGCCGGAGATTTACCGCGGGTGGTGCAACATCTCGTTGTTGTTCGCGACTGGGCAGATGCAGCAGGCGAACGAGCAGCTGCGGAGCTTGATGCGCCAAGAAACCGCGGCCGAGCGACGCGCCAGCAACAGCGAAGCCCCCGCGCGCGCCGAGCTCGGCACGTTGCTCGCGATTCCTGCGCTGTTGCTCGTGTCTCACGAGGAGCCCGATTCTCTGCAGCTCGTCAAACGCATGGCTGCAGCCCGTTATGCAGACGAGCGAGCTCAGCGCACCGGGCGAGCCCTCAAGACGTTGCTCCGGTACCACGCGCAGAGCGACGATGAACCGACGCGCCTCGACGTGCATCAGCTCGATTTCACCGGCTGCGTTTGGGAGCTGTTGATCCTCGCGCTCGTGGTGCAGATGTACGTCGAGGGTGACTGGAGCCGAGCAAACTGGGCCAAGGTCCTCACCGAGCAAGGTTCGTCGTGGGCCGATGGTGGATACTCCTGGTTGTCCCGGCAAGCGTGGTTCTGCGCGCGCTCGATCAGTGAGACATACTTCCAGGAACGATACCTGCAGCTGGTGGGTAGTGAGGCCCCTGAACTCCAGGTCCGCCCCGGGGAATTGCTGCTGTGTGACTTGCTCGCGCCAAAACCGGAATGGGCAAAGCAGCTCGACGCCATCGACGAGCTCGTGGACGCCGTCGATTCACCCGAGTCCGGAGTCGCGTCCGCCGTTCGCGTGTGCTGGTACGTCGACATGACCCGGGGTGAGCTCGTGAAACCAGCGTTGCAGGAGATGTCCGGCAACAGTGGTTGGTCGGCGGGGCGACGTGTGACTGCTTCCGAGCTCCTCGAGATCGTGGACCAACTTCCGGAAGAGGACGCGGAGGTCGTTCACCGCTCGGTTCCCGGCCCTGACGGGGAGCGCGTTTGGGCGCCCGAGGCGCTCGAATTGCTGGTGGGACATCCTCGAGTCTACAACGCCACCCGCAAGCGCCAGGTGGTGCACGTCGTGGCTGGCCAGGTGCGCGTGCTCACTCGTGAGGAGCGCGGTCAAGTTGAGCTGTACGTCGAGCCCGCTGGGCTGTCGATCGGGTTGAACGTTCGTAGCGACGGCGAGGGGCGCTTGATGTTGTACCGCGTGACGCCACAGGTGGCGCGATTGGCGTCGCAACTCGAGCGTGGGGTCAGCGTGCCTGCGAACCAGACGGACCGCCTCCGCTCGGTGCTCGCCAAGGTATCGCAAGTGGTCGACGTCGCGAGTTCACACCTCGGAGATGCCGAGCGCATCGTCCCGGATTCCAGGGTCGTGTTGCGAATCTCGCCGTTGGCTGGGGCCTGGCTGGTGCAAGCCGGCGTCAAGCCCTTCTCGGAGCGCGGCAGCTTCTACGTGACGGCGTTCGGCCGTCGTGAACTCAGCATCATCTCGCGCGGTCAACGCTTGCGCTGCGAGCGTGATTTCGACGCCGAACGCGCGGCGCTCGAGCAACTCTTGCGCTTCGTACCCAGCTTGGCCCAAGCCAAGGAAGAAGAAGGTGAAGAGGCGTTCCGCGACGAGCAACGCTGGTCATTCAGCGAGGAAGGCATGCTCGTGTTGTTGGCCGAGCTACGCGACTCCGAACTCGACGTGCGCCTGGAATGGCCCGAGTCAGCGGCCGTCAAGTTGCGGCGAGGGGACGGTGGTCGCCATGGCATCTCCGTCAAGCTGCGCCGCAACAAGGGCTGGTACTTGGCTACCGGGGGGCTCAAGATCGACGACTTGCAGGAGTGGTCCCTCGACGAACTGATGGCGATGCCCGCCACCGCCAGTGGACGTTTCGTCCGACTACCGAACGGCGACTACATCGAAGTAGAGAAGCGCGTCCGGAGAGTGATGGACGCGTTGCGCGCTGCCGGCGAGCCGCGCGGCGGCAAAGCGCGGGAGCTGCGCGTCCACGAAAGCGCTATCAGCACGCTGCAGACCCTGGCTCAGTCGGGTGAAGTGGACGTCGACGCTTCGGTCACCGAATGGCTCGAACGCGTCGAGCGTGTGCGCTCGATGGACTGGCCATTGCCGACCAGCTTGAACGGCACCTTGCGCGGCTATCAATCCGAAGGTTTCCGTTGGCTCTCTTGCTTGAGTGAACTCGGCCTGGGAGCGTGCCTCGCCGACGACATGGGCCTCGGCAAAACCGTGCAGTTGCTCGCCGTCTTGATCACCCGGGCAGAGAAGGGACCTGCTTTGGTTGTCGCACCGACCTCGGTCTGCTCCAACTGGATCAACGAGGCTCAGAAGTTTGCGCCGAGCTTGCGTGCCATCGAGTACGTGGGTGGTGATCGGTCGCGCTTGATCGGGTCGCTGGGGCCAGGCAGCGTGTTGGTGTGCAGCTATGGTTTGCTGCAGCAGGACATCGAAGCGTTGGCTCCCATCGCGTGGGGCACAGCGATCCTCGACGAGGCCCAGTTCATCAAGAACCCTGAGTCTCTCCGCGCGAAGGCGGCCTACCGCATCAACGCCGAGTTTCGAATCGCGTCCACTGGTACTCCCGTGGAGAACCACCTCGGCGACCTGTGGAGCATCTTCCACTTCGTCAATCCCGACTTGTTCGGCGCGTGGAAGTCGTTCCAGACTCGATTCGTCCGTCCCGTCGAACGCGAGAACAGTGAACGCGTGCGCAAAGACCTGCGTGAATTGGTGCGTCCGTACGTATTGCGTCGCACCAAAGCTCAGGTGCTCCGCGACTTGCCGCCGATCACGACGGTGCGGCACGAGGTGCGTCTCACCGAGGGTGAGACGCGGCAGTACGGGGTGCTCCGCAAACAGATCTGGGAGAAGCTCCACAACACTTCGGTCAAGCGTTACAACAAACTGGAGATTCTCGCCGAGATAACCAGGCTGCGGCGTTTTTGCTGTCATCCGCGTTTGGTGTTCCCCGAGGCCGAGCTCAGCTCGTCCAAGATTGACGCCTTCTTGGAGCTGGTCGAGGAGCTGCGCGAGAACGGCCACCAAGCCCTCGTGTTCAGCCAGTTCGTGGACTTCCTGACGTTGGTGCGTACACAACTCGACGACCGTGGGGTGCCGTACTTGTATCTCGACGGCTCAACCCCGCGTGCTCAGCGTGCGGAACGGGTCGCCGAGTTTCAACGCGGCGACTACCCGTTATTTCTGATCAGCTTGAAGGCTGGCGGGTTCGGTCTGAATCTCACTGCCGCCGACTACGTGATCCATCTAGACCCGTGGTGGAACCCAGCGGTCGAAGCCCAGGCAACCGACCGAGCGCACCGCATCGGGCAAGAGCGACCGGTCACCGTTTACCGTCTGGTCACCAAGGACACGATCGAAGAACGGATCCTGGGCCTGCACGAAGAAAAGCGGGCTATCGCCACAGCGGTGCTCGAGTCCGACGAGGTCAATCCCGCCTTGCCCACCGAAGAGTTGCTCGACTTGATCGCGGCTCAATGAGTCGCGAGCTGTTGCAGACTCCTGACGCTAGAGAAACGCGCCGAGCTGGAAGCTGACGAACGGGGCGACCGCCCGAGTCGTTGCAACCGCCTCGGCGGGAAGTCCAACGTCGAAGCGATGGCGCTGCAAAGCAAGCTGCGCGCCGACCACACCGGTGACGAACCAGTTATCGGTAACCGTGTGTCTGAGTTCGACGTGGCCGCCGACGCTCGGCACCGCGACCGTCACTCGGTTGGATACGGTGAGGTTCTCGCCAGAGGCTCGCAACATCGTGAGTTCTCCCGCCGCGCACGGGCGGATCGTCACGGAGCGATCGCGGAACGAACTCGGGCAGAACTCGAGATGCGCTCCGAACGCCGCGAACGAGGCGTTGGGCGAATAGGAGGACACCAACTGCGAACCAAACAGCGCCACGCCGACGGCGGGGGACCACGCCCCGGGCGCCTCGTCCGAATGGCGCAGGCTCACGAGCAAACCCGGTGAGACACCTGGGCTGACTGGCGCGGTGAGCACGACGCCGCCGCTCAGCGACGATGCCCACATCGCAACGTGTGGAGGGTAAACAGTCTCGACCGGTGGCTCGTCTGGGGCTTCTCGAGTGGGTGTGGCGGGTCGTTGTCCTGACGCCGTTTCCGGTTCGAGCGCTTGCTTCGACTCCTCGGCAGCCGAACGCGTGGACCCCGACGCGGTGCTCCCTGCGGCGCCGTTTGCCGATGTCTCTGGGTGCGTCGGCAACAACGTCGCGTTCGGGTCGACGGTGAGCGCAGCAGTGAATGCCATGGCGTCCATCAGCTCGGAACACACCGGCCCTTCCAAACTCCGCGGCGTGCTGCGGCCCTCGTCGGTGAACGTCGTGAGCTCGGCGCGATACCCGGTTGGTGTCTTGGAGACTCGAACTTGTAGTCCAAGGTTACCGTTGACGGGCTCGGTGAGCGCGCCCAAGTCCACGCTGCGGCCTTCGGGTAATCGGCTGGCGATGTCGCGCTGAAAGGTCGTGGCGAGTGGACACTCGGGCGGAGCGGCGTAGTCGAGCACGACCTTCGTTCGTCCCTGGCCATACACGCTGCCGCTCAGGAGCAGAGCTCCCGTGCAAAGTCTTGACGCAGCGGCGCAGCGAATCACGAGTGTTCCACGATCACTCGTTTTAGGAGCGAATCGCAAATTCCCAATGCTTCAAAGTGAGCGATCACGGTTCTTGACGACGGCTGGACGATGGTTAGGCCGAGTAGGGCTGAAAAAAATCATGCCGAAAGGAACCTGTGCTCAGCTCCAGATGGGCAGTGCCGCGTCGAATCGGTGTGGTAACGTTGCTGCGTCAAATGGCGCTTTCGATGGTTCGTTTTGGGTATCGAGACGGCCGAGGGGGCGGGGCAAGAGGAACAGAGGGCAAAGCATGAGAGCGTTTCTTCGGAAGGTGCAGCGCGGCTATGGCGCTCTGGTTCTTGGTGCGTTCCTCTTCGCGGGGCAGTCGTTGGCAACTCCGCGAGAGGCCCGTGCAACCGTCGAACTCCGCGGTTTCTCCGCGGAGGAGCTCCAGGCTCTGAACGCAGGCGGCGCGGTCGAGAGGCGATTCGAGTTGCCTCACCGCGGGACGAAGTACTTGAGCGCCGTCTCGTACGGTGTCCTCGACAAACCTTGCAGTCGAGCCGTCGACCTCTGGAAGGACCCCGTCAAACATCTCGCCAAGGCACTACCCGCGACTCGTCAAGTCGAGCTGGTGCGTGGCGGGGCGCCCTTCTCGCGCCTCAAGATCGAGCACGGCAACGCGGTCGTCCAAGGCAATTGGGGCGCCCTGTACGGCGTGTCTGCGGATGGAATGACTGCGCGCTTCTGGCTGGATACGGCGGCTCCGCGGGACGTCAAGGACGTGTTCGGGTACTTTCGACTGAGTCCTTGGACGAGTCAGCGGTGTTTGGTTACCGCAGCCGTTGCCGTCGATCCGGGAGATGGTCTGCTGGCGTCGGTTTTCCGCGGTATGATTCACAACTACTTGGTCAGAACTGCGGCCCGCATCCAGCGATATCTCAAGAGTGACGAGTTCACGGGTTGAGATGGCGTAAATCGCCTGGGTCGAGATACGCGCTCGAGAGCACTCGGGTCCGGGCATGCGGGCCCGAGCACTTCGGCGACGTCACTTCGGCTGCATCTCGCGGAGCTTGGCGAGCGCATCCGTGAGCATCCCGCCGAGTTCGCCAGCGGCAACCCGATATTTGTCGAGCTGTTCACCCTGTTCGGCCGCCTGGAGCTGCGATTCGTCGAGCTGCTGTTCGGCAGCGGCGAGTTTGGCCTTGAGCTCTTCGAGCTCTTGGGAGCGCGAGCGCGCCTCGGACTCGAGTGCATGGATTCGGCTCTCGGCGCGCGTCGCACGTTCGGCGAGTTCATCCCGAGCAGCGATCGTCTGTTGTAGGGCGTCTTCGGTGCTCTGCAGTTTGGCCTGCAATCCGTCACGCGCCGACGCCGTCAGTCGCAGCGTGTCTTCGGTGCTCTGGAGCTTCGCCTGCAGCGCGTCGCGCGCCGACGTCGTCTGGCGCAGGGCTTCTTCGGTGCTCTGGAGTTTGTTCTGTAGCGCGTCTCGCGTCGAACGGGTCTCGTTGAGCTCACCGGTGAGCTGATTGACCCTGTCGGTGAGCTCCCGGTTGGCGACCTCGGCTTGTTCTTGCGCTTGACGGGTTGCGCTCAACTGCGCGGTGAGCGCCTGCCGGTTTGCTTCCAGGTCGTCGAGCTCGGTGCGTAGACCCGTGAGCTCCTCGGTGAGCTTCTCTTGTTTGCGTTTGTACGTGTCCGCGCGTTTGGCGGCTTGCTCTCGGTCTTGTTGCGCTGCCGTCTCCGACCGCTCCAACGACGCGACTCGCTTCTCGAGCTCGACGACGCGGTCTTCGGCGTTGGCGGTCTTGCGCTCCAGGTCGAGAGCGGTGTCCTTGTTCGCCAACAGCTGCTTGTCCTTGGCGCTCAAATCGTCGCGCAGGGCCAACAGCTCCTTGTCCTTGTGGTTGAGCGCTTCGCGCAAGTCCAAGATCTCTTTGGCACGCCCGCCGCCGCCGGAAGCCAAACGAGCCTTGGCGTCGTCGAGCTCGGCGTAGAGCTTCTCGATCGTCTGCTCTTTCTCGCGCGCGCGCACCAACTCGTCCTCGAGATCGGCGATGCGTTCCTTGGCGTTGGCGAGCTCGGACTGCGCGATCACGAAGGCCTGGCGTGTGCCCTCGTCCCCGAATCGACTGTCCGACGGCGGCGGAGCGCTCGGTGGGGGAACGGTGGTTGGTGGCAAGCTACCGGGAACCGCTGCCGCTGGCGGGAACGATGGGCTCACCGCGTTGGCGTATGCGGGGGGAGCGCTGGTCACCGCGGTGCGTGCGTTCGCTGCCGGCGCTTGGACGGCCTGGTTGACGGTCGTCGAATCTGGGCTCGGCTCCTCGACGTTCAACGGCGCCAATAGTGCGTCGAACGCGTTGTCCGCAAACTCGCTGAGCTCGAGCTCACTCGGTCGCGAGTTACGCGGACGTTCACTTGCGGCCGGAGCGGGATGTCCTGCCATCAGGTCGTCGACGACCTCGTCCACGATCAGCTCGTCCGCGTCGAGATCTTCCACGTCTTTGAGCTCGAGATCCGGCAGTGATTCCGCCTCCGAGCGAGCAGAGCCGTTCAGGTTCAGCAGCTTGTCGACCCGAGTCATCATGTCCGGCACGCTGATCGGCTTGTGCACGTAGTCGTCCGCCCGCTTGTTGGTCAGGTTGCGGTGCTGTTGGAAGTTCTCTTCCGAAGCATTGGCGCTCATGATGATCACGGGGATCTTGCGCAGCTCCGGGTCGCGCTTGAGGCGATTGCATACCGAAAAGCCGTTCATTCGCGGCAGTTCAGTGCACAAGAGGATCAAATCGGGCGGTGAACTCGCGGCCTGCTGAAGACCGACGGAGGCATCGTCGACGATGGAGACGTCACACGAACGGCGGATGAACTCGGCTTGCAGCTCCTTGGCGAAGGAAAGATCGCTCTCGAAGATCAGAATATTGGGCATGATCGTGTTGACTCTGTGCGGATTTGCCGGGGCAAGTAGACGCCTCGTGCCGTCGTGATTGTATGTGCGAACACCAAATACGGCTCACCGACGCCGTCGGTCATCGTAGGATTCGGCCAAACCGCGGGTCAACATTAGGCTTTCTGGGTTGAACCACGCCGCGACTTTTCTTCGTGGCCACTCATAGAAGTGCGTGCTGCAAGGTGCTCGAATACGCGACGCACACTTACTGAACGGAGCCTCAAGCCCACCATTAAGTGGTACAAGACGTCGGCGGCTTCGCTCGCCACGCGTTCTTCCGACTCGGCCTCGAGGGCCTGACAGAACTCGCTGCTCTCCTCAAGCAACTTGCTCTCGATCTTCTTGGGACCCGCCTCGAGCAGCGACTTGGTGTAGCTCTTCGTCCCAGTGCTGGTCTTTCGCAGTTCGAGCTCTCGCTCGAGGGCGTCGAGGAAGGTGGGGACGGCTTGGCTTTCCTCTCCGTCGGGGTATGGCGAGAAGAAACAGGTTGGCTGGCCGGTGTGACACGAAGGGCCGTCGGCGCGAACCCGGAGCAACAACGTGTCGCCATCGCAATCGACGTGCATGGACTCGACGTGCAGCAAGTTTCCGCTGGTCTCCCCCTTGGTCCACAGCTGAGCTCGCGAGCGGCTGTAGAACGTCGCGTGTTTCGTCTCCAGCGTGCGTTGCACGGCGGCTTCGTTCATCCACGCCACCATACGGATGGAGCCGTCGAGATAGTCCTGGCACACGGCCACGATCAGACCAGATGAGTCGTACTTGAGTTGCATCTTCCGCCTCGGGTTCTACCGATTCGAGCTCGCCGATACCGCATCGGCCACCGCTTCGAAACCCAAAACCAACGGCGCGCGTTCGACCAAGCACTTCTCCTCGGTACAAACCGAGAACGAGAACGTACCCGACACCGACCCATGACCAACTCGCGTGGGCGTCATCGCAAAGCGCAGCGTGGTCCGGGTTGGGGTCACCGTCGGTCCAGTCACGGTATCCGAAGGGGCGGCTGCCCCTTCCAGCTTACCCAACGTGAAGCGATACGGGTACTTGTCGTTGCTCTTGAACGGGGCTTGCGGTTCGAGGTGTACGGTTACGAGCGTCTCATGTCCCACCGCGACGGGCGAGGGCATCTGCAGATAGGTTCGGTAACCTTCTCCGCTGACCGCTGCGCTCGACACCAGCGCGGCGGCCGGCGCTGGCGCCGGACGTGCCGCTGCACCCGACGTAGTCGTGGCTGCCGCCGGTGAGACGTTTCTTGCCGTATCGGCTGGTGGCTTGGTTGGAAACGTGGCAGCGGGCGACGACGCCCGGGTCTCGAACGGAGTCGCCGCGGGCGGTGGGACCGTTACCGCCAGCGAGCTCGCCACGGGCGTCGCGGTCGACGAAGCAGTGGACGCCGTCGAGTTCGGCGCCACACCGGCGGTAGTCGGCGTCGAACTCGCGGTTGTTTGGGGGGCGGGGGCAGGCCGTTCCGTGTCGCAGGCGCTGCCCCAGAAGATGCTCGAGATTAACGTAGCGGCCGTTGTCCCACGCAGCGCCGAGCGGCAGGCGCAGAGTTTATCGTACCAGGTCACGACGTGGGCCCCGTCACTGGATCACGACAGTTTTCTTCACGGTGACTCGGTCGCCAGTAAACGCGGGGACGGTGGCGCCACGCATGGTGGCGGCGATGCAACCGCCCGTGGCTGTGCCCGCGAATGGAGGCCCGTCGACGATGGCGTGGGTGGCGCTGCCGCTGTTGGCGAAAGTGACGGTAACCCGTGCAACGCCCGAAGGGTCACCCGGCTGCCGGCACGAGGATGCTCGGCTGGCCGCGTTGCCAAGTGCCGTCGCCGCGGCGGAGGAATCGAAGGCGCCGGGCGTGGCTGGCGTCTTCGGCTCGGTAGGTGTCTCACCGATCGGCTTCTCCGCGTCGTCGTTGGCAGGGGACGACACCTGTGGTGCCGGTGCGGACGATAGCCCCGTCGTTGCTTTTGCTACGGGTTTTGGCTCGGGTTTCGGCGCCACCACCGCTGGGCTCACACGCGGTGCTTCGACCTTCGCCACTGGCGACGGGACGACGGGCGCCGACGTCGGGTCTGCCGACGCCGATGACGGCGCCTCGAGTTCACTGGTTGCCGGCGCCGTTGCCTCGGCCACGGCGGCGGTTTGGACCGGCGCGGGACTCGTCGCCATCGCCGACTGGGTGGTCATCACGGAAGAAGGCGCCGTCGTACTCTCACCGGTGCGTTTACCTAGGGCGAACGCGCCAGCGACTGCTGCGGCGCCGAACAGGGCCAACCCGATCCACCGACCATTGGACGAGGTCGGGGGCGGCGGTGCGGTCGGGGTGAACGGAGCCGGTACGTGGCTGGTCGCGTGTGCGATCCGCGCTGCGGCTTCCGATAACTCCCCGATGGGCGGCGGCGTACCCGACTCGACCCAACCTTCGCGGCGATTGCGCGGCGGGCGGGTGCGTTGCCGCGCCAGATCTGCTTCCGCGTAGTCGTCACGCACCTGCACCGAGGGCAGCCGTTCACCTTCGGGAGTGCGCTTGGGTAGCTCGAAGTCGCGCGTGCTGACCACGGACTGGACGGCGTCCGAAGGCAACGACTCCGGTTCGTCACTGGACTCGGCGCGCAGCGGCGGCTTGGGTGCGTCGGTTTGGCGTTTGGGGGCGGGGGGCGCGTCACTGTCTGGTTCGCGCGTCAACGCGGCTCGTGGGATGTTCGAGCCGAGTGGTATTCCGGGAGGATCGCTCTGCCGGCTCATCACTCCGCGCGTCGGGGCGGGCGGGGCCGACGCGGAGGCGCGACGTGCGACTGGCGCAGCGCCAGTTGCGGTGACCAGCAGCGCGGACGGCAACGACTCGAGGTCGGGGTCCGAAGGAGCCGCGACGCGCGGCGAGGAATCCAGACGTTCGGCCCTGCGCGACAGGTCGTTTGGCGTGATGCGATCCTGGGAGGGATCGCGCGGGGTTACTGGCGGCGGCTCTCCGGTGCGAATTCGCAGCGTGTTGCCCGACGTCGGGTGACGACCACGTTGCGGGCTGGGATCGGGCCGAACCTGGTTCGGAGCGCTCGAAAAACCTTCGACCAACGAGGGCTGGATGACGGTGGGTTCGTCATCGTCCAGGCTCAGGCCGGGTGCAGCTGGCGTAACGGGTGCAGGCGCCGGGGTTGGAGCGCCAGCCTGACGTGGCGCGGGGCCAAACCCCCCGAGTTGTGTTTGACGACGTCGCAGGTTTTCGGGGGCGTGGCTCACCTTGCGCAATTGCGAGCGCAGCGCTTCGACTTCGGCGATTGCTTTCCATTCGGACATGCCGTCGCGCCAAACGATGGTGTTTGCATCGATTTCCCCGCGCTCGAGCGCCGCCGAGATCTGCAGCGCCGTGAGCTCGCGATCGTCGTCATCGGCGTAGCTCACCAACCAGAGATCGTCCTGAGATGTGTCGTTTGCCGCTGTCGGTGGATGGGGAGTCTTGTTGTCAGCCATGCTTCGTCCCTTGGGTGCGGGAATTTGCCGCCGCGCCGCATTACTGCGGCCCAGGTCCGCACTTACGGTAATAGCGGTTTTAACATCGAATTTCGTTCATGGGCGCGAAGGAATCGCGCTACCGTCCAAGGAAAGTTGCGCGGAATTCGGCCCGCCGTACCAATGTGGTTCGGGTTCCCACATTTCACGAGTTCGCTATTCCGTAGGCTGTCAGCGGTCGTTGTACACTCCGCCACCAAGCCGGAACGCATGACGTATGCCAGATCTTAGACCAGACCCGCATCCAGAAGTGCGCATCGTTGGGCGGTACGCGCTGTACGGCAAGCTGGCCACTGGCGGCATGGCGACCGTCCACTTCGGGCGTTTACTCGGGCCGGTGGGTTTTTCGCGAACGGTAGCGATCAAGCGGTTGCACCCGCAGTACGCCAAGGACCCAGAGTTCGTGGCGATGTTCTTGGACGAAGCTCGACTGGCGGCGCGGATCCAACATCCGAACGTCGTGGCTACCCTGGACGTGGTTGCGCTCGAAGAAGAGCTGCTGCTGGTCATGGATTACATCCGCGGCGAGGCCTTCTCGAGGTTGCTGCGGGCCGCGCGCAAGAAGGGCCTCGAGCCCCCCGTCAGCTTCATCGCTGCGATCGTCTCGGGTATGCTGCACGGTTTGCACGCTGCTCACGAGGTCACCGACGAGCGTGGTCAGCCGCTGCGCGTCGTGCATCGCGATGTCTCACCGCAGAACGTCCTGGTGGGAGTGGATGGCGTGCCACGGCTGCTGGACTTCGGGGTGGCCAAAGCTGGGGCCCGCGTCCAGGTCACCAAAGACGGCCAGGTGAAGGGCAAGCTGTCGTACATGAGTCCGGAGCAGCTCACGTCCCAACCCGTGGACCGCCGCGCGGACTTGTTCGCAGCGGGCGTCGTGTTGTGGGAAGCGTTGACGGGCAAACGCTTGTTCCTCGCCGACGACACGCAAGAGATCATCCACCGAATCGTCGACCTTCCCGTGCCGCCGCCGAGCTTGCTCAACCCAGCGGTGCCTCCGGCCTTCGACAAGATCGTCGAACGTGCGTTGTCCAAGGACCCCAACGCTCGCTACTCGACGGCTCGCGAGTTCGCCGTTGCGCTCGAACACTGCGTCACGTTCATGAGCTCGCGCGAGGTGGGCGAATGGGTCGAAGAGATCGCCGGTGACGTGCTCGAGATGCGTGAGCAAGCGCTGGCGGAGCTCGAAAGCTACTCCAGTGTAACGGAGCTTTCGCCGCCAACGGGTGAACAGGGAATCGACCTCAACTTGCTCGTGCGCAACACCGCGGCGGCGGCGAGAGCGCATCAGTCGGGACCGCCGCGGCCACCGCCGCGCAAGTCACGGTTGCCACTTCCGCCCCCCGCCACGGCGGACGAGCTCCCGACGACGGTGCTCGACAGCCCGATGACGCAACCCGCGTTGCGGCTTCCCGTGTCTGCGCCGCCCGTCGAGTTGCTGAGCGGCGCAACGACCTTCGAGGAAGATCCGTTCCATCGTCGAGGCGGCCGCAACAAACTCTTCGTCGGGCTCGGGTTGGGGGCGGCGCTATTGGGCTTCGGAGCATGGGCGTTGAGCAGCGGTGGGAGTAGCCCGGTGCCCGAACCAGCAGCTGCGAACGCGCCGATCACCCTACCGGGGAGCAAGGTGGTGTCCACCAGTACCGTCGAGGCGACGCCGGCGGTTACCGCGGGCGCTGCCACGGGCGCCGTTGTGGACAAGACGGCGGCACAAAACGAACCACCCAAGGTCGACTCGCGGCCGCGTTGGCGCGCCCCGAAATATGTCCCACCGCCGAAGCCGGTCGTTCCCGCCGAGAACCCGTGTAAGCAGCCGTACACCGTGGATTCCGAGGGCATCCGTCGCATCAAGTCGGAATGCCTGTAGGCGCGCTGCCATCGAACGTGCGCCGTCGCGCGGTGTTGGAGTGGGCCCTGGCCGGCGCGGTCGCAGGGTGCGTGCGCACGGGGCAGCAGTCGGCCCCCAACGGTGAGACGCGCAGCGCCGCGCGAGCCAGCGTCTCGAGCCCGAACATTCCGGACACCGTGGCCGACGCAACCACGACCCTCGAAGCGACGCCGGTCCAAGCGCCAGCCAGCGGTCGCGAAGAGACGGGCGCGGCGTCGACGAACGTGGTCGCAGTTGGGCGCGAGAGCGTTTACCTGTTGCCGCTCGGTGCTGGCATCCCCGACGCCGCGTTGGCGGACGTCGAGACGGCGTTGCGCGCGTATTTCCCATTTCGGCTCGAGCTGTTGCCGACCGCTCCGTTACCCGACGACGCTTATTATCCACCGCGCAAACGCTATCGGGCCGAGCGACTCTTGGATTACCTCGAGCGGCGTACCCCCGACGATGCTCGCGTCGTGATCGGGCTCACGGACGCGGACATTTCGACGACCAAAGGCGACGTATACGATTGGGGGATACTGGGCTTGGCCACGTTGTCCGGACGACAATGCGTCATCTCGCGGTATCGCGCACGACGTGGTGCCAGGGACGAAGTTCACGTTCGGCAGCGCCTCGCCAAGACGGTCGTGCACGAGGTGGGGCACACCATCGGGCTGCCTCACTGCCCCAACTACGGGTGCATCATGGAAGACGGGAAAGGGAGCGTCCTGACGACGGACCACGAACGCGACGTATGCGCAGAGTGCCGCGCGAAGGCTGGGTCTGCGATGTTGTCCGCTCCCGCTCGGCTCCCGTGGTGAGCCGCTTGCCAAGCCGCTCCCTCGACGGCTAAATGCAACGCATGGGTTGCCACGACGCTTTCGGTTTGACCGCCCTCGAGCTGGCGGCGCTGCCACCGAACGGCGCAGGGGCCGATGCGTTTCCCGCGTTGCAGCGCCCGTGGCGTTGGGGTTCGGACGGGCCACCCGTGGGGCCGAGAGCGGCGCGGGCCCTGGGCGAGCGCCGTTGGGAACTGCCCAAGTACGAGAGGCACGCGGCGTCGGACGGCTCGACCAAGTTGTTGTTCACCTTCGATGGCGATCGCGTGGAGACCGTTCACATGCCGCGTGGGGAGCGGG
The DNA here is from genome assembly GCA_966249405.1 of uncultured bacterium. Lineage (GTDB taxonomy): Bacteria > Myxococcota_A > Polyangia > Polyangiales > Polyangiaceae > SZUA-265. The sequence goes on along the minus strand of CBINDO010000001.1, from coordinate 54,017 downwards.
TGACGATTTGCGTCTCCAGCCAAGTCGGCTGTGCGATTGGTTGCCGCTTTTGCGCCACGGCCACGATGGGTTTCGTGCGCCACCTCTCGGCGGCGGAGATCGTCGCTCAAGTGCTGACCGCCATTCACGCGTGCGGCCCTCGGCATCCAGGTCAAGTGACGCTCGTTTTCATGGGCATGGGTGAACCATTGCACAACCTCGACAACGTGCTGCGAGCCATCGAGACGATGTGCGACGGGCGAGGGCTGGGGTTGTCACCGAAACACATCACGGTCTCCACGTCGGGTCTGGTGCCACAAATCGAGCAGTTGGGTAGAGCCACAGTGCGACCGCTATTGGCGCTCAGTCTCAACGCGACCACGGACGAGCTTCGTGGCCAGCTCATGCCGATTGGCTACCGCTACACTCTCGAGAACTTGGCTTCGGCCTTGGCGAAGTATCCGTTTCGTCCGCGTGAGCGGGTGTTGCTCGAGTACGTTCTTCTGGACGGCGTCAATGACACCGACGCGGACGCGCGGCGTCTGGCAGAGTTCGGAGCGCGTTTTCCGCACCACATCAACTTGATTCCGTTCAATGCGCATCCGCACTCGCCGTATCGAGCCCCTTCGAACGAACGTGTCGCGTCCTTCGCTCGAGCCGTGCTCGCCCATCGCCCGACGCTACTGACCGTTCGTCACTCCCGTGCTCGCGACGTACAGGGCGCGTGTGGGCAGCTCGTGATCTTGAGGGCGGGTCGAGAGCCGCTTACCCGAAAGTCGCGCTCTCGACCGGAGGTCCACTCGTGACTACGTGCAGCGCCGTTTTGCGCCGCGTCTAGTCGCTGCCGCGAGTTATCGCTTCGTGCGCCACGCGTAAGGCAAAGACGACGAGTAACGCGTTGATGACGAAGAAGACGATGAACGCCGTCAAGCCGCCCGACTCGAGGGCGCGCTCGTGGGCACCGGTGAACTCGGACAGGTCGATCGCCTTCAAGCGCTGAGCCTCGCGCGTCACCGTCACGCCCAGGACCGCAAGCAGCATCCCAAGCGTGGTCGCTACCAGGCTAGGGACGTGGGAGTGGTCATGCCGGAGCTGCACCGACCAACCGAGCGTCATGCACACCACACCAACCAAGGCGGCCGCAGCGTACGGAGCTGCTAGCGAGCTGGTGGCCACGGCGCCGAGTGCCGGCGCGCTCGTGAAGCCGTAGACGAGGACCGAAACCAACGCCAGGCACGTCGCAGAAATCCCAAACACGCACACCAAGCGCTGGTGTTTGGCCGCCGCCCTGGTGCGTGTGTAGCGCAGCTGCCAACCCAGAAGTACCGAAAGCACGCTCGCTGCAAGGAGGAGCCAGAACACCAGCCGTGGGAACGTCTCGGCGGAGCGGAAGAAGAACTGCTGGGATCGGTAGAAGTCCACCCATGCTGCGCTCGAACGAGATAGCAGATGGTTCTCCGTCCACGCCCAACCGACGAACGCAAAACACGAGAACGCTGCCACGGCAGAGCAAGTCCAGAGGCGCTCACGTTTGGCGCCGAGATCGCTCTTGAGCACGTACAGCATGTAGAACCCGAAGATCAGCGTTGGAACGATGAGCATCCAGCGGTGGAACAACAGCAGATTGGCCGTGTAGAAGAGCGGTTGATACAGAATCTGCAAGAACAGCAACGGTGCGACGCCTGCGGTTATGGCAAGGCCCAAACTGAACGGTAGCCAATCTTGAATGACAGCGCCCAACTCCCGTGCCGCGTCGAAGCGCCGCCTTCCTACTAGCCCGAGGATCGCTAGGTAACCAGCGCCAGCGAGCGTGTAGCTGATCAATATCAGGTGTAGACACAACGTGAGCACGTAACAGACCAAATACAGCGCCGTGGGTAGCGCAAAGCCGAAGGGGAAGAGGGTGTTCATGGCTGAGTTCCCCGAGGCGCCGAGATGGCAACGTGAGGCGCTGCGCCCGGTTCGCAGCCGGCCTCGGCCAAGTGGCGCTCGATGGTCGCCAACACGTGGGAGTCTTCGGAGCGATTCCAGGTCGCAGGCTCTCCCGCGGCGTACCAGCCCAGCAGCTGCACGAGCGCTTCGAGTTCGCGCGCGGACCCGGCAAACGGCGGCATGAACGCCTTGGTCTGCTGGAGTTTGGCGATGTTCAGGCGCTGTTGGTCGGCACTCCAAGTATTGGTGAGATGCACCAAACCGTTCATCCCTTCCAGGGTGTGGCAGACCTGACATTGATGTCGGTAGACTCGCGCCCCCAGCTCGAGCTGCGAATTCGGATAGGCTCGCGGCAGCGGATAAGGGTCGTTCACCACGGAGCCGTACTTGCGCAGGTGAGCGACGGACTCGGGGGTCACCGCATTCGAGTACAAAACTCGACGCACCGTAAACGGCTTACGGGCGCCTTCGCGCACGAATTCCCCGCCGGCGGTGGCACCGAACGCCAGAGCGAGGAGAAGCAGCGCGGTAGCGCCGTTGACGTAGAGGTTCCGAAATCTGAGCACGACGATCGCGTACACCGCTACGAGCGCGCATGACGCGGCTCCAACACCGAACAACATCGTGATCACGGTGCTCCCACCCAGGACCCACGAGCGGCTGTCAGCGGGCAGGACGTACAAATACCAAACGGCCAAGAACGGCATCACGACCATGGGCGCCAAAAAGCGGGCCGTGACGTGCAGCAACTCTTGGCGCCGTTTGCGCGGGATCTGCATCGTGTTGATGACGACGGCCGCCGCGAGGGCGGCGGTCGCCATACACGCGATGGTTCGAAATACGAGCGAAGGCCAGAAGCTGGGATTGAAGAAGCCGAGCCAGATGTCTCGCGTTTCGACCCAACGGCCCGGCGTGAGCTGCCACGACAGGATCCCGTTGATCCAAAACAAGCTAAACCACGCGGCGCAGCTGTATAGGCCCAACAACTGCAAACGCCTGCGCCGCGGCAGGTAGTCGCCGTATCGGTAGAAGACGTATCCGCTTACCACTTCGAGCGCGAAGAACGTCCACTCGATGGCCCAAACCCAGTGGAACGTGCGCACCATGAGGCCGATGGTTGGCGCGCTGACTTGGATGCTGGTGAGCCACATACCCACGCCCGTGACGGCACCCAAAACGAAACTGACGAGCACCAAGACACGAAAGAAGCCGCTCGTGAACAGACGCCCGTCGCGGCAGCGGCCCTTGCCGTTGAGCCACTCCACGTAGGTCAGGAGCATGCCTCCGCCGATGGCGAATTGTGCCAGGAAGACGTGCAGGATCCCCATTCCTCCGATCACCGCGCCACTCATCAACGGGCCGTAATCTCTAGGCGGAAAGAAGAATACCTCAGGCATGGGCGTCACGTTGCGAGTCCTTCATGGTGCGTTGACGATTCACCTAGCAAGTGTCTTTTTGTCGCGGACCACCGCGCGTCCAACGGCTTCGGGGCTAGGTGCCTGCGGTCATCGACATGGATCAACTCGCGTTTCAACTCTTCTCCCTCGCCGACGCCGCTCCGCGCGGGAGCGGCCCCGCATATTCGCAGAAGCCACGGGCGTGGAGCGCCTGCAACGCCGCGTCGGCATCGAACGTGATGGGACCTGCCGGGTTCGTGAACGCGTCGCGTACGCTCGCTCGCACGTGAATGCGTTGACGTTGTCCCGACAGCAGGATGATGGCAACCAAAGCGCTCCGCTTGAGACTGGCGGAAAACCCCGTCCCTTCGAACACTGCCACCGCGTACTCCAAGTTGGTCATGATCACTGGCAACAGTGATGCCTGCTCGCGTTTGAATGCGTCGTTGGGTGCAGTGCTCGCCTCCGGCATGATGAACAATCCCACGAGCCTCTTACCTTGGCGTCGCGACGCGTCCGTCAATTCTTGGCAGTACTTCGTGGGATCGCCGATTCGCGGTTGGTCCCAGCGCACCACGAAAAGCCCGTTGAGGACGCAAAGTTGGTAGGACATGGCGTTGACTACAATTCCGTACGATGATGACTCGAAAACGCTCAGCGGTGCGGATTGGCCCGAGAAGGAGGAGTCGGTGTAGGCCGGCGGATGTACGGAGTACATCCGAGTCACGCCCGCAAAGCAAGATGGGAGGGTGGCAAATGGGAGTCGCGTGCGCGGAAGCGTCGACGTGCTTGCGGATTGAGCTAGGCATGCAATACTGCGCTGGTTGGGTCGGGGGACCCAGAGGCGAGAGCAGAACAGTAGGGCGCGTCAGCACGCGCGTTCATCGTTCAACTGGGGGGAAACATGGGCACGATCGAATCGCGTTGGCGCCGCGCGCCTGCGCCGAGTTTGTCTTGGTTGGCAACGGAATCAGGCCGTGCCGCGTGGCTGACGCAGGATGACCACGCCACTTGGCGCTTGCTGCTGGGCAGAACCAACCGACTCTTGCTCCAGTATGGGCGACGGATTCACTCCGCCTACCACCGCGGGTTCGCCGAGCTGTTCCCCAGCGGAGGCGAAATACCGAGTATCGAGGAGCTGAACCGTCGTTTGAAGCGCTTCGACTGGCAAGTCGTAGTGGTCGAGGGATACCTCCCGCATTGGGAATACGCCAGCTTGCTCGCCGCGCGAACGTTTCCTGTCGCGAAGTTCATCAGAAGCCGACGCGATCTCGCGCATTCTCCGGTACCCGACCTAGCGCACGACATGATCGGTCACTTGCCGATGTTGTTCGATGCGCAACACCGGGACTTCCTTCAGCGCGTGGGGGGAGAGATGAGGGCGGCCGCCGCGGACGTCCGCGACCAGCGTCTCTACGCGGCCCAGCAGCGTGTTGGCTCCCTGCGCCGGGCGGAGGCGTGCTCTGCCGAAGAGTTGCGCGCGGCCGACGAAGCCGTGGCGCGTGCCGAGCACGAGATCGCCGCCAATCCGTCCGCGCTGGCACGCCTGGTGCGCTTCTATCTGTGGACCGTCGAGTTTGGGCTCATGGGTTCTGGGCGAAGCAGAACGGCATACGGCGCCGCGCTGTTGTCTTCCGCGCGTGAACTTGGTGCAGTGTTGTCCGACAAGGCCCGGATCGTGCCTCTGACATCCCGCAACGTCGGCCGCGGGATTGCGTTCTCCGAACTTCAGCGCTGTTATTGCGTCGCAAAAAGCTTCGAAGAGCTCCACTCGGTCCTGGATCAACTGTTGCTAGAGAATCGGCAGCTCGAGGCAAGGGCACGGGACTCAGCGGGGTCTTTGGTTCAGCGCGGCTGATTTCGGCTTCGCAACAGAAACGAAATGGGTGACACCATATACGGGTGAGCATGTTGCAGCGAGTACTAGAGCCGGAAACGATGGACACGGAGCGGGATGCCGCCGAGTACGATGCGATTGACCACTCGCGGGTCAACCGTGAGTTTGCAAGGCACGCGTTGGAAGTCTGTCCGGCGGCGCGCAGCGTCCTCGACCTCGGGACTGGGACCGCGCTGATCCCGATTCAAATGCTGCAGATGAACGCAGCGCTCGACGTCACCGCCATCGATCTCGCCGAGCACATGTTGGCCTTGGCTCGCCGAAACTTGGCCCGCGAAGGCTTGACCCAGCATGCAAAACTCGAGCTCCGCGACGTCAAGGCCACAGGCTACGAGCCCGGTCGGTTCGACCTGATAGTCTGCAACAGTGTCGTTCATCACCTCCCTGACCCGGTGCCGTTGTTTCGAGAGATTCGACGTTTGATGAGTGAGTCGACGCACGTGCTGATCAAAGACTTGATTCGGCCCGACAGTGAAGCCGAATTGGCCGCGCTGGTCGCGGCTCATACGGTGTCGGACACACAGTACCAGCGCCAGTTGTTTGCTGATTCTCTGCGCGCGGCGCTGACGATTCCGGAGGTGGAACGAGCGTGTGAGAAGGCCGGACTGAGTTCAATCGACGTGCGTCGAGTGTCGGACCGGCACTTCTGTGTGACGCGGCGCTGGTGAGGACAACGCCGCGTCGCGGTCTTCAGGCGGGCCTTGCAAGCGCTCTCACGATTGTATTGGTGTCGTCTAGAAACTGCCACAACGCTGTCCACTGCGCTCGTGCACCGTTCCAAGTCGCGCGCAGCGAGTCGGCGTCGGCCGGCACTAGTCGTGCGAGTTCCCCCGAGTCCTCGGCATGGTCCACCTCCAACACCTCGTGCAGGCGTATCCACGTCAGGGCGTCCTCATCGAGCAGATCCTGACCTCGTACGACTTCACCCAGACACTTGTCCATCTCGCGCGCAAATACTTCCGCGACCATCAGCGCTCCGATGGCCGTGAAAGGATGCTTACTCTCGAAGAGCGGGGACGTACTGGCCGCCAAGTTTTGGCCCGCCCACACATGGTTGCGTTTACTCCGCGGTCGCCACGGTTCCAAGGCCGAAAGGAATCGCTCCAACAAGGTCGCATGTACGCGTTCGGCATGGCCGTTGCCTAACTCGTCGTAAAGTTGTTTGGCGATGAGGCACGCAACCCGCGGGTCTTCGACTCGACCGAGTGTCGTCGCGAGCCAGCGCACGAAGTTCGGTGAGATACCGGCATGGGTGTTGGCTACGACCACCCACAGCGCGGCCATGTCCACCGGGCGCTCTCGAAGGCGGCCGAACAGGTCATGCTCGGCGACTCGTTCTGCTGGGCAGCGCGCCAGAATCTCCGTGGCAGGTGGCAAGCCACAGAGCGCGGCGTGTTGTTGGTCGTAGAATAACTCGAACGAACCCATTGCTTCTTCCATATTCCCCTCCCGATTGGCTACCAAAGGGTGATCTCCGGTCTCCCACTGGGAGTTGCTCGTCGATCACGCGAAATCTCGACGATGCCGCTTCGTCCGAGGGCGGCTCACATGGACGAGCCGGCACGCGCGCGGGCCGTCGCCAAGTGATGGCTGATCGCCAGCAAGAACGGCTCTTTGCTGATGGGCTTGGTGATGTAGCCGTCCACACCGGCTTCTTTGGCGCGCTCCTCGTCGCCCTTCATCGCGTACGCGGTCACCGCTACGACCACCAAGTGTCGAGTCCGCGGTGAGTTGCGGAGCTCACGGGTGAGGGTTAGGCCATCTACTCCAGGCAGTTGGAGGTCCATCAGAACCAGGTCTGGCAGCGTTTGCTCCAGCTGGGTGCGCGCTTGCTCCGCGTCTTCAGCGGTTTGAACCGAGTAGCCGCGTGATGACAGCAGGAAGCGCATCAACTTCAAGTTCGCGGGGTTGTCGTCGACCACCAAGATACTCTGGTTTGGCATTAGTCATCCCTCCTGCACCGAGCGCTGCCGCCTGAGGAGCCGGGCAAGTTCGGCCACCAGGTTAGCGGGCGGCGTTTCGCCTTTTTGCACGGTGGCCTGCGCGAAACGGCCGAGTTTGTCACGGTCGGCGAAGCTGAGATCTTTCGTGGTCCATACGATCACCGGGACGTCGTCGTGGGCGTGCGTCTGGCGAAAACGCCCCAGGAACTCGAAGCCATCCATCCGCGGCATCAAGAGATCGAGCACTATCCCCACCGGCCTCGTTCTCCTCACGAAGTCGAGTCCGGCTTGGCCGTCTTCGACGCAAACCACAGGGTAGCCTAGAGATGTGAGCGCCGCCTCCATCAATCGCCGCGCCGCCGGGTCGTCGTCGATCACCAAGATGACACCTTTGTCGACCCGCGAGGTTGCGAGCTCCAAAGAGCGGATCAGTGCTTGGCTGTCGATCGGTTTCGTCAAGTAGTCGTGTACGGGGAAACCTCGAACTACGCCTTGCTCGGCGACGACACTGACGATCAGCACTGGCGTTTCGCGACTACGCTCGAGTTGCCGAATTCTCTGCAGCACTTGGAGACCGGTCATGTCCGGCAACAACAGGTCGAGCGTGACGGCGTCGAAGTCGCGCGCTTCGCACGAGGCGATGGCCATGCTCCCGGTAGCCGCCGTATGCGTCCGGTAACCCGCGTCCCCCAAGATCCGGACCAGAACACTGCGGTCTCGCGGGTCGTCCTCGACAACCAGGACCGAGTGGGCGTCCACGGGAAGTTCAGGGCTGGGGTCCAATTCTTGTTCGCCGTTGTGCGCAACACGCATCGGCAAGACGGCGTGGAAGCGGCTGCCGCGGCCTAGTTCACTTACTACGCCTACCGTCCCGCCCTGCGCCTCCACGAGGCGTTTGGTCAACGCCAACCCGAGGCCCGTGCCTTGGTGACGCTTCGTCGACCCGCTTTCCAACTGTTGAAACTCTTGGAAGAGCTTGCCGATGTCCCCAGGCGCTATGCCGATGCCGTGGTCGACGACCTCGACGCGGAACTTGTCGCCTGGTTCGGGGGTTGCAAGGACTTCCACGGTGGAGCCCGGCGCGCTGAACTTGAGCGCATTCGACAAGTAGTTGTAAAGCACCTGCTTGAGGCGTCCAGGATCGATGGTTACCTGACCAACGCTCACGGCTGCGTGCAATTCCACGCTACGCTCCGTGGCCACGCTGCGTAACACGGCGCAGACCTCGTCCACCACGCTGCGCACGTCCACTAGTTCGGGATGGAACTGCAGATTGCCTGCTTCGATCTTGGCGAGGTCGAGGACGTCGCTGATCAGCCGTTGCAGGTGCAGACCAGCCGTGAGGATGTCGCGCAGGAACTCGTCGTGTTCCGGCGAATCGCGAGCCACGTCGCCATCCAGCAACAGCTCCGTGAAGCCGGTGATGGCATTGAGCGGTGTGCGGAGTTCGTGAGACATATTGGCCAAGAACTCGCCTTTCAGGCGGCTGGCTTCTTGGACACGGCGGTTTTCCGCCTCGAGCTCCGAGCTCCGCTCGCGGAGCGCATCGACGTGTTTGCGTTCGGTGATGTCGAGAACGAACGCCAACGTCTCTTCCTGGTTGAGCACCGAGACGCCGACGATGACCGGAACGCGCGACCCATCCTTGTGGTAGTATTCCTTCTCCCAAGGTTGTGCGCGGCCACAGTCCATGAGCTGCGCGATGGCGCGTTCGTCCAAGTGTCGCCACTCGGGCGGCGTCATGTGGTTCCAACGCACCAATCCCGCCTCGAGATCGTCTCGTGTGAAGCCAAACGTCTTCAGAAATCCGTCGTTCGCTTGACGGATGTTGCCGTGAAAGTCGCAGACCAATACTCCGAGGACGCCTGAGTCCCAAACGCTGGCAAACTTGGTCTCCGCTTCCGCCCGTTCACGCTCGCCCCGACGTTGTCCTTCGACGTACGATTCTCGCGCCATGGTAACGGACGCGAAACTGGAGCAACGCTGCAAAGCGCGAAGTTGTCGCGTGAGCTTGGCAGGGTCACCCCCGAGTTCCGAAACCAGCAGACCGGTAACCTCGTCCGCAACGAACTGCAGTGCCTCGGCAAACTCGCGAATCCCCAAACCCGCTCGTGAGCTCGAACGGCCGCAATCGCGCAAGATCGCCTCTAGTTGCTCTCGATGCGCGAGCCCGGCAGGGTCCACGCACTGACGCACCCTGTATCGCGACGGCCATCCCGACGAGGTTACCAAATGTTGCCACGCGACGTCGATGGGTGCATGCGCACGCCACTTCGCCTCGACCGACGCCGACAACTCGTCCCAATGCCGGTCGCAAAAAGTGAGCAGCTCACCCAGCTGTGCACTCATGCCGGCGAGCAACTCCGTTGCGTAGACTGCATCGGCGTCTTCTCGGCGTCGTTGCCAAGCAAAGCCACCGTCGCGCTCGTCATTGGCGCTCCGTTCGGTATCCATACCGGCGTCGTCCTCCCCTTGCGAAACCGTAGCACTCACCCGAGCGCAAGCCACACGACTAGCATGGGTCGGTTTTAGAGCACAAGCGGGGTGCCGCGATTGACGCATCTGCAACCCCACGACTGTGGCTGCGCGCGGCGGATGACCGGTCGGGCCGACGTCAAGCGTGTGACCCTGCCGGGCAAGCAAGCTGAAGAACCACCAGTAATTCCGCGACCATCACCGTCGTGGGCGGTTTGTGTCCAGCACCTCGCGAGACCCATTGTCGGGAAAGGGAGGTGCAGGCTCTCGCGCCGAACTGCCAACGGATCAAAATGACCAAGTGGTTGTGCAGAGCGTACACCGTGGATTGGCGCGTATTCTCCCGGTCGGAAGCCGGCAGGCGCGTCGCGTTGCAGGATGCGCTTCATCTCGTTGGTTACGGGGTGAAAACTCGGCCCGACGCGGAGCGTGCGCTCGAGTGCCCAACGCGTTTCGAGTTCGATGCTCTGCAGAACGACGGGAGGGCAGGGCGCTGGTGATATGACAAGGCTCGTGCGCACGAGTGTGACGTCCGACAACCGCTTGCGATCGAACATTCGCTCGCAGTACACTTCCGAGCGCGATGTCCTGGCATTCACCGGCCAATCCCCCTCTCTGGGACGACGAACGAGCCCAACCTCGGTTGCCCTCCACGGTGGGGACGGCCCATGCTCGTGACTGCGGCCGATGAGGGCGCGCGTTCGGTTGGATGGTCCGCCGCCGGCCAGCGCGCGCATCGTTGCCGAACGCGTCGTATGTGAGGCGCTCGGCGTCGAACTCGCCTCCGGCAAGACCATCTTGAGCGAGTTCCCGACCCTGCTTCCGCTGACGCAACCGAGTGCGCGGGCGGATGAACTCGTGGGCGCCCTGCGTAAAGTCGGGGTCGCGGCGAGCGTCGTCCCGATTGCGGACGGCAGCGACAGACACTGCACCTTTCACCCGCGCTTGGTAGAGGGGGCGCTGTGCGTGGTTTGCCGCACGCCATTGTGCGTGATTTGTGAACGCCAAGGTGGCGGCACCTGTGCCGACTGCCGAGCGCGCCACGCGCGGCGTAAACGTAACCAACGGCTGCGCGTCGGTGTACTGCTCGCGGTCTTGTTCGGCGTGTGTTTACTCGGAGCCAAGGAGTGGCGACGCCGTCACCTCGGTTGGGAGCGTCCACACCGGGTCGCGGTCGTGTTGGTGGCCAAGCCCGACGCCCCGGTTGCTGCCGACCTGGCTGCAGCCTTCGGTGCGAGAGCGCGGGCGGTAGAGGCGATGTTTGCCGCCCAACGGATAAAATACGCACCTGCCGCGGCTGCGCCGGTGGAGCTGTCCGTGGTCGGGCCCGTGGTCGAAGGAGTTTCGCCGCCCGCGCTCCCCGAAGCGGATCTCTGGAGCCTCTTGAAATTCAATCTCGCGTTGGACAACTACGCGGAGGCCGTCGATGACCGGATTGGGATCGACGCTGGTCTGTTCGACGTTCGGATCTACGTGCGTCTCACCGCTAGCAACGGGCACAGCGAAGCGGCGGAAGGGCTCGGGCAACAACACGGCCGGGTCGGGGTGGTGAGCACCGAGATCTCCAAAGACGGCGTGGACTTTGCCTGGTTCGTCGCGATGCACGAATACCTGCACACCCGCGGCGCGACGGACAAATACGGGCCCGACGGGCGTGCGTCTTACCCGCAGGGTTACGCCGAACCCAACCGGATGCCGCGCTTTCCCCAAGACGGCACCGAGTTGATGGCGCGTGGACGTCCTCGAAGTCTCACCGAGGAGGACATCCCGGGGCCAGCGCAAACTTGGGTCATCGGCGAGTGGACGGCAGCCGAAATCGGGTGGTGAGGTCGCGCGAGAGCGAGCGATGTGGGGCGCGAGATTACGCCGCGCCTACCGTTCGACCGACGACCACGGACAAGTGTCGGCCGCTGGCCTTGCCATCACGCCGGAACGAGAAGAAGCGCCGCGAGTCGGTGAACGTGCAGCCAGCGACGTGGTCGATGTTCGCTGCCGGCAAACCGAGGGCCAACAGCTGAGCTTCGGCGACCTTGCGCAGACTCACGTGGGGTTTGGCGCGACCGCGCACTACCGGGTCCACGCCCGGGCTAGCAGCGCTCAGTGCCTCTGCCACGTCGTCGGACACCTCGAAGGCGTCGGTTTCGATGTGCGGACCGATCGCCGCCAGCAACCTCGTCGCGCCGCCCATGACCATCGACGCGTCGCCTTCGGACCGTGGCCGCTGTTTACTCGTGACCGTTCCTCGTTCGATGGCCGGCTCGGCGCTGCGCTTCTCGTCTTCCGCGCCGAGCAGCCGCCGCGCCGTCTCGTCGATCACGCGGGCGACGAGGCCACGCCAACCCGCGTGGGCCGCCCCTACACGCCCAGTGACCGGATCGGCGAGCAAGATTGGGACGCAGTCTGCCGTACGAACACCACAACCGACATCTGCTTCTCCGCTGACGAGGGCGTCGCCCTCCGTGAAGACGACCCGTCGTTGGTCTTCGTCACGGCGGAGTTCGACGCACTGATTGCCGTGAACCTGGGAGAGAAAATACAATCGTGACACGGACAATCCCAGAAAGTCGGCCGCCGCCCTCAGATTCCGGTCCACTGCTTCAGCCTCGTCGCCCACGGAAAACGAGAAATTCAAGCTCGCGTAAGGGCCTTTCGACACGCCGCCCAGACGCGTGAAGAAGGCGTGGCGGAAGCCGTGGCGGGTCAAGAGCGGGCTAATGAGGGCGTCGGGCTTGGGGTCGGGCATGGCTGGGTGATCGGGCTGGGCGCAGGGACGTGGGGCCGACATGGTGGGAAAGGGGGGTTTTGCCCAGGTCCGCAGCACTCCTGAATGTGGAATTTGCTGGCCGATTTGCTAACAGTGCGGCCACATGTCTACGGAAGACCCATTTGTCGACCGCACCATCTTAGGGGGCCAGTTCCACATCACCAAGAAGATTGGAACCGGTGGCATGGGGTCGGTCTACCAAGCGGTGCAGGTGGACATGAATCGCCTCGTGGCGATCAAGATTCTGCACCCGAAGCTAGCGACTCGTAAGGACTTGGCGTCGCGCTTCCGGCGTGAAGCCCGCGCCATGAGCCAGCTCACGCACCCGAACACCGTCAAGGTGTTCATGTACGGCCAGTTCACCGAGGGCCACGGCGCGGGGTCGCTCTACATCGTGATGGAATACCTCGACGGGCGGAACTTGAACCGCGCCGTGAAGCGCGAGGGGCCGTTTGCGGTCGACCGCGCCGTGACGATTTTGATCCAGGTGTGCGGTGCGTTGCAAGAGGCGCACAACGCCGGCATCGTGCACCGCGACCTCAAACCCGAGAACATCTTTTTGTGCCGCCAAGGGCAATTGACGGACTACCCGAAGGTGCTCGACTTTGGTTTGGCCAAGGTCACCGAACGTCAGATGCGGCCCGGGTCGATTCAACTGACACAAGAGGGAATGGTCTTCGGCACTCCGGAGTTCATGTCTCCGGAACAGGCACAAGGCAAGACCCTGGACGCGCGCAGCGACATCTACTCGCTCGCGGTGATCTTGTACGAAGCATTGTCCGGCAAGTTACCGTTCGAGGCGCGCACTCCGATGGAGTACATCCAGAAGCACGTCCTCGAAGCACCGATCCCGTTGCAGGTGCGCGCGCCGGAACGAGCCTTCCCGCCGGGCTTGTGGGAAGCCATCGGCAAGGCGCTGGCCAAAGCTCCCGAGCAACGTTATCAGACCGCGATCGAATTTGCCGCCGCGCTGCGTCCCTACGTGGGCGCAAACCTCGCCACCGTGGACGCCATCTTCCAGATGTACCCCGAGCCGCCCGCGTTTCGACCACCTGCCGATGCGCCGCCGCCGTCTTCTCGCCAGAGTCCAACGACGCCGGAGGATGGCGCGCCGCTTTCGCGCAAAGCGCTCTTGGTGCTGGTTGGTGGAGCGGTTGTGTGTCTGCTCCTCGGCGCCGGGTTGGCAGCGTTCATCCTGTTGTTCCTCAACAAGTAGTCTCTCGCACAGCGAACCGCCGCGTTAATCATGGACAGTGACATTTCGCGTAGACGCAAGGCCCGCCGCCCGCTCGGCAGCGTGAGTGGTGAACCACGCGAATCCGAGCCGGTCGCGTCGCCACCCGCAAGCCAACCCGAGGCTCCCGTCGCCCCGCCGCCGGCAATTTCGGACGACGACGTGCCCACCAAGCCGCAAGCGCCGGTGGAGCCGCGTGCCAAACTCGTTCCGCCACGGCCTCCAACCCCGTTCGTTCCTCAGACCCGCACGGAGCCAATCCCGCGTCCGGCGGCGCCAGCCGAACCTGCCAAGCCAAAGTCCACGTTACTCGGACTCGGCGGCGCGGCCGCACCAGCCGCACCGCCACCTCGCCGTGAGTCCGCGCTTTCGTCCCGCAAACCCGACGCCGAAGCCGGCGCCAAGGCCGGCGAACCGCCCGTCGTCGCGCGCGGAGTCGATCCCAAGCCGGCGCCATCCACTGCTGCGTCTACTGCTGCGGTGTCTACTGCTGCGCCATCTACTGCTGCGCCATCTACTGCTGCGGTGTCTACTGCTGCGGCCCCCAGTGAACCTCCTGCGCGCCGCAAAGCGCGCCGGCCGTTGCGCAGTGAGACAGGTGATGCGACCTCGTACCCGAGCGAACCCAACCGCTCGACGGAGCCTTGGGAGCCAGCTCCGGCCAAGGCCGGGTTCGGTTGGCGTCGCGCGTTGTGGTGGGCGGCGATTGCCGCGCTCGTCTCCGGTTTCATCGGGGCCGTGGTGCTGTTCTTCATCGTGCACAGCTACGGCGCGGACTTGCCGAGCGTCGAGTCACTGAAGGCGGGCTACAATCCCCCGCAGATCACTCGCATCGTCGCGCGCGACGACACGTTGCTCGCGGCCGAGTTCACCGAGCGGCGCACCGTGATCCCGTTGGACCAAGTGCCCAACTCGGCCAAGCTCGCCTTTTTGGCCGCTGAAGATGCCAGCTTCTACGAACACGAGGGCATCAATTACCTCGGCCTGGCGCGCGCCGTGCTCGCCAACTTGAAAGCGGGTCGCACCGTCCAAGGCGGCAGCACGATCACGCAGCAGGTCGTCAAGAACGTCCTGCTCGACTCGAGCCGCAGTTTGCGGCGCAAGGTGCGCGAGTTCCTGCTCGCGTTGCGGCTCGAGCAATCGCTCTCCAAGGACGAGATCTTCTGGCTCTACCTGAATCACATTTACCTGGGGCACGCCCGGTACGGCATCGAAGAGGCGGCGCGTTATTACTTCGGCAAACACGCACGTGAGCTCGGGCTCGACGAAGCCGCGATCCTCGCCGGGGTCATCGCCTCGCCGGAGAACTACTCGCCGCGACGCGACGCCCAGAAGGCGCTCAAGCGCCGTCAATTCGTGATCGATCAGATGTTGCGCAAAGGCTTCGTCACCCAGTCGGTGTACGACCAGGTCCTGCAGATGCCGTTGCGGCTCGCTCCCACGACCGAAAGTGAGAGTCGGCTGGCGCCCGAGATCGTCCACACCGCCAAAGACGTGGTCACGGAGGTGCTCGGCAACGGCAAGAGCAGCGGCGGTTACACGATCCACACCACGATCGATCCCGAGTTGCAGGCGGTGGGGCGTCAAGCGCTGCGCGCCAACTTGGACCGTTACATGGAGCGCCACAAGCTGCTCCCGCCCTACAAGAGCGCCGAGATCAAGAGTTGGGGGGTGCCGTTCCAAGGCAAACCGCGTCGGCACAAGGTTTACGTCGGGGTGGTCGAGAAGGTCGACGATTTGAGCGGCGTCATCGAGGTCCGGGTCGGCGACGTCGTCGGGCAAATCGCCCTGTCGACCGAGAGCCGGTACAATCCCACCGGGTTACCGCCTTCCGAATTTGCCTCGGTCGGCGCCGTGCTGCGCGTGAGCCTGCAGGAAGAGCCGGACGGTGAGACGAAACCGAACCTGCGCCTCGAGCTGGGGCCGCAGTCGGCGCTCGTCGCGATAGACGTGCGTACGCGCGAAGTGCTCGCCAACGTCGGCAGCTACGAGGCGTTGAGCGGCGGCCTCGATCGGGTGACGCAGATGCGCCGGCAGCCGGGCTCTTCGTTCAAGCCGGTCGTGTATAGTTACGCCCTGCACTCACGGCGCTTCTCGCCAGCGAGTGTCATCCCCGTCAAACACCGCGGCCACGGCGTGCCCGAAGAAGGGCCGCTCAGCATCGATCTGCGCGCTGCCGTGGCGCACAGCAACAACGACGCGGCCACGTTCGTGCTGCAAGAGGTGGGCGTCGAGAACGTCGTGCAATGGAGCCGCGCGCTCGGCATCACGTCGCCGATGCAGCCGGACCTCTCGTTGGCCCTCGGCTCGTACGAGCTCACTCCGCTCGAGCTCCTCAACGCTTACGTCGCGTTCGCTAGCGGCGGCACCGTGCAGTCGCCGCGGTACGTCGACAAAGTGCTCGCCGCAGACGGCACGGAGGTGCCGTTGCCGAAAGTTCCGCCGCCCACTGCCGTGCTCACGGCCGAGGAGGCGTATTTGACGACCAGTGTGCTGCGCAGCGTCGTGGAGTCGGGGACGGGTCGCGCCGCGGGCAAACTCGACCGTGAAGTGGCCGGCAAAACCGGAACCACCAACGACGTAAAAGATGCGTGGTTCATCGGTTATTCGACGGACATCGCGTGCGCGGTGTGGGTCGGTTACGACGACACCTTGCCGCTCGGGAAACAGGAGAGCGGGGCGGTGACCGCGTTGCCCGCCTGGACCGACTTCATGGCTGCGGCGCACAAAAATCGTCCGCACACCCGCTTCGTACGGCCCTCGAGCATCCTGACGGTTCACGTCGACCCAGCTTCGGGGCTGCTTGCGGGACCAGGTCAAGCCGAGTCTCACCTCGAGGAGTTCCTGCCCGGCACCGAACCGACCGAAATGGCTGACGCCGAGCCCGCGAGTTCTGCGCCGCCACCGGCCGCGACACCTCCCGCGGGTCCCGAACCTCCGCCGTTTTGAACAGCCATTCCGATGGGTTGCGCCCGCCGTTCCTCTTGACCTGTGGCGGGGCATTTGCCAAGCATGGGCCCGGGTTTCATGAAACGAACTAGCCTTTGGGCCACGCCTGTACTCGTCGCAATTCTTGGCTGTACGCCATCTCCAAAAACGGTTCCCGGCGTGAACCTGGGGGCTCCCGAGATCGCCTGGTCCGAAAAGAGCGAGGAGCAACGGTTCGGTCACATGGCAGCGCAAGTCACGCCGCAGATGAAGGCGCTGTTCGAGAAGTACGACTCTTCTTACGGCGACAGCTTCAACTGTCAAACCTGCCACGGTGAGAACGCCGAGCTCGTGAATTGGAAGATGCCGAACCCCGACATCTATCCACTGCCCAAGGAGAACACCCTCCAGGAGTCGCTCGACTACGACGCCGACGCGACCAACTTCATGATGGCGGACGTCACACCCGCGCTCAAGACGTTGCTCAACAGTGGCGCTGGCCAACCCACGACCGTCAATTGCTTCAGCTGTCACCCGGCCGAATGACGTCCGATCCGGTTTTGACGCGATTGCCATCCATCGCGGAATAAAAACGCGGCCCGACTGGTCTTGGTCCCACCCAACTGCAACCGCCGATATCATCCACGGGAGTAAGAGGCGCGGAATCGTGGCAAGTCATGCACCAGAGGATCCCATCCAAAACGATCATGGGGTTGAGCCCAGCGGTCGTCCTTCGTCTCACGGCTCCCTCCCACCGCTCCACCCCAAGGCCCGCGCCCACAGCGGCAAAAGTGTCTCACGCCGAGCGAGCGGCGGTGTCCGTTTTGGTCACATCACGTCAGAGGTAACAACATGGCTATTCGATTGACTCGTTCCGCTCCCGTGCTCCTCCTCAGCGCAGGTTTGTTGGCGTTGGGTTGCAAGTCCGAAGACAAAGAGAACACCGAGGCCAAGTCGGAGGCCACGGCAGCGGCGTCGACCGCCGCCCCCGTCCTCGACTCGAAGATCGCCAACGCCGTCGCCAACGCGGCCAAGACTCAAGCGCAAGCGGGGGCTGCGGCCGAGAGCGGTCCGCCTCCCGACGGCATCATGGGCGCCGAGCGCGCCAACGCCGAGTTGGCCAAAGGCGCGCCGCCCAAGGTGAAGTTGGGCAGCGCTGGAAGTGAACCCCGGGTCGTGCTCGGCTCGGCGGACCTCGGCGACCGCCGCCCCGGGCAACTCGAGATTTCGGTGCGCAACGGACCCGGCGCGATGCCCACCACCGTGCTCAAGCTCGACGTTCACAAGGCGGCCCCGGTCGCTCCTCCCGCTACGACCGCTGCGCCGAACTCGAACGGCGCATCGCCTTACTTGTTCGATGTCGTCAATGCCGATCTGGCGACCACGCAACCCGGGGAGGTGCCGCCCGAGCTCGGCGCGGAGATCCGCAAGCTCAAGGGCAGTCAGTTCGCGGCGCAAGTAGGGCCCGAAGGGCTCTTGGGCACGCCGTCGTTCACGCTCGCCAAAGGCGCTATCCCCCAGCTCGAGAGCATGTTGGACGCTGGTGCGACGACGCTGAACGACGCGATCGTCGCGTACCCCAAAGAGGCGATCGGTGCCGGTGGCTTCTGGATGACGACGTCTCGTGAGACATTGTTGGGCGCCGAGGTGATCGTCTACCGCATGGTCAAGGTGGCAGAAATCAAGGACGGCAACGTCGTCCTCGACATCAGCGCGAAGCGTTATCTCGCGGCGGACACATTGGGCGTCGCAGGCCTCGAGCAAGCCAAGGTTGCGCAGTTCCAGGCCGAGAGCTCGACGCAGATGATGGTCCCGGCTGGCAGCGCGCTGCCGGTCGACGGACGCACTCAAACGTCGATCCGCGCCTTCGTCGAGATCGAGGGCCAACCGCGGCCAATCCAAGTCGAGGCCCGGTCGCTGTTCGCGTTCGCGCCGCCTGCTCCCGGTACGACCAAGAAGTAGCCGTTCGGGACTAACGGACAGCGCCCGGAGTTCGGCTCGACCGAACCCGACTCTGGCGTCAAGAGACGACGCTGCTCGGCCTGCCCGGTGGGTTGTGGGCGAACCATTCGACGATGCCCGCCATATCGGACTCGAATGGGCCTGACGAGAAGTTGAGCACGCCGGCGCGCTGCCGACTTCGATTTTCGAAGTCGTGAGTGACGCCGCCAGGGACGAGGATGAAGCCACCCCGCGGGGCGTCGATCCAACGTTCGCCCACCAAGATGCTCATCGTACCCTCCAACACGAAGAACACGTCGTCCTCCGGGTGGGAATGGGCGCCGGGCCCCGTCGTTTCGGGCTCTAACCACCACTCCGAGACCGAGTAGGCGTTTTGCGTCTCGGCTTCGTCCGCCTTGAAGATCGCGGAGATGCGGCCCATGTCATAAGCGCGGCCAGCGCCGGGCTGGAGGATGATGGGTGCTCGTCGTTGCATGGACGATTATTTGACCCAAGTGTCAACTACTTGCAACCCGAATCCGCGCGAGCGGCCGACGTGGAGCGAGCAAAATCGACACAAAAGGCAACGTTTCCAGCGACTTCGCTGCACGGAAGCGCCACACGCTCCGCATTGCGGGACGAAAGCGCTGGGCTTTCGCGCTACGTCGAGTCACCTCGAGCCGTCACGCATCGCAACGCGAATCGCCCAGGACGAGTTCGAAAATCGCCCCGTTCGAGGTACCATGTCAGCATCGCGTGCTAGTTGTCTCACCGTTTCGATCCCCCTTTTCGTCGCCGCGTTGACCGCGTGCGGTGAGACCGATCCGCCCGCGAGCAACACGTCCACCACCGTCTCGACGACGGGGAGTGTCGCACCTCCGCCCGGTACGGTTCCCCCGGCGCCTTCTTCGACGTCCAACCCGACGACTACTGCGGCGCCCAGTGCGTCCGTCGACGCGACCTCGTCGCAGACCAGCACCACCTCTTCTTCTGGCACCTCGAGCACCACTTCTTCGACCGAGCACGACGTGTCCAGCCTTGGTGAGACGTCTGCGCCCAGCTCGGAACCGAGCTCTGTTGCCAGTTCCAACGTCCAAGCGAGCTCGTCGGAGGCGGTCAGCTCCGAGCCCGCCGCGCTCGTCCCTGGCGAGTTTGCCGGCATGATGGAGGGGTTACTCTACAAGGGTGAGTGCGCCTCGAGCGAAGCGGCGGACGAGTGTCACCCCGGTGGCTGCGTCAACAACGAGTTCGAGCAGAAGACGACCGTGACGCTCCAAGGTGACCAGGACGTCGTCTACGAGTTGATGTTGCATGTTTACGGTGTCGTCGAGTTGCGCAAAGGCTACACCGGCGGGGCACGCCGTCAGGGCACGACGTCGAACGCGCAAAGCAACAAGGACTTCTGGTACGAGGGCGGATCGTTCCAAGCCGGCAACTACAACGTGTATTCGCTGCGTGTGACACCAGCGGTCGAAGGCGTGCCCAACGCCGCCGACGACGGCAACAACTACTTCTTGAATGCGAGAGACGAGTCGAACGAAGGGCACGAGGTTTGGGCGCTCGACTACACCGCGACCGTTCGCGCGAAGGGGGGCTCCCAACTCGAGTTCAGGGCCTACGACTCGAACTGCACGCAGATCCAGAACGTCGGCTCAGCGGCGCGTCCGTCGCAAGGCACGGGGCCAGGTGGTGCGCTCGTGGTAGATCTCGGCAACGCCGACCCCGCTCCCGACGGATTCAGTCAACCGCTCCAGACGGACGGACGCAATGGCCAATGGATCTACATCGACGTCGTAGGCGTAGAGCCGGCTTCGCCGTGAGACGTCGCAAGGACGCCTAGGGTCGCCGCACAGCGGTCCGAGTAGGTTGGACCGTGCGCGCCGGTAGGTTCGATGCGCGCCGCGCCGCGCCGTACGCCGTCGCGCTTCCGCTGCGGTGGGACGCAAGACCTTGCGGAAGCTGCGCCGGGCTGTGACGTTGGTTCACGACACCCGTGGCGAAAGAGGACTTCCGCCACGGGGTAGTCGTGACGAGTTGGCGCGCGCCGCGACGTGCCACGTCACGGCGCGGCCTAATTTCTGTCACGTTCACGTCATCCGACCTTGGCATGCAAGGTGCAACGGTGGTTCTCACAAGTGTCTAACGCTGCCGCCGTACCTTACGCGACCGAAGATCTCCCGCCCCGCAGCGTGGCTTGGTGGCGCGCGACGAACGACGGCGAAGCCACGGTGATCGAGCTCACTGGGAAGCTCGACATCGACCTAGCTCCCGTGTTGTGGGCCAAAGTAAACGCGCTGCTCGAAGGACCACCGCCGCCCAAGGTGGTCGTCGAGGTGACTGAACTCGAGTCCATGGATTCGGCGTGCGTGGCCATCGTCGCGCACCTCCAGCGTCATCTCGAGAAGCGGCGGATCCCTCTCGAGCTCCGCGGCGCGAACGCCGATCTCCAAAAGTTGTACTCGTTGCACATCCGCAAGCGGCGCCACCGACGCACCGACCGGAGGCCGCGCGGAGTGCTGACTCAGCTCGGTCAAGCGACAGTAAACTTGTGGGGTGGATTCAAGGATGGCTGCGCTTTCATCGGCGAGCTCAGCGTAACCATCTTTCGTGAGCGCTTCTCGTTGCGGCGTTACAACCTGCGCGACGCGGCGTTGACCGCCGAGCGCGCGGGCGCCGACGCCGTCCCCATCGTGCTGCTCATCAACTTCTTGGTGGGCTTCGTGATGGCGTACCAGAGCGCTCGGCAGCTCGAGCGATTTGGCGCCAACATCCTCGTCGCCGATCTCGTCGGAATTGCGGTCGTACGCGAGCTCGCGCCGCTGATGACGGCGATCGTGGTTTGCGGGCGAAGCGGTGCCGCCTTCGCCGCCGAACTCGGCACGATGAAGGTCGGCGAAGAGGTGGACGCGCTCCGCACGCTTGGCATGTATCCAATCCAATACCTCGTGATGCCTCGACTGCTGGGGCTCGTGGCGGTCGCGCCGATCCTCACGCTCATCGCAGACGGCATCGGTATCGCTGGTGGCGTGGTGGTCGCCGCGCTCAAGCTGGGTGTGAGCCCGCAGGCGTTCCTCACCGAGATGAGCCAAGCAGTCAGGGTCGTGGACGTGGTGTCGGGTCTCGTCAAGTCGGTCGCGTTCGCGGCGGCGTGCGCCCTGATTGCCTGCGAGCGCGGGTTGTCGGTCAGCGGTGGCGCAGCCGAAGTGGGTCAACGCACGACGTCGGCGGTCGTGACGATTCTATTCAGTCTGATCGTGCTCGACGCGATCTTCACGGTCTTGATGGAGTCTTTCTTGTTATGACTAACGAAGTCATCCAGGTGAACGGGCTCACGCTCGCGCGAGGCGCGGTTACGCTCCTCGATGACGTATCGTTTTCGGTAAACAGGGGCGACATCTTCGTCGTGCTCGGCGGCAGCGGTTGTGGCAAGAGCACGTTGTTGCGCACCCTCATCGGGTTGGACAAGCCCACGAAGGGGACGATCCTCGTCAAGGGCCGCACGAGTGACGAACTGCTCGGTGGCTCGCCGATGATCGGCGTCGCGTTCCAGTCCGCCGCGTTGTTCGGCTCGATGACGGTGGCCGACAACGTCGCGTTTTCGTTGCGTGAGTGGACGTCGCTACCAGAGCCCGCGATAGCGGCCATCGTCCGCGCCAAGCTGGCGATGGTTGGCATGGAGGGTTCCGAAGAGAAGCTGCCCAGCGAACTCTCCGGCGGTATGCGCAAACGGGCCGCGATTGCTCGGGCGCTCGCGCTGGAGCCGGAGATCTTGTTTTTGGACGAGCCATCGGCGGGTCTCGATCCGATCACCTCGGCGGAGCTCGACGAGCTCATCCTCGTTCTCAACGAGACGTTGGGGATCACGATCGTGATGGTGACCCACGAACTCGCGAGCATTCTGAGAGTCGGTAGGACGTGCATCATGTTGGACAAAGAGAGCAAAGGCATCATCGCCAGCGGTAGCCCCAAAGCCCTGGCAAAGGGTGCCACCGACGAACGGGTGAAGAGGTTTTTTGGTAGGAGCGCGGCGTAAATCATGGCCACCGGAACCAACCACTGGAAGATTGGGCTGTTCGTGTTGCTCGGCGGAGCGACGTTGGTCGTACTGCTGCTCGTCATTGGCGCTCAGCGTTGGGGAACCAAGACCGTCAACTACGTCACTTACTTCGACGAGTCGGTACAGGGTCTCGAAGTGGGGGCGCCGGTCAAGTTTCGCGGCGTCATGCTCGGCGCTGTCAAAGAGGTGCACGTCGCACCAGGAGGAAAGCTGGTCGGAGTAGAGATGGAGCTCGAGTCGGATGTCTCCGAGCAGCTCTTGACCGAGCGCGCAGCCGAGACCGACGGCGTGTTGCGGACGCAGCTCGCGCAGATGGGTCTCACCGGGCATCGCTTCGTGCTCATCGACTTCTTCGATCCCGTCAAACATCCGGCGCTGCCGCTGCCGTTCGCACCGCCGCAGCGGTATCTGCCGTCTTTCCCCTCGACGATCAGCCAGATCGAGCAATCGGTCGTCGATGCTTCCGACGAGTTACCCGCGGTCGCCGAACGCGCCAATCTGGCCCTCGCTCAGATCCAGGCCACATTGACGACGTTCAACGAGGCGCAGGTGCCAGACAAGCTGGCGCGCACCCTCGACGAGACCAGCAAGACCATGGCCGTCATCAATTCGCAGCTCATGGGCTCGAGCCTCCCGGACACGACTCGTGAGCTCCGAACGACCCTGGCGGCGTTGAGCAAAACGGCCAGCAACGTCGACGGCGCGATCGAGCGCATCGTCTCCGACGACGGCGTGCTCATGAGCGCCCAAGGGTCCTTGACTTCCGTGAGACACGTAGCGCTGGGGATGCAGGCCTTGACCCCAGAAATGGACGCGGTGCTCAAGGAAGTGCGCAGCGCCGCGCGTTCGTTTCGCAGGCTCGCCGACAGCTTGGAGCGCGAGCCGGACATGTTGCTCAAGGGTCGGAAGGTGGGTGAGAGATGAGTGCATACATCAGGTTGGTTGTGTTTTCGGCTAACGCCTGGTTGAGCGTAGGCTGTGCGCTGACGAACAAAGCCGAGCCGCTGACGTTGCGCTACTTCGCGCCGCCGTATCGGGAGCTCACCACGGCCGAGCCCGCTTCGACGACGGCGCCGCTGCTCGTTCGCGTCAACCGGGTGGAGGTGGCCGAACATTTGACCGAAACCATCGCCTACCGCCGAAGCGAGTCGGAAGTCGCGTATTACGACACGTTGCGTTGGACGGAACCTCCGGACGTATACCTAGACCGAGCCATCGACGACGCATTGTTCTCCGGTACGGAGATGCGTCGCGGGATCACCGACCCGGCGTATACGGTCAACGTCGAGCTCCAGGCCTTCGAGGAGCTCAAGTACGGACAGCCCCGGGCGCGCGTCGCGGTGTACGTCGCGATCGCGGATCAGCAGGTCGTGGTTCGTGAGCGACGTTTGGTCGTGGACGTGCCGGTAACCGCGAACAAGGAAGGGCCCGAGGTCGCGCTCGTCGCCGCCTTCGGCCACGCCTTGAACGAGGTGGCCAGCGCGGTGCGGCTCGAACTGCGCGCGGTAGCTGCGGAGCAGCGTGAAGGGGCCTCTCACGTCACTCAGTTGAGCACTCCGACCGTCGCCGAGTGACGGCTAGGTGCTGCGGCGTGAGCTGGTAGCGTTGGAGGCCTCGCTTCACGACGCAGGCGCGGAGGTGGCAGATTTCGGCGTCTTCCAGTTGATCTCGAGGTGCGCGCGGATGCGGTTGCCGACGTGTTCGGCTTGCCGGATGATCAGCATGTGGCCCGCTGCACCGACGAGCTCGAAGCGACAACTGCCGCCGGCCTCCAAGATGCGTTCACGCAGCGCCTGGGCGTAAGCAGAGGGAACCAGTTTGTCTTTGCTCCCGTGGATGAACAGGGTGGGACATCGGATCGAGGGTGCCGCCGCGCGCAGTTGGGCGCATGGATCACCGAGCGCCACGTGAACCATGGTCACCAGTATTTCGGGGCGCGACGCGAAGGTGTCGAGCTCACGTTCGAGTGTCGCCGCGGGGACACCTTCGGGCGCGAAGATGTCGCGCATGATCTGCCCGAGGATGAGGCGACTCATGGGTCTGAGTAAACGCACGCCGAATAGGAGACCCGCGCCGCGCATCAAGGGCGCCATGCCCGGCAACGACAACGCGCGGTAACTCGGGTGCATCGTCGCGCCGAGTGACGCGATGAGCACCAGCCCGGCGACTCGCGCCGGATGACGAGCCGCCACCATCTGCGCGACGCCCCCGCCATGGCTGTGGCCGACGAGGAAAATCGGCTCGTGCCAACCCAGGGCATCCGCCGCACCGACGACGCTCGTAGCCAGGTGCTCCAGATCGACCGCCTCCGGCGTTGCGTTGCGGCGTGCACTCCTTCCGAACCCGGGGAGATCGATCGCCGCGACGTCGGCTACGTTCGAGAGCCGCGGAATGAGGTGCGCCCAATCGAGCAGACACCCGGGATTGCCGTGAATGAACAGGCACTTCGGTCGATGGGGGTGATTCGACGTTCGAACGTAGGCCGTGATTTCGTCCTGGCCACCTTCGGCGTGGGGCAGGGTCAGGATGGTCGTTTCGTCGTAGAGGTTCGTCATCGTTTCTCGCGAGCTGCGGAGTTCTTGCCCGAGAGTTCGTGCAACATTCCCGACTTGCCGTCCTTCTACCGCGAATCGAGTGGTCGCGGGTGGCAGAGTTCGTGGGCGCCACAAGCTCGTGCGTCTGCAGCTCGCCGAAAACCACCTGGCGCCGGTGTCCAGTTGCGTGCTAGATACTCCGACGCATGTCGCGCTGCGCAGCCAAACAAACTACGACGACGAAGCCGACCACGTATCGTGGGCCGAGCGTGTTTGCCGTCGCAGCAATCGAGTAGGTAGCGACGCAACAACGACGAAGGCCCCGAGGGACGGGCCTTCGTGATGGGTGCCGTCTCCAGTTTCGAAAAGGAGAATTAACCCATGAATGACAGTATTTCGGCTCACTGTGCCGTTGGAATCGTTGGTGCCACGGGCTTGGTCGGTGAGTTCTTGCTCTCGATCCTGAGAGAGCGCGCTTTTCCCGTCGGTTCGTTGCGACTCTTCGCATCGTCGCGGTCCGCGGGTAAGCGCATCCGCTGGGGCGAACGCGAGATCACTGTGGAGGACGCCGAGCAGGCGGATTACGCGGGGCTAGACGTCGTCTTCTTCTCTGCGGGAGCCACCACCTCACGCGTATTGGCGCCGCGCGTCGCGGCGGCCGGCGCCATCGTGATCGACAACTCGTCGGCGTGGCGCGGTGATCCCGCAGTGCCCCTCGTCGTTTCGGAAGTCAACGCACACACCTTGAGTTCGTTACCCAAACGCCTGATCGCGAACCCCAATTGCACCACGATGGCGGCGATGCCGGTGTTGAAACCACTGCACGACGTTGCCGGTTTGCGGCGGCTGGTCGTGAGTACGTACCAGGCGGTTTCGGGCGCGGGGATTGCGGGGGTGCGTGAACTCGACGCTCAGATCCGCGCCGTCGCCGCGACGTCCACCGAGCTGATGCGCGACGGTGCGGCGCTCGAGTTTCCCTCGAAACAGAAGTGGCCGGTGCCGATCGCGTTCAACGTCGTGCCGCTCAACTACCAGGTGGTGGAGGAGGGTTACACCGAGGAGGAGATCAAGTTGCGCGACGAGAGTAGGAAGATCTTGGAGTTGCCGGAACTCGCAGTGAGCGCCACGTGCGTGCGCGTGCCCGTGTACACCGGCCACTCGATGTCGATCCACGCCGAGTTCGACCGCGAACTCAGCGTCGAAACGGCGACCGAATTGTTACGCCGTGCTCCCGGCGTGGAGCTGAGCTCGCTGCCCAACCCTCTCGAAGTCACCGGCAAAGACGTTTCCTTGGTCGGACGCATCCGTCGCGACCCTACCGTCGAACACGGTCTCGCGTTGTTCGTCTCCGGCGACAACTTGCGCAAAGGCGCCGCGCTCAACGCCGTGCAGATCGCGGAGCGGCTAGTGCGGCGCGAGTGAGGCGAGCGCGACGGCCCGAGTAAGGCGCGGCGGTAGTGCAACTTCCGCCGCGTGTCATCGGCGTCGACTCGTCACCGACAGCTGACATTGTACGCGAGCTCCTTCACAGCTTGGCGCCTGCGGTAAGCTCGCTATGACCAGGCGCGGACAGTGGCTGAGCCAGTGCCCCTTGGCGCGCCACGGACGAGCGTGTCTGTCTCCGAGGTGAATGATTGCAGAGCGGCGCCCGCGTCGCTCGAGCCAGTGAAGCGACGGGCATAACCCAGGCAGAGGAGCCGCCGCGTCCACGCTGCAATGCTCCGCCTTGGGTGCGTTGCTGCCACTGTGCGCCGAGTTGTTGGCGCCAAGTGGGATTGAGGACCGCGGGACGTCGCGCCGTTTGACCCCGCCTCAGGCGCGCTTTTCTGCGAGCGCGTTCTGCAAGGGTGGATGTTGAGACGCCACCGCGTCGATGCCTTTGCGGGCCGTGTCGAGGAGGCGTTTGGTGTCGCCCTTGGCAGCTGCCGCGAACCTATCGATGGCGGCCAGAAAACGCTCGGCGACGGCAGCGGTGGGCGCCAGGCGCAAGACTTCGGGAGACTGTTCGAGCCCGATGAGATCGACCGCCCCTTGTAGTGCGATAGGTTCACGACGGTCGGATGGAATGGCCTCGAGCAGTTCGAGATCTATCCGCTTGAGGTTCTTGACCATCGTTAGCGCGCACGCATCCCATTCCGGCCTCATCACTCGCTTGGAGCGGACCAAGATCCGCACCGCGACTGCTCGCTCCGAGGTCTGTGGAGGATCATCGTCCAGAAATCGGCTGGCAACGGCGATGGACGCGTCTGGATGCTCTGCGCTCCAGGTAGAGACCAACTGCCGCTCCTCGTCGCTCCAGGGGGCTTTGAGACCATAGGCGTCGCGACTGGCCAGCAGCAGAGCTTCGATTCGCTCGGCTCCCGTGAGATGTGGGTAGAGATCTTCCGGCAGACAGCGAGAGCGCTCACCTTCAAGCTCTCGCACCTCTTGCCAAGCTCTCCACACAGGCCAAAGCGGACCCCCGTTGCGCGAAGGGACTCGTTTCTCCAGCGCCGTCGGCTCGGTAGCACCCAGCCAGCGCCGACGAGTCAACGTGTCCCACGGCACATCGGTGCCTGCGAATCGAAGGTCTCGGCCGTTCAAGCTCAGCAGCAGCTCTCGTTGCTCTGGGGTGACCTCTTCCGGTAACCGCATCTTCGGACTTTGGTCGTATCCGCGCGGGTCATACGAAAAGTCTACTGGCATGCCCGCTAGGAAGAGGATCAACCGCGGCCATTCGCACTCCTGCGCGACGGTTGGCTTGGGGCTGTCAGAGAGCACGTTTGCAAGTGAGCGTGCCACGCTCTGGCGAAGCCTGGTCGCAACCGGTGCGGCAAGGTTGGCCAACAACGTCGACAAGGATCTCCCCGCGAACTCCCAGGGGCATTCGTTCGTGGAGAGAAGGTGCACCATCTCGTGTGCCCTGCGTTCTGCTACGTCCAGGTCGATTCTCAGGGCGGAAAACCACGCGGCCAAGCGAACGACGGCCCGCTCGTCATCGAGGTACCGTTCAACCAAGGGCCGGACGCGTGCCTTCGATGTTGTGTCCAAAGACAACGCCACGATCGCGCTCGCCGTTGGTAGCTCGGCATCTTCACTTTCGACGTGTTGCAGTAGCCGCTCTCGGCCTTCGGACGTGAGTCCGAGTACTTCGCACGCCGCCGCTCGAACGCGGGCCTCCGCATCACCGAGAAGCAGCGTTAACCCCGAGGCGCTCTCATTGACGGCCTGGCGGACCGCGGTTTGCAGCGGGTCACAGCCGTTCGGTGATTCGACCACCACGAACGGCTGGCAGGGACCACCAGTCGCGATTTCACTCACTAGCCACAGCGGCCGATGCCGATCTTTTCCTGGCTGCTGCGCGACCTCGACCAACAGGCGAATCGCGGGTGCACTTGCGCTGAACCACCGCCCACCGAGTGCAAGTTGCCCGCGCAGCAAGCTGAAGGCTTGGAGGCGGCGAAGGTCCTTTTCGTCGGTGAGCTGCTCAATCAAACGCGGTACGTCCGTTGCGGCGCCACTCGCGCACTCCAGTGTCGACCATTTCATAGCTATCCTCCGGAGGCTGTCGTGTACGCACTGCCTGCCGCTGACCAATCAGCGAACTGGTAAGTGTACCCACTCGCGTTTTCTGGTATCGGGTTCATGGCATAACCTTTGGCGAGGGCGGAATCGGAGAATGTCGTCGTTCCGGGTGAGCCATCACCATTGCCGTTGTACACCACCGATTGCCCGCAGTCCTTGCCGTATTTGTACGTGACTTCGACCCCGGTATCATCCGCGAGTTTCTGCATCGTCCTGTGGCAGGTTCCGGCAAGGAGGCAACTCACCAACCAAGGTCACCCGAGGCTGAGCAGGCGGACGCCGTTCTCTACTATGCGGCGCTGTTCGCGGCCGCAAACCATACGAGAGCTTGGTTGTCGCCTGCGGAAAGCTACCTGTCGCCGGACCGGAGCGAAGTGGTCCTGACGCACGCGAACGCTGAGGAGCAACGCCTGCCGAAGGTCGTGCGAGGTGCTGCTGCGTTGGGCCTGATGCGGGCTAACAAGGATGTGCCGTTGGAGCGCGTTCCGGATGGGCTATTCGCGTGGATGGCGTGGTCGCGGGCGACTGGACGCCCCAGTGATTCGCTCAATTGGTTCGGCCTTTCGGTGACTGAGGAGCCGCCGTCGGCCAGTAGCGATGGTTGGTGCAGAGGCGGGGCTCGCATCCCAGCCCAAGTACAGGCGCTGCGTGGTGCGGCGCGTTGGGAGGCGTTCGTCGAGCACGCCAGCGACCTGTATCACCGCTTCGAGAACGTTTTCGTCGTGGAACTCGAGGCTGAGATCGAAAGTGTCATGCGCCGCGCATAGGCAACACGAGTCTCACCGTGGTCCCTCGACCCAACTCGCTCTCGAGCTCGATTCGCCCGGCGTGGGCCTCCACGATGCGTTTGGTCAAGGTGAGCCCTAACCCGACGCCCCCCGTGGCGCGCGAACGGCTCTGTTCGGCGCGATAAAACGGCAAAAACACCTTAGCGTGTTCATCAGGGGCGATGCCTACCCCCGAGTCTTCGATTTCGAAGACCACGTGCTCGACGCCCTCGCAACCCGTGGCGTTTGTGGCTCGCGTCGAGCTGTCGCGCGGGCTCGACGACGTCGACACGGTCAACGTAATGGGCATCCCGCCGTCGGGTGTGTACTTGTGGGCATTCTCCAGTAAGTTGGAGAGCGCTCGGCGCAACAACACCTCGTCACCCAAGAGTGTCACGCTTGGGGTCGAGTGTCCCACCGTCACCGGCCTATCGGGGTAGTTGGCGCGAAACCGAGACAGCACGCTCGCGATCAAGGCGGGCACTTCGATTTCGGCGCGGCGCAGCACCAACCCACCCGCTCCTCTGCCCGACTGCAGACTCGATGCCGTAAAGACGTCCTCGATCAGCGACTCGAGCTCGCGGAGGTCTTCGTTGATTCCGAGCAGCGCCTTCTTGGCGGTCGCGCCGTCGCCCTCATCGGCGATCTCGAGGGCGACCCGGATGCGCGCCAACGGTGTTCGCAACTCGTGAGCGACGTTGCTCAACAGCTCGCGCTCGGTTTGACGCAAACGCTGGATGCCGTCTGCCATCTGATTGAAGGTGTTGGCGAGCAGGCCCACCTCGTCGCGGCGCAACGAATCACTGCGTACGGAGAGTTCGCCCGCGCCGAACTGAGCGACCACCTGCGAAAGTCGTTCGAGCGGGGAAGTGATGAACCGCGCCGTTAGGCGAGCACCGAGCCAGACCACCAAGATCCCGCTCACGACAATGGCGATGAGTGGTACATAGTTGGCGCTCAAGCGCGGAAGGCGCACGACCAACGTGTATGGCTCCTCGCCGTCGCGCAGAGCCATCGCGAGCACTGGCGGCTCGTGAGCAGCGCCACTCAGCCAGTCGAAGGGCCCGTGAGCCCAGGGTGGACGCGGGCCGCGGTGGTCAAGCGGAGGTGGCGGGGTACGTACTGGCCGAGGTTCGCTGTGCCCGGCGTCACCGGAAGCGACGAATGCACCCGGCGGAGGTCCGCCCCAGGGTTGTCTCACGACGAGCGGCGGCGAGATGTTGGAGACCACCAAAGTACCGCGCTGGTCGTAGAGCGACAAGCCGACTTGTTGCGCCTCCGAGAGCTGCATGACCCGTCGCTCGAGCTCTGCGGGGTTGCTCAAGACGCGTTCGATGCTGCGAGCAATGCCCTGCGGACTCGCTCGGTCCTGAAGGTAGAAAGACAGCGGAACCGCCAATGCAGCCACGACGAGCAGCGCCAGCACCTGGAGCGCGCCGACCACGGCCAACCGCACGGCGAGTTTCTCTCGAGGCAAACGCATCTCAGTCCTCGTCGGCGACCAGGATGTAACCGGCGCCGCGCACCGTCTTCAGGTAACGTGGCTGCCTGGGATTGACCTCCAGCTTGGCTCGCAACCGGGAAACCAAGACATCGATCGAGCGGTCGAAGGCGTCATCGGGTGACGCCTGCACGAAGCCGAGGAGCTGCTCGCGGCTCAGCACGCGGCCGCTGCGCTCGGCCATCACGCGCAACAACTCGAACTCGGAGGTGGTCAATGCCAGGCGTTTGCCCGCCAAACTAGCGCTCACGGTGCCACAGTCGATGATCAACTCGCCGAGCACGATGCGCCCCGTAGTCGGCCCAACCAAACCGCGGGCGCGACGCACCGCGGCGCGGCTCCGCGCCAAGAGTTCACGCGACGAGAACGGCTTGTGGATGTAGTCGTCCGCGCCTGCTTCGAGACCGAGCACGCGATCGGCTTCTTCGGTGCGCGCCGTGATCATCAAGATGGGCACCGACGTGCGTTCACGCAGCCGTTTGCAGACTTCCACGCCGCCCAGGCCGGGCACCATCAAGTCGAGTAGCACCAAGTCCGGATTCAGTCTCAGGATCTCTGGCACGGCGTTATCTCCGCGCGTCAACACATGAACAGCGACGTCGTGCGTGGCGAGGTAAGCCGCGGTCAAGTCGGCGAGGCGAACGTCATCTTCGACGTAAACGACGGTGATCGGAGCGAGGTCGGGTGAGTTCATGAGGCCCTTGCGGCGGCGCCGCTTGCCAATCACTCTAGCGGGCGAGGCTACTCCCAACCTTACGGCTCGGTTACCGATTGTTTCAAAGCCCGCAGCCCCAAATCCGGCTCCAAACCTGCGGTTTCATGGCCTGGCTCGGAGGCCGCCCGGTTCCTGGCCGGCCTTGACCGTCGGAAAACATCGCGGTTTAAGCGCAGGTGATGGAAGCGTACAAAGAGTCGTTCATTGACTTCATGGTCGAGGCCGGGGTGCTCACGTTCGGCGACTTCACGGCGAAGAGCGGCCGCAAGACGCCGTACTTCGTCAACGCCGGCCGCTACCGCACCGGTCAGCAGATGCGTTTACTCGCGGGCTACTACGCCGACGCCATCATCAAGGAAGGCGTACAGTTCGACTTCTTGTTTGGACCAGCTTACAAAGGCATTCCGTTGGTCGTCGGGATCGCGATGGTGCTGGCGGAGCGGGGCTTGGACGTGCCGTTCTGCTTCAACCGCAAAGAAGCCAAGGACCACGGCGAGGGGGGCAACCTGGTCGGCCACGCTCCGAAGGACGGTGAGAAGGTGCTCATCGTCGAAGACGTCACGACGGCAGGTACGTCGATTCGTGAGACGGTCCCGCTGCTCAAACACGCGGCCAAGGTCGAGCTCGCAGGCCTCGTCGTGAGCGTCGATCGCATGGAAAAGGGAACCGGCGAACTCAACGCGCTCGACGAACTATCCGTGGAACACTCGATGCGCACCTTCTCGATCGTGAACATCGAAGAGGTGATGAAATCGCTCCACAATCGCAAGGTCGGAGATCGCGTATTGTTGGACGACGCGCTGCTCGCGCGCATGCACGACTACCGCAAACAATACGGTGGCAAGAGACGCGATTGACGTCATTGGCGCCTGCTCGCGGCGCTCCCAAGGTAGGTAAAAGCGCGGCATTGGGCGCAACTCGAGCTCGCCGAGAGTGCAGAATCAGCGTAAGTGATCGCTGGGCAAGAAACGCTCCCGGTGGGCGGTGCGATTTCCAGGTGTACCGCTGAGGTATCGGGATAGGTCGCGATGTGCCGACCGCGTCCATTTGGGTTCCAGTGACGACGAAGAGTTACCGGCGCCGCCCGCAAACCTGCCTTTGTTTCACGAAGCAGCATCACCGTTTGCTCCTCCTGGTAGGTCAGAGTGTACTGACCTTCCATCTCAGGAGAACTACATGCTGCTTCGTCGCCGAGTACGCCTAACGTCCGTTTCCGCAGGGGTCGCCACCATCATCGTCGGGCTGGGCCTCGTCGGGTGTGAGGGTTCAGAGTTCGAGGGCGACGGCAACGATACCACCACCGTCGGCACAGACCCTTCATCCGGTGCGGAGACGGCAGCCACGCCCTCGAACCCCATGGACGACACAGGTGAACAAGCGTTGCCACCCAACACGCCGCCGGTCGAACCCATCTTCGGCGGCCCGCCTCCGGACGAGACCGAGGCTGCAGACGAAACCTCGGCGCCAGCGGACACCCAAGGCGGCGTCCCCACCGAAGGACCGGTCACGAGCGAACCGGAAGTTACCGGCGCACCAGGCGCCTCGAGCGAAGGACCCGGCGAAGACACGACGGCCGAGCCGGGTGGCACCGGCACGTCGGAAGAAGTGCCCGCCGACGCCCACTGCGCCGCAGTCGCCGATTGGGATCCGGCTTGGTCACAATGGGAAGAGGAAGTGCTGCAACTCGTGAACGAGGTGCGCGCCGTTGGCGCCGACTGTGGCTCCGAGGGTCAATTCGGCCCAGCGGAACCGCTTTCGATGGATCCGGTGTTGCGTTGCAGCGCACGGCTGCACTCGCTCGACATGTTCGAGCGCGACTTCTTCGACCACACCAATCCCGACGGCCTCGATCCGTTCGACCGCATGGAAGAAGCAGGCTTCTCCGGTAGCTGGATGGGCGAAAACATCGCGTACGGCCAACAGAACCCCGAAGAGGTGATGCAAGCGTGGATCGACAGCGACGGCCACTGCTCCAACATCATGAACGAGAACTACACGTTGCTTGGCGTAGGTTACTACCCGGGAGCGGACAGCTGGCGTGATGGTAAGCAGCACTTCTGGACCCAAAACTTCGGCGCCCCGATGCGTCAAGGTGGCGGTGGTGGTGGCTTCGGAGGTGGGTTTGGGCAGTAGACAGCGTCTAGTGCGGCGCGCTTTGCCGCCCCTGGCCGTCGTTTTCGCCTTCGCGTGCGAGGATTACAACTGCGCCGACCTGGCCAATTGCGCCATCGTTTCTACCGACGGTGAGCACGGAAGCTCGGCGCCCAGCAACTCATCGTCGGCGAGCACTTGTGGCACGGCTTGCGACGGGCCTCAGCCCACACCAATGCCCGGTGAGACGGCGAGCAGCCCTGTCAACGGGCAGTCCTCACCGTGGCAACCGGCGCCGACCTCGAGTCAGGATGACCGGGTTACCTCATCGAACCAAGACGGTCCGGATTCTCTCCCACCACCAAGTGACGATACCACCGAGCCACCGGTTGGTGCGGGCAGTTCATCCAGCGAGCCTGCTGCCAGTGAGCCCGGCGCCGACACATCCGAAGGCAACGACCCCACCACCGAGCCCGTGGAGACGAGCCCGACGACGAGCTCCTCTGAAGGAACAACTACGGACCCACCTTCGAGTGAGGTCCCCAACACCCCACATTGCGCCGACGTTGCGGATTGGGAGTCGACTTGGGCCGAGTGGGAAGACGCGGTGCTCGCCCTCGTGAACAGCGCACGCGCGACGGGCGCAGACTGTGACAGCGAAGGTTCGTTCGGGGCAACCACGCCGCTCGCCATGGACCCCATGTTGCGATGCAGCGCGCGGCTGCACTCACGCGACATGTTCGTGCGCGACTTCTTCGACCACACGAACCCCGACGGGCTCGATCCCTTCGATCGGATGGCGGAGGCTGGCTTTTCGGGAGGCTGGATGGGCGAGAACATCGCCTACGGGCAACAGAGCCCCGAAGAAGTGATGCAAGCGTGGCTCGAGAGCGACGGCCACTGCTCGAACATCATGAACCCAAACTTCACGTTAATCGGCGTCGGCTATTACCCCGGTGGCGCAAACTGGCAAGAAGGCCAACACTTCTGGACGCAGAACTTCGGCACGCCGCTGTGAGCTCCTGGTCGCCCGGTCGAACGAACGACGAGTTTCGCAGTTTGCCGTCGGTGACTCTTGCTCGAGGTCATGCTTCGAGATGGCTTCGATGCACTTACGATTGAGTGCACGCTCACACGCGGCGTTCACGCGAACCGAACTCCGGGGATGAACGGCGCGGTTCTGCAGGCAGGAGTGCAGTCTGTCCTGGGGTGCCATCAAACCGGTCGGTTAGCGACTTGATGCCACCAAACGTGTTCACGTTCGTTCACTCAAGGCGCGGAAGCGCCGCCAGTTTCGCGCGTGCCCGCGGAGCGTATGGGCCTGCCGGTGACAGCGCCAACAATGTTTCGAGCGCTCGACGCGCCTCTTGCGCGTGCCCGAGCTCGAGTTCGAGCGTCGCCCGCAACCACCACTGCTCGGCCTGCAGCTGACCGTGGGGGAAACGCTGCTCGTGGTTCCGCAAGCGACGCAGCTGCGCCGTTGGCTCCGACAGCGCCCGAATCGCCGCGAGTGAACGGGCCTCGTGCAGCAACGGGTCGAGACGACTTCGGCTCGAGCTTTGCGTGCCTTCACGCGTGGGCACACTCGTCGACGACGCGGTTGGCAGCTCCAAAGCCGTGACCAATGCGCTGGAGGTCGGCACCACTGTGCCGACGGGTGCAGCGCGCTGGACGGTCCCAGGAGCGGACGACGAGGCGTCAGTGGAGGTCACGACGGCAACTGCGCCAACCTCGCCCGTCGTCGACCGCCGTTCGGAAAACGACGAGTGAAACAGCAAGTATCCCGCGACCGTCGCCACACCGACGAAGCCCGTGCCCGCGACACCAACGAGCGCCGCCTTGACTCCGCTCAACGCTTTCCCGGTCGCCTCTCCAAGCGGCAATTCACCGGGGGCACCGCCACCGTTCACCCCTGACGGCGGGTCGACGTCGCCGGCGTGAGGAACTGATTGAGTGGCCAGGCCCGGTGCCACCACCAGCGCGACCAGACTGCGCTCAACGTCCGCACGCACGGTCTGAGGCAGCGGCCGCTCCGCTTGGCTCACAACCAGAAGCGCGCGCGCCGCGTGGGGCGCATTCGGATCGTCCAACCAACGACGCGGCCCGGTCATCGGGACACCTCGATTCCAATATCGGCCAGCGTCGGCCGCTGTTGCAAGCGTTCGAGCTCTGCGAGGAACAACTGGCGCGCGTAATGCAACCGTGAGTACACCGTTCCCAGACGCACTCCCAACAGCGTCGCGATCTCATCGCACGTTAACCCTTCGAGCTCGAACATGACGAACACGGCGCGCTTGGAGGGCGGCATACTGTCGAGGATGTGCGACAAGGCTTCGATGGCCTGCGAACGCTCGGTGGAGCGTTCGGGACTCGGTCCGTCCGACAGCACGTCGTCCGCTTCGATGGGGCATTCTCGACGGTGTCGTACGCGACGCCGTTGGCGGCTTGCGACGCGCAGGGAGATCCCGTACAGCCATGTCGACCAACGTGAACGGCCTTCGAACGTGGATAACTTCTGGTGAACCACGAGAAACACCTCCTGGAGCACATCGGGTTGATCGGTTTCCGAAACGCCAAAGCGCTGCAAGCAGCGCCACACGAAGTCGGCGTACTCGTGGTACAGGGCCACGACGTCTTTCGAGGGCCCCTCGTCATTGGTTGGCGCAGAATCTTTCGACAGCGCCACGTCCTTGGACGCCCCGCTCGGCGCGCTAAGCCGCTCACGGTCTGTTTCGATGCCGGGCGGCATGGCAGGTTGGGCCGACGTTTGCACACCGGTGAGTAGCCAGCGAGCGCGCAATCCTTCATTCAATCGTCCAACCGAATCGCAGCGATCCGACTCCACCAACGACCGACAGGCTTGCGATTTCGGGCCCCTCTCGAATGCCGAACACGCGCACGCCAAGTGGCGCACTGCCGCTGAGCTCCAGAGCGGTGTACAGGTTTCCCCATGTCTGCCACTGAAGTCGGACGTCCGCGGTGAGCGCAGACCAAAACAAGTGCCCCGAACCGAAAGCCTGGGGACGGGACACGCCGGCAACAAGCTGGCCCGCGTCGGCTCCGGCCGCCGCCCACAACGCCCAGTCGCCCACTCCGAACAGTCGGCGCGCCACGGACACCCCTCCTGCTCTCAGCTCGAAATCCACGTCTGCCCGCTCCGAACGGACCTCCGTCGGCGCGACCCAGATCCCGCGCAGTACGCCTTGCCACGCCGGATCCCACGCCCACGCATAGCGGCCGACCAAGCCGGGAGCCCCGCGCGGCAGTAGCCCCGCGCTCCAAGCCAATCCAGCTTCGAGGTGAAAGGCGTCTTGGCCATCTCGTGGCGCGGAGTTGGGTTGGGGGTTGGGTCGCGCGTCCTCGTCCGAGATCCCGCGTGCTCCAGCGACTTGCCGCACGTCGGACCGCGACGCGTCCTCGCGCACCGGGTATCTTTCCGGCGCAGCGTCGCGCTCCAGCGCGGCGTTGCTCGACACGTCGCGGGCCGGCACCTCGTCGCTCCACACCTCGGGGGCCCCTGTGGCATCTCGTTCCGCAGAATCGGGCGTGGCAACCTCGCTTTCGAGAAGGAACGCCACGGCCACCGCGGCAGCCGATACCAAGCCGTCGCACCCAAAGGCACCCGAACGGAGCCGCCGCTCCTGCACGGGCTCACCGTCGACCCGAACTAAGGCGCTCCACGCTCCCGGACGCCCCGTCAGGTGAATGATCACCCGTCGCCCGCCCCACTCGAGCGGCGCGCCGGCCACATCCGCCAACTCAGCCAAGAAGCGGGCTTCGTCTGCGCACACCTTCGCCGCGTCCTCCCTCCGCCAGGTCAACCCATCGGGGACGGGCTCGACCCGCGCCGCATCTGGCGCCGCAGTCGTCATCAACAACGCCAATCCCCAAACGGTCATGACGATCTGGTTTACCTCATTGCGACGGTCCACGCCGAGAAACCTGCGCCGCCGAGCCGTAGCTCGACTTTTTCCCCGACCCACTGAAGGATCCCCTAGTCCAGCGGGACTCAGCCAGCATGACCAACCAGCGCAACGATCTCGCAACTCCCCACGCACGACAGTCCCCGATCAGGGCACCATTCATCGCGCTGCTCGCCTGGGCAACGCTCTCAGTCCCGCTATCCGCGTGTGGCGGACGCGCCGACATCGCCTACGAGTACGCAGAAGGGGCGTTCGGCCAAGGGCAAACACCTCAACCTGCCGCCGCCGATCCCCAGCAGCAGTCCTCGTCGGCAGACACCGATCCGTGCGTGCTTCCGCCGCCCACCGTCGATCCTTCATGCGCTTACACCTTCTCCACCGAAGACGCCAAGTGTGAGGCGGCGTGGCAATGTGCGGATGGCCGTTATGCAACGTTCAGTCTCGCCCAAAATCAAGACATGAACGGCTACACCTGCAACACCTGGATGCGTTGTGTCCAAGGAGGTGTCATGCGCGACAGCTGCACCACCGAGTCGCTGCCTTGTCCCGTTGAGGACCAAGAAGAGGTGCTTGCGTACTGCAGCCCAACGGCGTTGTCTCCCCTTCCTGACGAGTGCGGCCCAGCTTCGAATTGAGGGAAGATTCGTTTGGAATTGGGGACGAGTCCGTAGGGCCTGTGGTTGAAGTCGATGAGAACGTCGCTCATCCGTCGTCGATGAGGAATGTTTCCATGCGGTCGTTTTACGCTCAATCGATGGCCGTCAGCGGGGCCAAACCTCGACCGCGCGGCACGTCGCTCTCACTTGCGGCCCTTCATCCAGTTGTCATCGCGCGAGCAACGCATCAAGAATTCCTGCCCATGTCGAAGGTAGCCTTGATCTCCTGTCGCCAAAACTCCAGTTGACGATCGCCAATCCGTGAGAGACGGCGAGGAGGCGGACTGCCGTGACATGTTCCTCCTCGTCGATGCCGTATCCCCTGTAGAATGCAGACGACCGTTCGGCGTGTCCGATAAACGGACCATCCCATAACTTCATCACGTCCACTGGGAGGTGGTCGACATCGGCGTGTTCAAAGTCGATCACAGAAAGTCGCCAACCGTCCTTGCCCAAACTTACCATCCAGTTCCGAGGTGAATAGTCACGATGACAATATCCCACCGGGATTCTGTCCCAAGCGTCCAAGTCAATCATGGTTAGGGCCCAGTCAGAAACGTCCTTGCCAATGATCTCCCTGAGCGCCTCCGCGCGCGCAGCTGCTTTCCTCCGCACCTTGTCGTGATGTGTCGCGATGAGTTCCAATCCCACTTGTGCACGATGTAACTTCGCAAGACAGTGCCCGGCCTGCTCGTATAACGTGGACTCCTGTTCTCTCGTCAAGGTGACTCTGCTCATGATGTCGCCGTTAATCCACGACATTAGCAACGCACCAGGGGCGTCGTCGAAGCAGGCCATCAGCTCAGGCGCGTGCGAAGCAAAACCGTCCAAGCCCGGCAGCCACCGCGCGTATGCCTCTCGCTCTTGCGTGTACTTGTTGGCCGTTCGATGTACCTTCAGCGCGTAGTGACTCTCTCTCCCGCTGACACGCCAAACTTCCGGGCTGCTTTCGTTCCAGCTATGTGCCAAAGCGAACTGCGCAGGACCCAGCAGCCTCCCAACCGACAGCCGATACTGCTCTGCTAGCTCTTTCATGCTCGACATCTGCTCGGAGCGACTCATGTTCGCACGAATCCTAGTCCGGTAGGAAGCGAGTGTCACGCACTCCCGGGCCACCCAACACGGCATTGCACCTCTCGTGTGGCCTCCAGATGAATGCCAATCCGTTGGGCGCCGCCGAACTCCGTGCGTTCTCGTGAAACGGGCACCGAGCCCGCGCTAATTGGGTGAAGTTCGGTTGACGTAGCCTGCTCACGAAGCCTTCTTGCGCACCGGACTTGCAAGTGCCTTCGCAATCTCCTTTCGGCTCACGCCCGCCGCCAGCAAGCCTTGAACCAGCAGGTCCATCGTAACGCCCGGATCGCCGGCCTCCATCTTCGCCACTCTCGATTGGCTTGACCCCATCAGTTTGGCCAGTTCGCCCTGGGTCATTTGCTGCTGCTCTCGGGTCTTCCTTAGCCGCGCACTCAAGGCGAGCTTCATCTCCACGAGCTCTTCCTCTGCCGGCGTCAGCCCGAGAAATTCACTGGCGTCTACAACAGCCCAACCAGCCTTCTCTAGTCGACTCTTCTTGGCTCGGTCCATCTCAGTCTCTGCCTTTCAAAACTTGGTCGTAGGCCTTCAGTCGCTGTTTACACACTGCAATCACGCTGGCGGGCGTGGCCCGCGTCGCCTTCGAGAAGACCTCCGCTATCACGATCGCGTCGCTGTCCACCCGGTACATCACACGCCACGTCTTGTCCGCGTCCTGAATTCTCAGCTCATGGCATCGCGCGCCGATACTCGGCATCGGTCGCGAGTGTGGCATCCCGATCAACTGCCCCGCCTGTAGCTGTCGCAGCAGGTAGCCAGCCTCGATCCGAGCTTCGGGCGAAAACGGGGGAGTCTTAACCTCGCCGCGCAACCACACCAATGGCTTGTGTTTGAGCGACACACTTCCACCTTATGTCAGTTTAGACATACGCGCAACCACTTTCGCACTCGGGCAACTTCGCCGAAGGCCCGGACCGCTTCACACGTGGCAAGAAGCTGTTTTTGGCAGTCTACAAGGAGACGTTCGATGTCTGGTATCATTGGTTCAGCGATTACGACGGCCTCCGACTCCTCCAAAGGCACCCCAGCGGCTGAAGCCGACGAGGTCACATGGCTCTTGGAAGCGGCAAGACGTGCTACCTGGAGCGCCAAACATGTGCCTGCGTATTTGC
This sequence comes from uncultured bacterium, assembly GCA_966249405.1. Classification (GTDB taxonomy): domain Bacteria; phylum Myxococcota_A; class Polyangia; order Polyangiales; family Polyangiaceae; genus SZUA-265. Next base: position 13,515 of record CBINDO010000001.1, on the reverse strand, counting down.
GGTCGGGTTGCTTCTTTATCGCAGCGCATCTCGACGCTCATGCTTCCTCGAGACTAGGTTGAGCGTGAACACCGCCCCAAACAGACCGAATAGGGGTAGCGTTAACAAGCGGCGTCTAACTCACACCCTGAGTCCGACAGTCAAGTTCGAGACATAGGTTCTTCGAGGGGGTGAAGGGCTAGCAGCTTAATAGAAATCCGTTAGAGTGCGCCGCGCCGGGTTAGCGCCTCTGCCGGTTCGTGCAGGATGGATCGTCGGTGGAGCATTTCGCACGCAGCGATTTACCTTTAGGGCGCTCTAGCCGCTCTATCGCCTCGAGCAGCTCCGACGGCGCGGGCGGCGCCCCATACACTGCAATCTTGTTCATTCGCTGATTGTCGGTATACTCATCTTCGGTAGATGAGGTATCCGGGTTGTCGCGTTTGCCCTGAGCCGTCTCATGCTGTGTTGCAGTAACCTCAGCAGACAGTTCCCGGCCTTCACCGGACTGAGTCGATGTGGACCTGCAGGCAACTTGTGCCAAAGCTTCAACTGCGAGCAACACTGCCCTCGACGCATGACCTATCCCCGCTAGTCTTGGGAGTCGACCGCCAGCCACCGAGACGCTTGGCGCCGCCGCGCTTCTGCAAAATGGGCATGTAGTCTCCAGTTCGCGAATGTGCCGTGCGCACGCTTTGCAGGGGACCATTGCTCTCGGGTTTGCCACGCCGCGTCGTAGCACAGCGGCGCTTGTTTGCCAGACTCCTCAACGTTGCTCCCAACCCCGAGAGCGGTGCGTCGGGCCCGCATTCGCGCAGAGGGCGAAGGATACGTAGTCCGCCCCACGTGTTCGCCATGAGGCCGGCGGGAAGGGGCTGTTGCTGTCGTATGGGGTTTCACCAGAACTTGCGCGAGTTTGCTTGGCCCGTGCAGCGGTACACCATGGCTGTCACCCTCGAAGGATTGCTTGACGCGTTGCCGGACAAGCTCTGGAAGGCGTTCCCGTCGTTGACCGAATGGGTACCGACGATCGAAGGACGTCACGTTCGGCAGCTTCTTCATCGAAACTGCCGAACTCCGACGCTTACGGGTGCGTCAATCCCTGAACAGGGGTAGGCGTACTTCGAGCGTGGGATTGCCGAGGCTGGCGAGCGGTATGGGCGTTCCGGCTTGCGTGCCGAGGAGCGTCACCGAGACACTGAGCTTGCCCCCGGCCAGCGTCGCTTGCGGTAGTTTGAAGTCGAAGTGCGCGTCGGCGTGCTTGATGCAATTGGGGCACTGCTTCACGTTGCTGGGCTGGAAGAACGATGTGCTGGCCACGCTCTTGCCGTCCCGCAACAGGTCGACCTGGAAGCTACCTGGGATCTTGAGTCGATTGATGCCACCCACGCGGACGTGAGCCTGCTGCGTGTCGATCGTGAAACTCTCTGCCGCATGCACGGATCTGCGTCCGCGGGCCACTGGCTGCGAACTCGACTTCATTGCGGCGGAGGCTTTCTTGGATGCCGGAGCATAATCGATACCCATTGCGGTCAAGTCCAATAGCCCAATCGCGTTCAACTCGGGCTTCATTCCCGTGAATGGCGCCAGTTGAGCCACCACCGAATCGGTGAACATGTCATAACTCGCCTGGTCGCCCGCGACGCGGCTCAACATGCCCTCTTGGTCCGTGGCGTTTTTTGCCTTCTGCCACTCCCAAAACACCCGGTCCCAGTTGCCGTGGAAGAACCAGAATATCGGATCGAAAGCGGCGACGCTCTGATCTGACATCGTTGGTCCAGTCGAATTGTGCCCGTTGTCGTGGCCGGCGATCAGCGTGTCGTTGTCGGCGTCGGCGAAGAAGCCGTTGAAATTCTCCCAGGTGTCCGACGCCATCGCGCGCGATACGTCCTGGAAGACGTCTTGGGGACCCGCTCCAGGACCGGCTAGGTTCTTCAGAATCTGCTCAGCGGTGTTCCGCTGCGTCTTGTAGCCTTTTTTGTATTCACCTGGCCCAACATCCTGCGGAAACGTGTAGCTGTCGAACGGCGCATCGAACAACCACTGGGGCAGAGGTTCCTGCATCGTGATGTCCCAGTACGGCATCGTGACGTTCTCGCAACCTGGGATGCTGCGAAGCGCGTCTTCGAAAACGATTTGATAGGCGCGGTGCCAAGACAAGAACCCCGGATCGTGATGCATGCAGAAGAAGTCGGGGGCAGGCAACCAGTGGATCCCCGCCACGTGGAAGTAGCTGTTCGGGTCACTTGGAGGAAGGGCCATGATGCCTTTGAAGGCTTTGCTCAGTGTGGCGATTTCCGTGGGGTCGAGATCGCGAATGTCTTTACGGACACGGGTCGCCGTCAGCGCTGCTTTGAGCGATCCAGGGGCATGGGCAGAACGTGCAGGGGGTGTGCCTTCGGGAAAGCCCGCTGCGATCCAGTTGCGAAACGTCGTCACCCATTCTGCTGACCACGGAGTCCCATTCTTGGGCATGTAGCCGCTGGCAACGACCTGATAAATTTGACTCGCATGCTCTACGACGAACTGATAGCTCCCCAAGTTGAAGGCTTTGCCCATCACGCTCTGCATGCAACCGATGTCACCGGGCGTGAACTTGTCTTTGATGTCGCCATACCAGGTGGGCGACGTGCCGTTGGATTGTGTCATGAATCATTCCTCGTGTTTGGTTATCGTGAGACGCTTTGACGCAGCGCGAACGCGAGCGATTTCGATCGAGTGAAAGTGAGCGCGGTCAGCGGCCAAACCATCGTCACGCCGAGCAGCATTCCGCCCACCATTGCTAGGTGCATACCCGCCACCTCGCCAAACGCCCGACCGAGCAGAGGACTGCCAAAGTGCGCTCCGAGAGGCATGCCAAGCAACATACCTACGGCGAGGAGGACATGGGTCTTGCACCTGTCAAAGTAGTTCCCGAACTGGCAGTTGCCTCGTGGTGAACACAAGAAGACGCAGCCGCCCACACAAGCCACGAGCATCAGCCCATTCATCCAGTTGAGCGCCGGAACGAGATCGAACCCGAGTCCCGGCATCCCCAACACGGCGCTTGAACCCACAGCCGCGTGACAGGACGGCCTGGTTTCGGTGCCGGCGGTTGCAAAGTGTGCGTCCAGCATGGAACCCAGGAGCATGGCGAGTCCTCCGATGCTACCAGTAACCAGTAGCATCTCCAGGAGGGGCCGCGCGTTCGAGTGTCTCGTTCGTGCCGTGAGACATGCCGCAGCTCCGCCCACGATCACGACGAAGCAGGCCGCCCATTTCGCGTCCCAGCCGGGAGCTCGAGCGAGGAGATACGCTTGGACAACGATCCCGAACGTGACTCCAGTCACAATCCGAGCAGAACTGCGATTGACGGTTTGCGCCATTGCTCTTGGGTCCTCGCAAGCACTCGCTGGCACTACTTCTTCCAGTAGGCCTTTTGTTGCAACAACCAGCTGAAGTCCGCGGTCAGTTGATGTCCAAACTTTGCGCCTTGCTGGGTGCCGGGCTTGGGCGTTCCACCTACTGCAATCGCCGCCGACGAATGGCAACCCATGCAGCTCTCGGTGGCGAACACATTAGGTGCATTCGCCGGCAGCTTGGACGGGCAATTGCCGTTCTCCACCTCGTTACACGCGGGTTGATTGCCCGTCTGAAAGAACGACTCCATCGTGAGGTTCGTCAAGAACGTGGGGTGGGGCATCCCGCCCGGCTTGTTGGCGACGCTCTCTGGGAGATTGATGGGAAAAGCATCGGGCCCATTGCACTTGGGCTCAGCCCGCGGGCTCGTTGGATTGGCGTCTTTGGCCGTCGGGAACTGAACGCCAACCAACTCGTAGTACTGTAGCGCAGAGCCACTTTTTGCCAGCTCGCTCTGCATGCCGCGATTCAACTCCGCGGTTTGCAGCGGAATTGGGATCACGCGTTGGAGCTGATTTTTCTCGGGAGGCAACACGCAGCTGTTCACCAAACACGTGTCGCAGGTTGGATCGTTGAAGGTCGGGCCGAGGCGTTTTCCGCGTGCCGCGTATCGCTCTGCCTCGACAGCGTCGACGGCGAGATTGTCTACCTGCTCGAAGGTCGACCAAACCCACTGCGGTCCGCTCACCGTTTTGTGACTGATGTGCAAGCCGACCAGACCAAGCTGTACCTTCTTCCACGCTTGCCCCTCGATCGACGCCGAGACGTTTCCTTGGGCGCAAGTGCCGCTGACTTTGACCGAGGCGGGGATGCGTCCTTCGGCGACAACGTAGCGCTCGGGAATGTCTTTTTCTGTCAACACCTTCCAAGCGAGCTTGAGCTCGACTGCGCCCTCCTCGGCCGCTTTGTAAGCCCCCGACGGCATGTCGACGACGGTGCGATTCGGGTGGTTGCAGTTGGTAGGATCCAAGTCCTTGCCCGGATTCTTTTTTGCGAACGATATCTGACCATCGAGATTATAGAGCTCGTTGGTTACCAGGTAGTCGAACTCCGACCGATTGAGCAGGATCTCGTAGTGGATCACGTTCCCGCTTTGATCCCACAGCGGGAACGTGAACGCCTGATTGAGCTCGTCTGCTGTGGTGGGCCGTGGCTTGGCGCCCACCGTGAACAGCAAGCGCTCGTTGGCCTGAACGGACTCGGGTAAGGCTCCCATGAGCGGAGTCGGCGTGCCGTTTGCCACGGTCCGCGGCGCGTCCCAGGGCGCGGGTTTGGCGCCGTCTGGCTGAAACACGAGGAAGCTCTCCTTGTAACCCATCCACGTCGGAGTGCCTGCCCCAGACAATTCGCGCGCAGGTTTGCCGCTCGCGTCGCGGGGCCACTGGAGTGCCACGAGTGACTGCCAGGAGAAGCGTTCGTAGAGCTTCTGGACCTCAGCGGCCTTGCCTTGCTTTTGGAACTGCTCCAGCAAAGCAGGATCGACGTCGTGAGGCAGCTCGGCACTGACTAGGCAAACCAAGGCTGAGTCGACGCCGTTCGAACAGTCTGCCACGGTCGTGGTTGTGCCCGTGGAAGTCGAAGTCGACGCACCGGGCGCACTGGCGCTCGTCCCGGTGGTCGAGTCCGGTTTGTGATCTAGTCTCGGACCACATCCCACCACGGCACAGAAGACCCCCAGACCGATCCCAAGGCGGATTGATGAACCACCCCCTCGATGTCTCATAGCCATCCCTTTCGATTCAGAGTCGCTGATATCCGTCAAACGCTGCGTGATGATTCACAGGCAGCCTGGCGCACACGACAGCATCGGCAACTTCCTAGCAAGACACCATTACAGAGCATAACGGCCGACTAGTCAGCGCTGAGTGCGGGTCTGCCAAACCTGAGACCCGCGATCAATGCAACAAGTGAGCGATCGAAAACGGGTGGCAAAAGCCGGGGAAAAACGAGCGAGTTATGTCGTGTTATGGGTTGACGTCACGGTTTTGCGCCACGATGTCCCACGGCGATGTCCCGCGGCGATGTCCCACGGCGATGTCCCACGGCGATGTCACGGCGCGCGGCGCCGCTGTGCGCCGAGTTGCCTTCACTTCGGACAACACGACGCTGGCGGCGGCTCGCGACTCGAACGGAGGCTGCGGTGACGGCAAGGAGCGAACGCCGCCGGTAGCCCACCGCGACGTAGGGCGGCTCTCGAGGCTCGAGTGTAAGCGGTGAGCGAGACAAGCGGTGGACAAAGTCGGGGAAAGCGACCGCCTTTGCTGGGTGGGCGTTCTCGACGCTCGCAACCGGTTGTGGAGTTCTGCTCTTGGTGCGGTTTCCGGAGTGGATGCCGTTGCCAGCGCGGTTTTGGATATCACGTGTCGCTCGTGGTGTGGCAGGATGAGCGTGATGTGGACGTCCAAGAGCAACGCCTGGCGTGGTGCGGTGTTGGGGCTCTGTGCAGCGGCCTCGTTCGGCGTCTCCGCGCCGCTTGCGCGGTTGTTGCTCGGGCACGTGACGCCGGTGTTGTTGGCGGGGTTGTTGTATCTCGGTGCGGCCTGCGGATTGTGGTTGTTTTGGGTGATTGCGCCCAGGTCGAAGGAAAGTCCGCTCAGCCGCCGCGACTTGGGTCGGCTCTCGATCGTGGTCGTCGCTGGCGGTGTCGTGGCTCCAGTGGCGTTGATGTTCGGGCTCATGCGCGTCACGGGACTCACGGGCGTGTTGCTCCTCAACTTGGAGGCTCCGCTCACGGTGTTGCTCGCCGTGGTGTGGTTTCGGGAGCACTTGGGGCGGCGTGCCGGTCTCGCGGTGGCGGCGATCTTTGGCGGCGTGGCGCTGCTCACCTTGCGGACGGGACCGCTCGGGGCGGACGTGTGGGGTGTCTTGCTGGTGTGTAGCGCGTGTGTGTGTTGGGCGATCGACAACAACGTGACGCGCGCGTTGTCGCTGCGTGATCCGTTTGCCATCGTACGTGTCAAGACGCTGGTTGCGGGGGTGGTGAACACCGCGCTGGGGTTGTTTACCACCGTCGCCGAGCCACCCGCTGCCAGCGCCGTTGCGGGCGCGATGGTGCTGGGTAGCGTGAGTTACGGGATCAGCGTCGTGCTCGACGCCTACGCGTTACGTTACGTCGGCGCAGCGCGCGAGGCGGCATACTTTGCGACCGCGCCGTTCGTGGGAGCGCTGCTGTCCGTGGTGGTGTTGGGCGATCCGTTCGGGCCGCGTGAAGGGGTGGCGATGTTGGCGATGGCGGCGGGAGTAATCGCGTTGCTGCGCGAAGAGCACGCACATTTCCACGTGCACGAAGAGCTCGAACACGATCACCTGCACAGCCACGACGAGCACCATCAGCATTCGCATCGACCAGGCGATCCTGCTTTCGAGCCGCACTCGCACGCCCATCGTCACGGTGGCCTCGCGCACGCTCATCCACACGTCTCCGACTTGCATCACCGTCATCGGCACTGAGCGAGATGGCTGCGGACGGCGATGGGCCGTGGAACGCAACAATTCGACATCCGGTCGTAGCAGAGCCCACACGTGGCGAGCTCAGATCTAGGGTGCGGCGGCGACGTTCGCGTGGTCCCGCGCACAACGAAAGGAAGAGCGAATGTTCGAGTTCAAACGATTGGGTGGTTTGTTGGGAGTTTTGGTCGGGTTTGGCACGGTAGGCGTCGTATTTGCAGAAGGTGAGCGGCGTGGGCCGCCGCCCGAGGCGCTCGAAGCGTGCGATGGTCTCGACGAAGGCAGCGAGTGCAGTATCACGCTCGGTGGTCACACCGTCGAAGGGTCGTGTGTGGCCGGTCCCAACGACGACGATCCACTGGCGTGTTTGCCGAAAGGTGGTCCACGGGGTGGCGGGCACGGCGCTCCACCTCCCGAAGCGTTCGAGGCTTGTGAGGACGCGGACATAGGCGACGCTTGCGCCGTCGAGTTACCGGACCATAGCGTGGCGGGCGTTTGCCGCCAGGGGCGTGGTGACGACGAACGGCTCGTGTGTGTGCCCGACCGCCGCCGTGAGCACTGAACACGAGCGACGATGGCCTTGGCGTATCACGTTCGGGTCGAGGTTCGAGGCGACAGCCGGTTTGGTTTCGAGTATGCAGTGAATATGCCCAAGGAGTTGTGGTTCGTTGGACCAAACCAAGTGGAGCTCCGCGAAACCTTGCCCGGGGACGTGCCCGCAGGATCGCTTCGCGTCGCAGGACTGTATTCGGCGGTGAGTCATGGCACCGAGGGGCTCTTGGTGACGGGTCAGGGCCCGACCCAATTCGACCCCTCGCTCGACGCGCCCGACCAAGCGACGTACCCGCGCCGTTATGGATACGCGTGGGTGGGGCGCGTTCTAACGCCGGGCCCGACCTTGGGTGCAACTGTGTTCTCGCTCCAGCCTCACGGCACCGAACACGTGCTGACTCCCGCGCAACTGAGAGTTGTCCCACCGACGTTGGCGCCCGAGCGTGCGACGTTGGCCGCGGCCATGGAAACGGCGCTCAATGCGGTGTGGGACGCCGAGTTACGCGTGGGCGAACGCGTCGTCGTGCTCGGCGCCGGCACGATCGGGCTACTCGTGAGCTACGTCGCCGCGCGCGCTGGTGCTCGCGTTACGGTCGTCGAGCCGCGCGGTGATCGACACGCCGCGGTGAAACAATGTGGCGTGGCGGACGTCGTCCCGAGCGCCGACGCGCTGCCCGACGATTTCGATGCGGTCTTCGAAGTGACGGGCGATCCACGGACGCTCGACGCGGCGATCGCGCGATGCGGGCTCGAAGCGCGGGTGGTCGTGGTTTCGTTTTATGGCGCCAAGGCTGCACCCGTCGGGCTCGGCGACCAGTTTCATCGACGGAGGTTGCGCTTGGTGTCGTCCCAGGTTTCGACGATCCCGAGTGGGCTGCGGAGCCGCTTCGACTTTGCACGGCGATTCGAAGTCGTGTGTGCGTTGCTCGAAGACGCGCGCCTCGATGTACTCACGCAGCACGTGGTGCCGTTCGACGAGGCCGAGGACGTCTACGCGCGGCTCGGCAGCTTGGGAGCGCCGCCGCAGGTTCTGTTTCGATACTGAATGGCTCGAGCAGCAGTCGCGCTACCGATGGCGAGCCGGGTCGTGGTATGAGCGGCGTATGTATTCTTTGGGCGTCTCGGATTTCGTGATGATCGCGCACAGTTTGGCCGGCGAGTTTTTCGGACCGGCGCAGCGCATGCACGGTGCGACACTGGGCGTCGAGGTCGAGCTGCGGTGCGCAGATCTCGACGAACATGGCGTCGTCGTCGACATCGGTGTGATGCGCCAGCTGCTGCGCCGCGTGCTTGAGCCGCTCGACTATCAGAACCTCGATGACCACCCGGCGTTTCCGCCCCGCGGTTCGACCACGGAACGCATCGCGGCACACGTGTGTCGGAGTTTGGGCTCCGCGCTCGCGACGGAGTTGGGCGCAGCGTTGCCCAAAGACGGGACGCTGCGCGTCCTCGTGCGCGAATCCCCGGCGGCGTGGGTGGCGTTCGAGACGAAACTTTGAAGCGCTGCGTTGGGCTGCGACCATGCGTTCGTTGTGGTTGATTTACGGAGTTCTCGACCAACTCACCGGTGGTTACGTCTATGATCGGATGGTCGTGGATGGGTTGCGACGCCGGGGACATGTGGTGGACGTCGTCGACCTCGCCGAGACGGGGCTCGAGACGGTCGTGGAGCTGGCTCTCGAAGGCGGCTACGACAACGTCGTGGGGGACGAGTTGTGCCATGCGGAAGTCGCGCCGCTGTTCGCGCGCCTGCGCGCAGGACGCAGCGCCGAAGTCCCGCGGCTCGTATTGCTCGTACATCACTTGAGAGCCAGTGAAACCGGGTTGATGCCCGAGAGTGAACGGCTGAGTCTGGAGCGGTGTGACGTGGTGGTCGCGACCAGTCACACGACCGCCGAGCAGGTCTTGCCGTTTACGGCGGCACAGATCTCCGTGTGTGTACCTGGTGCCGACCGTCTGGAGCGAGTTCAACGCATCGGGACGAACCCGCATGGTCCCCTGCGGCTGTTGTTCGTCGGCACCTGGACCGAGCGCAAGGGGCTGTTGCGGGCGATAGACTATTTGCGGCGATTGGACGAGGCGGACTTCGAACTCCACGTCGCGGGGGACGCCTCGCGCGACCCCGAGTACGCCGCCGCCGTGTGGCGTGCGCTGGAACGTGCCCCGGCCTTGAAACGGCGTACCCACGTGCTCGGCGCTGTCTCGGACGCCGGGCTTGCGGAGTTGTATGCGCGGTGTGACGTCTTGATGTTGCCTTCGAGCTACGAAGGTTACGGGATGGTGCTCACGGAGGCGCTCAACGCCGGGGTTGCCGTGTTGGTTGCCGACGTCGGCGCGACGAGCGAAGTGGTGCGCCACGACGTAGACGGCTGGCTGCTCCCTGCATCGGACCCCGAGACGTGGGCCGGTGCATTGCTGGATTTAGTGAACGACAGGACGCCACTGCTGCGGTGGTCTCGTGCAGAACGTCGATTGCCGGCGTGGGAACGAACCGTGACGCAGTTCGAAGCGGCGTTAACCTCGGTGTGTCCCCCGCAGTCGCCGCTGGGCGAGCCGTGATGAGGATGCTGCGACGTCTCGCGCGTGTGCAACGCGGTGCGACGTGGTGGGATGAAGGGGCCGCAGCGCCTGGCGGTGGAAACGTGGCTCCACGCTACCAATCGAGCTGCGAACGTCGGCTTACTTGCGATACCATGGCGGCATGATTGGTTCGACGGTGTTGGAAGTGGCAAGCGACAGCGTGTCGCCCGGCAAGGCAGGTGTGGGCACGCAAAGCTCGGGTGGAAGGAGTCTGCCCCGGTGGCTGGCAATCGGAAGCGTCGCGTTCGTCGTGTTGGGGTGCGGCGGGCAGTCGAGCGGGGTTGCCACTCCCAAGCCAACGGCCGTTGCCGAGCCCAAACCGACGGAAGGCGCGCTCAAACCGGCCGTCGAAGTGATGCCGGCTCCCCCCGGCCTGTTCATGATCGGTCGCATCACGGGCAGCGACGAGTTGGTGAGCAAGGTGGGCGGCTGGTGCAGCCTGCCGTTTGGGGTGAACGACGGGCTGTCGTTGATATCGGAAGACCTGCCCAAGATCATCGATCTGAATCAGTCGATCGACATAGCCCTCAGTCTCGCACCGGAGCCGGATCCGAACGCCGAGCAGGCCTACGACGAGCAGTACGCAGAAGATGGCGGGCTGGTCGTGGATTACCGAGAGCCATCCCCGATCCACGCCGTGGTTTCTTTGGCCGTCACCAAACCAGATGACCTGGTAGCTGCCTTCACCAAGGCAGAAAAGGAGGTCGTCGTTGGGGAAAACGGCGACGTATCGATCGAGATCGAGCGCGACTTGCATTGCGTGATGACCTCGAGCGCGGGGCCGACGACGCATCGTTTGGCGTGCGGCGCGTATCCCGAAGACGTCGCCGCGCTGGCGAGCTACGTCAACACCGCGCTGGTGACGCAGACGATGCCGCCGAAGGGAGCGTACCTGGAACTGCGGATGGCGCCTTTGCGCGAGCGATTCGGCAACGACGTGCGAAGCTTACGCGGCCACTTGCCGGAGTTCTTGCGAGAGGTAACCATCGGCAACGAACGTTTCGACCGCGCCATGGCCCAAGCCGCTCCGGCGATCGTCGAGGAGATCATCGCCTGGTTCGACGGCATCGATACCTGGAACTTCAGCCTGGATTTGGTGGAGGGAAGAGATAGCCTGGTCGCCGAGTCCACGGTGCACTTTCGCAAACCGGACAGCTACGTCGCCGACGTGTTGCGTCGTGGTGCCGCGGAGGCAGCGCCTGCTCCTCGACTGTTCTGGGACTTGCCCCACGATGTGGACGCCGCGTCGTTCAGCTCGCGGATCACCCCGAACGACGGCGACAAGAAGATCGCTTCCAACATCTCCGAGCTGCTCGCCGGCGCGTTGGAGCACGGCGGCGTGGCTGCAGGCACGTTGGACAATTGGGTCAACGGCTTTCGCTCGCTGATGGAAAGTCGTGGCACGGTCGTCGTGGGCGCAGGAGCGATGCCGCTCGTTGGTGTGCCTGGACAGGCGAAAACAACGGCACCCAAAAAGGGCGTAAAGAAGTCCAAGAAAGCCGCCCTCGGCGACGTCGTCGACGCGCTTGGTTATTACCTCATCGGCGTCGAAGGAGACGCTGGCGCTTACGCGCAGATGTGGCGGAGCTCGGTCGCCACCTTCAACGACAAGCGGCTGCGCGCCGAGCTCGCGAAGGCGCTCGACGAAGACATGACCGAGCTGCCTTTGATACGCACGCGTAAGGTGAACGTGGGCAAGGCCATGCCTGCCATCGAACTGTACGAGGTCTCGTACAAGGTGCCGAAAGACTCGGCGCAGGAGGTGTTCAAACTGGACAAAGTTGGGCTGTATCTAGCCATGGCAACGGCGGGTGAGCGCACCTGGTTTGGGATGGGGTTCAGCGAAGCGGCGGCCGTCGACCCGGTGAAGCTGATGGTCGCGGGTGGCGACTATCCCAAGTTGGGGACCCGCGAGGGATTGACCGCGCTACATGAACACCGTGTGCTGCACGGCTCTTTTGCGACTCTCAACAGCTACGCCAAGGTGCTCGCGGGGTTGCCGTTCGGGCCGGGGCAGACTCCGTTCGGCGAAAGTCTGCTGCGCGCGATGCCGCACCACGGGACGACGCCGCTGGTCTTCGAGATGTTCGCCACCGCTCAGGGCCCCGCCGCGACGGCGCGCATGGACTTACCGCGCGAGGCGTTCGAAGATGGCAGCGCGCTGACCGTGGCGGTAATCGCGGCATTCACCGCGGCGTTCAGAGATACCGCGCCTGCGGTCGAACTCGACTGAGCAAAGCAGCCAGGCCCGACGGCTAGCAAACCCTAGACGGAAAGTCGGGCCTTGGAGAGCAACTCCGTTGCCGCGGCCTTCATGGCTCTGGTGGCCGCCTCGGCGTTGAAAGGCAGAGGCGCTACCGGTGCGGACACCAGCACTTGGGTAGACACCGGTAACCAACGCGGCGCCGCCACCTGCAGCAGGCCAGCCAACGTCGACGCACCGTGCCGCTCGATGGCTTGCATCAACGCCGACCGTTTGAGCTGCGCCGAGTGGACGCCGCAAACCAGACCCAGCCGCACCTCGCCGTTCAGTTTCTGGCAGGCAACGGCCAGCGCGCCCACTCCCGATTGCCACTCCGTGATCGCGTGCTCTGGTGTGGAGAAGGCCGGGTCCGGCTCGATGCGTCCAGCGGCGAAGTGTAGCAGGCAACCCCCGCTCCGCAGGTGAGCGAGGGCTTTGCGTAGACCGCGACTTCGGCTGCGCGCGCCGTCACTCGTCGAAGATGTCTCGCCAAAGCTCTCCTCCACGAACAAGAGGTGGCGTTCCATCTGGGGGAGGGCGCGCAAGAACTCGCGTTCGGCCGCGATCACGCGCAGGTCGTCCCGCCCTATCGCAGCAAACAGCGCCAACGCATCGTAGACGCCGGGGTGGTTGGCAACCACGACCAACGGACCGTCGTGCGGGAACGGAGTGGTGCCGCGCACCATCGGGACCACGTCGAGGCGACACAGCACGGCGCCAGCGGCTTCGGGGAGTGACCCTCGACCCACCGCGGCGTCGAACTGGCCAATTGTCTCACCCAAGCGCCGTGCCAACGGTCGGAACGGCAGACGCGCCAGTGCCCTGAGCGGTCTCGGCAAGCCCGTTGCGCCGATCGCCTTCTCGCACTCCAACAGGGTGAGCTCACACAACGCCGCCGAAACGTCTCTCACCAAGGGAATCCTCTCTAGACCGCGCTGCGGCTCCCGTAGCTCGGCTTGCCACACACGAGAATGTGGTTGTCCATGGTGTGAAGCTCCACGTCATCGAGCGTGACGCTGCCACCCAGCTTCGAAAGGCCGGGTAGCCCAGTGGCGCCCACGACGCGCGGCGCGATCTCTACCTGCAGCCAGTCGACGCACTGCGCTCTCAGGAAGCTCTGGATCACCTTCGGGCCGCCCTCCACGAGCAGCCGCCTCACGCCGGCGCGCGCCAAACACTCGAGTACCTTGACGACCGGCACGATCCCGGTGTGCGGCTCCGGTGGTAACAGGTGAACGTGCGCCCCGCGGCGCCGCAGGGCCTCCGCGCGCTCCTGGCTGCACAGGCTTTCACACCCGAATATCAACGCCTGGGTC